>NZ_JAMYMF010000002.1:0-321778 GCF_040318415.1 Mesorhizobium sp. M1163 | reverse complement strand
TCACCACCGTGCCATGGCCGCTCGCCCTTCAGAGCAAGCGCCGTTCTCTCTCCAAAACTTTTTGCAGAACCTTCAGGACACTATCCGGCAACGCGTCCACCAACCGGAGCGACAGGACGATTGAGCCGCCGGCAGGTCAGGTCATCCCGGGTCGCTATCGCTCGCAACCAGACGGTAGCGGAAATTGTTGCGGATGTGGTCGTTGAAATAGCGGCTCTTGGCGAACGCGGCCCGGAACGCGGCAAAGGTTTCCGGCGGTACCCCCTCAAACTCGTATCGCTTGCCGCTGGCGACGAACCACACCGAGAGGGGCCTTCTATCCAGATTATATTCCATCTTGCGGATCGAAGTAGATGGCATGAGCACCACAGGCCGAGGCCCGCGCCCTTGCGGGGAGCGCGGGCCGATCGGGATACCGATCTGCAGCAATACCTGGAGGGGAGGATTCGCTGCGTGCACCGAACTTCCGCGGCGGTCCCGTGTTCCCAATCGAGATACACAAAAAGCTGGCTGCACCTTTCGGCATCACGCGGACGTTGGATTTCTGAGAAAGCGCGAGCGTCAATACTAACTTCTGGTGATGGAATTTTCCCGTGAGATAGGCACGCTCCACGGCGAAAGGAGTGCCCCGCCATGACCGTCCTCGCCTACAACCTTGCCAATGACGTCAAAGGATTATGGAGGGTCGTCTTCGTGCCGGACGAACTGCATCTATATGTGGAATTCAGCCAGCCAGACGCCGACACAAACCCGGCTGATTGGATGAGCGTTGATGATTTCCTTGCATGGCGGCCGAAAGGCGCACTCCACGAGCGAGCGCGCGACAGCTTGGTTTCGCTCATTTGCAAGGCGCTGACAGGGCGATGAGACACGGGAAACCCGCACCGAGATCGAGTGCGAGCGCCGCGAGTGGGCCTAGGGCCCCACAAGCCAGTGCGACCCCGCCGCCGGCAAACCGCGGCGGGCGAGTGCCTCGGGGACACGATGGTAGATTGCTAATGCGTTCGCGCGTGTGGCCTTAAGTCGCAAACTATTGGCTTCAGAAGCAGGGCGTAGGGCTTCATTGATGGTGCTACCAACACCATATGGTGACCCATAGCCCTCCAAAACGAGAGAAGCTCGTCCCGACGGGTCGCACTGCGGCCGTCAGCTGGTAATTGCTACGAACTAGGAAACCATCATGCCTGAAAATATCAGACCAACTTCGAGAGACGTCCCCCTCATTCAGCTAGGCCTCTATCAGTGCCGCTTCCCGGTGAGCGAAGACGCTTCTGTACCTGGCGGTTATCGTTTTTGTGCTGGGCCAACTTCGCCGGATCGCGTCTACTGCGATCACCACCACAACATTGTGACCGCCGTGGACCCTCGTCGAGCCCGTTCGGGTCTTCACCTCGCTCAACGACGCGCCGCGTAAGCCTGACTGGCGGCGGCCTCCCGGCCAGGCGCTATGCGCTCCAAGGCCTTGGCTACGACCTTGCCGTCGGCTCGGTCTGGCCCATCCTGCCCTATGCCGTCTTCGCCGATGTATCCCCCGTCGCCCGATTGAGAACGACGACTTCTCGCCGAGCCTTTCAGCTCGCTACTCGCACAAACGCGTCAGCTCCAAAGGTTTGTCTGTCAGCACATCTTCAATGTGCCCGCGCCTGAAGCCCCAACATCTTCTGCGACCAAACCGCCTACCTGGCACCGCCGATCGGTTGCTGCGGCGGATTTTCGCTGTTCGCAGCTGAACAATGCCTATCAACCTTGTCATCGCACCTAGTCGCACGTAGCGGCCGTTCGAATTCTCCTCGCTCGGCGCGATGTTTGGTCCGTCTGGCCAGAAGAGCGGAGCAAGCTATTGACACCCACGAAGTTGCTGATTGGGCAGATCGCTGTCGTATTCGCAATTGTCATTCTTGGCGTGTGGACTGCAACCCAATGGTGCGCCCACATGCTCTCCTATCAGCCGCCACTCGGCGCGCCATGGTTTGTGACAGTCGGCTGGCCGATCTACCAGCCGTGGAAACTGTTCGAATGGTGGTTCCAATTTGACGCCTATGCGCCTGAAGTCTTCGACAAGGCTGGCATACTTGCCGGAGCCAGCGGGTTCCTGGGCTGTGCCGCCGCGATAGCTGGGTCCCTCTGGCGCGCACGGCAGCGGGGGTTGGTCACCACCTATGGGTCCTCACGATGGGCCATGAAGCTGGAAATCGAGAAGGCGGGGCTGTTTCAGCCGGCCGGCGTTTTCCTTGGCGGACTGAATTATCGCTATCTGCGCCATGACGGACCAGAACACGTCATGGCCTTTGCGCCGACACGTTCGGGCAAGGGCGTCGGACTGGTTGTTCCAACCCTTCTTTCCTGGACCGGCTCGGCCGTCATTCACGACATCAAAGGCGAGAACTGGCAGCTGACCTCTGGCTGGAGGTCGAAGTTCTCGCACTGTCTCTTGTTCAATCCGACCGATCCGAGATCGGCGCGGTACAACCCGCTGCTGGAAGTGCGCAAAGGTCCAGATGAGGTCCGCGACGTCCAGAACATCGCCGACATTCTCGTTGATCCGGAAGGCGCGCTGGAGCGGCGGAACCATTGGGAGAAGACCAGTCATTCACTCCTAGTTGGCGCCATCTTGCACGTGCTCTACGCCGAAGAGGAAAAGACACTCGCCCGTGTCGCCACCTTCCTGTCGGACCCGCAACGCTCATTCGCTGCGACACTGCAGCGGATGATGACCACAAACCACCTCGGCACGGTGGACAAGCCCCAGGTCCATCCGGTCGTGGCCTCGGCGGCTCGTGAGGTGCTGAACAAGTCAGAGAACGAGCGCTCAGGCGTTCTCTCGACGGCCATGTCGTTTCTCGGGCTCTATCGTGATCCAACGGTGGCCGCGGCAACATCGGCCTGCGACTGGCGCATTGCCGACCTTGTGGATGCCGAGCGACCGATGTCGCTGTATCTGGTCGTGCCGCCGTCGGATATCTCGCGCACTAAGCCCCTGGTCCGATTGGTGCTCAATCAAATCGGCCGGCGGCTGACCGAGCGCCTGGAGGGCGATCCAAAGAAGAGCCGCAAGCATCAGCTCCTGATGATGCTGGATGAATTTCCGGCGCTCGGTCGGCTCGACTTCTTCGAGACTGCGCTCGCCTTCATGGCAGGCTACGGCATCCGCGCTTATCTGATAGCGCAATCGTTGAACCAAATCTCCAAGGCCTATGGCGAGAACAACGCCATTCTCGACAATTGCCATGTGCGGATTGCCTTTTCCTCAAATGACGAGCGCACGGCCAAACGCATTTCGGACGCGCTTGGTACCGCGACGGAACTCAGATCGATGCGCAACTATGCCGGCCATCGGTTGGCGCCCTGGTTGTCCCACGTCATGGTAAGCCGCCAAGAGACTGCTCGCCCCCTGCTGACGCCCGGTGAGGTGATGCAGTTGCCGCAGGCTGACGAACTAATCCTGGTTTCGGGATTGCCGCCGATTCGCGCCAAGAAGTTGCGTTATTACCAGGATCAGAATTTCACGGAGCGAGTGCTGCCTTCGCCGGTGCTGCGCGACGGTGCCTACGCGGATCGGCCCACGTCGCGCCCGGACGATTGGAGCGGACAGGTGCGCGGCGTGGATCGGCGTCTTGCTGGCGACGGCGACAGTGCCGGCGCGGCAATCGAAGACGGAGGTGTCCAGCAGCAGCGCCATCCGGGCCTGCGCGAAGAACGGACCCTCGTCGTCCAGGAGCCTGATCAGGGCGATCTGTTCACGCCCGCAGACGATGACTGCGAGACGCTCGCCGACAAGCGCGTCATGGATCGGATTTCCACCGCCGCACGTGCGTACGGCCTCAACGAGGGAATGGGCGACGACAAGGACATCGTGCCCGGCTTCTGAACGGCGCGCCATACGCGGGCGCATCTCAGCGTAGATAACGGCCGTAAGCGATTTCGAGGATCTCGACGATGCTCGTTCCCGTCGCCGGTGCATCAGCGCCGGTCAGAGGGAACGAGCAGCATGAAGCCCCACCGCATTCGTCACCAGTTTTTGCTTGAACCCGAGTTGAGCGAGAAGCTGGAGAACCTCAGCCGCAATCCATCGACCACCAAATCGGCCATTGTGGCGCACGCGGTAGAGACCTTTATCGAGCGGCGTGGGGAGAATGAACTCGACCAGCGCTACGGCAAGAGGCTCGACCGTCTTTCCCGCGACCTCGGACATGTCAGGCGCGATGTCGAGATGATCCTGGAGAGCCTGGCGCTCTTCATCCGCTTTTCGATCACGCTTCATGCTCACACGCCGGTGCCGGACAGGGCCACGCAAGCGATTGCCCAGGAGCGCTTCGACAAATTCGTCGAACAGGTCGGCCGCCAAATCGCTTCCGGGAAACGGTCACTTGGCACCGACGATCGCAGGGGAGGGGAAGGATGAGTTCTCATCCGGAAGCCGACCATCGCCGCCGCGTCATGCTGCGCACCGCCATGGGTCCGGCGATCACCGAAGCCCTCGCCGATCCGACCGTCATTGAGGTGATGGTCAATCCCGACGGTGCGCTGCGGCTCGACCGGTTGGGTGAAGGCCGGGTCGACACCGGCGTGCACATGCATCCTTCTGAGGCCGAACGCATCATCCGCCTGGTCGCCTCCCACGTGCGCGCCGAGGCGCATGCTGACAATCCGATTGTCAGCGCCGAATTGCCATCGGGCGAGCGCTTCGAGGGTCTGCTGCCGCCTGTCGTGCTGGGGCCATGCTTCGCCATCCGAAAGCCTGCGGCGAAACTCTACACGTTGGCCGACTATGTCGCCGACCGGGTCATGCTGCCGCTGCAGGCCGATGCGCTGAAGAAGGCGGTCCGCAAGCGGCGCAACATCCTGGTCGCCGGCGGCACGTCGTCGGGCAAGACAACACTTGCCAATGCGCTGCTGGCACAAGCCGCCGATTGCGACGAGCGGGTGATCCTGATCGAGGACACGCGCGAACTGCAATGCGCGGCGAAGGATTGCGTTGCCTTGAGGACGAGGCGGGGGTCGGTCACGCTCGCCGATCTCGTGCGCTCGACCCTGCGGCTCAGACCCGACCGCATCATCGTGGGCGAAGTCAGGGGCGCGGAAGCCCTGGACATGCTGAAAGCATGGAACACCGGGCATCCCGGCGGCATCGCGACGGTTCACGCCAATTCGGCGCGCTCCGCTCTCTACCGTATCGAGCAGCTCGCCCAGGAAGCCGTCGTCACCGTTCCCCGCCGCCTCATCGCTGATGCGGTAGATCTGATCGTCTTCATCGCTGGGCGCGGATCCTCGCGCCGCATTGACGCGATCGCTGAGGTCACCGGTCTCGACAGCAGCGGTGATTACGCCGTCACCCCGCTCACGCTTCCGCAACTCCAGCAGTTTTGAAAGGTCACCTCATGCTCAAGAAGCTTCGCTTCCTTTCGTCCACCGCGCTCGCGTTTCTTCTCACCGTCCCGGCCCACGCAGCGGGCTCCGGCATGCCTTGGGAACAGCCGCTGCAGCAGATCCTTGAGTCGGTGCAGGGACCGGTCGCCAAGATCGTCGCGGTGATCATCATCATCACCACCGGCCTGACCCTTGCTTTCGGTGACACGGCAGGCGGTTTTCGCCGGCTGATCCAGATTGTCTTCGGCCTGTCGATCGCCTTCGCGGCATCGAGCTTCTTTCTCTCCTTCTTCTCCTTCGGCGGCGGGGCACTCGTCTGATGGCCACCGGAGAGCAGCATATCGAGGGTTTCGAAGTCCCCGTTCACAGGGCATTGACTGAGCCGATCCTGCTGGGCGGCGCGCCGCGAGCGGTGGCGATCCTCAACGGCACGGTGGCCGCGGCAATAGGCCTTGGCCTGCAGCAGTGGATCGCCGGACTGGCGCTCTGGATCGCCGGCCACACCCTCGCGGTCTTTGCCGCTCGCCGCGATCCGGACTTCGCCAGCGTGCTTGTCCGTCATCTTCGCCTGAAGGGGTGGCTTGCATGCTGAACCTTTCGGAGTATCGCGGCAAAGCCGATCGGCTTGCCGACCATCTGCCCTGGGCCGCTTTGGTCGCGCCCGGCATCGTGCTCAATAAAGACAGTAGCTTCCAGCGAACCTTCCGGTTCCGTGGCCCCGACCTTGAAAGCGCGACCGAAGCCGAGTTGGTCGGCATCTGCGCACGAGCCAACAATGCGCTACGAAGGTTGGGCTCCGGATGGGGGTTGTTTTTCGAGGCCGAGCGCGTTGAAGCGCTGGGCTATCCGAGCTCGGCTTTTCCCGATGCTGCCTCATGGCTGGTCGATGAGGAACGGCGCGCGGCCTTCGAGGGCAAGGTCGCGCACTTCGAGAGTCGCTATCATCTGACCTTGGTCTTCATGCCGGCGCAAGATGGCCAGGCGCGGGCGGAAAGCGCACTGGTCGACTCGCATCACTCGGGAGGGGCTAGAGACTGGCGCCAGGAGCTGGCGTGGTTTCGCGACGAGACCGACCGCGTCCTGGATTTGCTGTCCGGCTTCATGCCGGAAGTGCGCGCCCTCGATGATGCCGAGACGCTAACCTATCTGCACGGCACAATCTCGACCTACCGCCATCCGGTCGCCATGCCGGAAACCCCAATGTATCTCGACGGTGTTCTGGTTGACGCGCCGCTTACCGGCGGCCTGGAGCCGATGCTGGGTGAGCAGCATCTGTGCACCCTCACCATCCTTGGTTTCCCGAACGTCACCCGGCCAGGGATCCTCGACGCGCTCAACCATCAGGATTTCGCCTACCGCTGGATGACGCGCTTCATCCCGCTCGACAAGACGGAAGCCACAAAGACACTGACCCGGTTGCGCCGTCAGTGGTTTGCCAAGCGCAAATCGGTCGCAGCCATCCTGCGCGAGGTCGTGACCAACGAACCCGTCCCTCTCGTCGATAGTGACGCCGACAACAAGGCGCTCGATGCGGATGCCGCCCTTCAGGCATTGGGCGGCGATCACGTCGGCTTCGGCTATCTCACCACAACGGTGACGGTATGGGACCAGGACCGACAGGCCGCCGCGGAAAAGCTCCGAGCGGTTGAGCGCATAGTCAATGGGCTCGGCTTCACCACGATCCGTGAAAGCATCAATGCGGTCGAGGCGTGGCTCGGCTCGTTGCCCGGTCATGTCTACGCTAACGTTCGCCAGCCGCTCGTTCACACGCTGAATCTTGCCCATGTCATGCCGCTGTCGTCGGCGTGGGCCGGTCCGGTGGATAACGAGCATCTCGCCAACGTGACTGGGACCGAATCCCCGCCGCTTCTCTTCGCAGAGACCAACGGGTCGACACCGTTTCGGCTTTCCACCCACGTTGGCGATGTCGGCCACATGCTGGTCGTTGGGCCGACCGGTGCCGGCAAGTCGGTTCTGCTTGCGCTAGTCGCTCTGCAGTTTCGACGCTATGCCGGGGCGCAGGTCTATGTCTTCGACAAGGGCAATTCGGCTCGTGCGGCAACACTGGCCATGGGCGGAGAACACCACGCGCTGGGCGCGGATGGTGCGCTTGCCTTCCAGCCACTGAGCAATATCGGCGACCAGGCTACTCGCAGCTGGGCGGCGGAATGGATCGCCGGCCTCGTTGCCCATGAGAATGTCACCGTTACGCCGGAGGTAAAGGAGGCGATCTGGTCGGCACTCATCAGCCTTGCCACTGCGCCGGTGCAGGAACGCACGCTGACGGGCCTGTCGGTTCTGCTTCAGTCCAATGGGCTCAAGGCCGCGTTGATGCCCTACACGCTCGACGGTCCCTTCGGCCGGCTGCTCGATGCCGATGAAGATCGGCTGGCTTTGTCGGATGTGCAGTGTTTCGAGACCGAAGAGCTGATGCACAGCCAAGGCGCTGTGCTCCCGGTGCTCACCTATCTGTTCCATCGTCTCGAGGAGCGGTTCGACGGACGGCCGACGCTGCTGATGCTCGACGAGGCGTGGGTCTATCTCGACAACCCTCTCGTTGCCGCCCGCATCCGTGAATGGCTGAAGGTGCTGCGAAAGAAGAACGTGTCGGTGATCTTTGCCACGCAGTCGCTTGCCGACATCGCTGGCTCTTCCATCGCGCCGGCGATCATCGAGAGCTGTCCACAGCGCATTTTTCTCCCCAATGACCGTGCCGTGGAACCGCAGGCGCGGGTGGCTTATGAGCGATTTGGTCTGAACGAGCGGCAGATCGAATTGGTCGCCCGTGCCACACCGAAGCGCCAGTATTATGTGCAGTCGCGCCGCGGCAACCGCCTCTTCGAGCTCGGGCTCGGCCCGATCGCTCTTGCGCTCTGCGGCGCCTCTGATCCGGCCACGCAAGCTTTGATCGACAGCGTCCTGTCAGAGCACGGGCAGGACAGCTTTGCCTCCCGGTTCCTGAGTGCGCGCGGCCTCGCTTGGGCTGCCGAGCTTCTCCAGCAATTCCCTCAACCAGACAAGGAGCAATCGTCATGATGCGGCGCCGCCTTCTCACCAGCCTGATCACCGTTTCCCTGATCGCAAAACCAATGGCCGACTACGTCCAGCCGGCCCACGCCCTGATCGTGTTCGATCCGTCGAATTATGCGCAGAACGTGCTGACAGCGGCACGTTCCCTGGAGCAGATAAACAACCAGATCCAGTCGCTTCAGAACCAGGCGACGATGCTGCAGAACATGGCGCGGCACCTTCAGCGCCTGGATTTTTCTTCCGTGGGCCAGCTCACAGGTTCGCTCCAACGGATCGACGGCCTGATGACCCAGGCCAGCGGCCTGAGCTTCGATCTCGACAAGCTTCAGAACCAGTGGCGTGTGCAATATCCGGAAAGCTACGACGCCACAATCGAGGTCAACGATGTGGCGAGCGCCGCGCGCGAGCGCTGGCAAAACGCCATGCAGGCGTTCCGCCAAACCATGAGCGCGCAGTCGCAGATCGTGGAGAACGTGCGGGCCGACGGCGACCTGCTTACCGATCTCGTCAACCGCAGTCAGGGCGCGGCAGGTGCCCTTGAGGCAAGCCAGGCCACCAATCAGCTGATCGCGCTTTCGACCAAGCAGCAGATGCAGATCCAGACGCTGCTCGCGACCCAGTTCCGGGCTGAAGCCGAAGATGCTGCCCGCAAGGCGCAGTCTGAGGAAGCCGCCCGCGAGACGACGAAGCGTTTCCTGGGCACCGGTACGGCCTATCCCGGCAACTGATCAGCAGTCTTCAAGACAACGAGGAAGACGGCGACATGAATGACCTCGGCGTCATCGATCGCTTTATGCAGACCTTCATCCGCTATATCGACAGCGGGTTCGGTCTGCTTTCGGGCGACGTCGCCTTTCTCACTACCATCCTGATCGGCATTGACATCACGCTGGCGGGCCTGGTCTGGGCGTTCGGCGGCGAACCCAATATTCTCGGTCGGCTCGTCCGAAAGGTGCTCTATGTCGGCGCCTTCGCATTCATCCTGAACAATTTCAGAAGCCTTGCCGACATTATCTACCGCTCCTTTGCCGGGCTCGGCATCAACGCTTCGTCCGGCAATTTGTCCGCCGACAGTCTCCTGCGGCCAGGCCGCATTGCCGCGGCCGGCTTCGAGGGCGCCTGGCCGCTGCTCAATCAAGCGAGCCAGCTAGTCGGCTTCCCCGAGATTTTTGGCAACGCGCTGACCATCTTCGTGCTGCTTCTCGCCTGGTTCCTGGTCCTCATCGCCTTCTTCATCCTTTCCATCCAGCTTTTCATCACCATCCTGGAGTTCAAACTCACCACATTGGCCGGCTTTGTTCTGGTGCCCTTCGCGCTCTGGAACCGCTCGGCGTTTCTGGCCGAGCGCGTGCTCGGAAATGTGATCTCGTCGGGCATTAAGGTGATGGTGCTTGCCGTCATCGTCGGCATCGGCTCCACGCTCTTCGGCGAGTTCGCTTCCGCCCTGCAAGGCAAGGAGCCGGACTTGGCCGCGGCCATGTCACAGGTACTGGGCGCGTTGGCGCTGCTTGGGCTCGGCATTTTCGGGCCGGGAATTGCCTCGGGTCTTGTCTCGGGCGCGCCGCAGCTTGGCGCGGGAGCCGCACTCGGAACCACCGCGGCGGCCGCCGGATCAACGCTCGTTGCCGGAGGTGCGGCGCTTGCCGGCGCTCGCATGGCAACCGGCGGCGGTCTCGCCGCCGTTCGAGCCGGCACGGCCATGGGATCGGCTGCTTCCACAGCTTGGCAGATGGGGCGTGCAACATCGCCCGAGTCCGGCCTCTCCGGCGTAGCTGCTGGACTGCAGGGCGTTGCCGGCGCAGCTGGCGGCGCCGCGATGCGGGGAATGCGATCTGCAACAGAACCATTCCGGCGCAGCGCCGATGCCGGCCGCGATGCCGCCTGGACCGCGACGGGCGGCACGCCGACCGCATCAATGACCGGAAACCCTGCCGCGTCAGGTGCCAATGCCGCGCCGGCCTGGGCGAGGCGCTTGCGTTCCGAACAGACCGCGCGCGCCCATCGCCACGCCGCCACGCAGGCCGTCCGCGATGGCGATCGGGGTGGAAGCGGGGCCAACCCCTCTCTCAACGATAAGGAAGACTAAATGCTCTTCAAGCGACCTGTTCAGCGTTACGGGAAGACGCCCCACCCCGTCACACCATACCAGAAGGCCGCCCAACTTTGGGACGAGCGCATCGGCACTGCGCGCGTGCAGGCAAGGAACTGGCGCCTGATGGCCTTTGGCTGCCTCGCTCTGGCCATCGGGCTCTCTGGTGGACTCTTGTGGCAGTCGATGCAGGGCCGCGTCGTGCCTTATGTTGTCGAGGTCGACCGCTTCGGTGAAACACGGGCTGTCGCGCCGGCAATCGAACCCTACGAGCCCGACGATGCCCAGATTGCCTGGCATCTCGGCCATTTCATCCAGAACGTCCGTTCCATCTCCACCGATCCGGTGCTGGTGCGGCAGAACTGGCTGGCGGCGTACGACTTCGCCACCGACCGTGCAGCCCTCTTTCTCAATGAGTACGCTAAGGCCAATGACCCGTTCGGCAAGATCGGCACGCGCAGCGTCTCGGTGCAGGTGACGAGCGTGGTTCGAGCGTCCGACAGCTCCTTTCAAGTCAAATGGACCGAGCAGGTCTTTGAGCGCGGCAGCCTCGCCAGCACAACGCGTTGGACCGGGATTCTCACCATTGTGATCCGGCCGCCGAACAATACCGATCAGCTGCGCAAAAACCCGCTCGGCGTCTTCATCAACGCAATCGACTGGTCGCGCGAGCTCGACAGTGCCGCGCAAACTTCCGTTCCCCCAAAGGAGCCCGCCAATGATAAATAGACTCTCGTCTCTCCGCACTGCGCTGATCCTGTCGGCGTCGGCTGCGGTCATTTCCGCCTGTGCCTCGAAGCCGGTGCCGCCGCCGCAGATTTCCTATGACCATGCTGACTTCAAGCCGGCCGCGATTGAGAAGGCGCCGGGGAAGCCCGTCAAAGTCGTGGAAGTGCCGAAACCGCTGCCGCTGCCCGGCCAGTTGCAGCCCGAGCCGGGCAAGGCTGCTGAAGACAAGCGCTCGCCTGAAGAACGTGTCGCCGATGCCAACAAGGCGGCGACGCAGCAACCCACCAAATATGGCTATGTGAATGCGGTGCAGGTTTACCCCTTTGCCGAAGGCGCGCTCTACCAGCTCTATGCCGCACCGGAGCGCGTCAGCGATATCGCTCTGCAGTCAGGCGAGAAACTCCAATCCGTGTCGGCCGGCGATACAGTGCGCTGGGTAATTGGCGACACCGTCAGTGGCTCCGGCGATGACCAGCGCACCCATGTGCTGGTGAAGCCCTTCGCGCCAGGACTTGCCACCAATCTGGTGATCACCACGGACCGGCGAAGCTATCACCTGCAGCTTCAAAGCACGGATAAGACCGCCATGGCAGCCATCTCCTGGACTTACAGCGAGGACCAGATCATCGCGCTACGCCGGCGCAATGCGCAGGCCGACTCCGCTATGGCAGTGGCGTCGAATGTGGTTCTCGAAAATATTCGCTTCCGCTATTCGATTACGGGCGACATGCCGCCCTGGAGGCCGACGCGCGCCTTCGATGATGGCAGCAAAGTCTATATCGAGTTTCCGCGCCGCATCGATCAGGGCGAGGCTCCGCCGCTCTTCATCGTCGGTGCTGACGGGGACAACCAGCTCGTCAACTACCGCATACGGGGCAACTATTACATCGTCGATCGCCTCTTCGCCGCAGCCGAACTGCGCCTCGGCGCCAAGCAGCAGCAGGTGGTGCGCATCACGAGGACCGACGGCAGGCAAGCGCCGAGGCGGATATTGCTCTTTTCGCGTTCCAGCAGGTGAGGGACGGCCCATGACGGTTACTTCCCGCTCCGATGCTCCACCGAAACTCGATCCAGAACAGCTGCAGCTGCGGGCCTCGCCTCGCCGCGCTGTGCGCTTCAAGCGCAGCATTATTGTCGCCATTGCTGCTGTTGGTTCCGGGACCGTTCTAGGCGTCACCATGATGGCGCTGCAGGGACCGGCGCTGCGCATCAAAGAGCAGGCTGAAGAGCTTTACAACTCTGAGCGGAAGCCAACCGCGGAGGCAATTGAAAGGCTGCCTAAGGACTATTCCGGGATCAAGCCCAAGCCTCCGGTGCTTGGACCACCGCTGCCCGGCGACCTCGGCCGCCCCATCCTTGAGCACCAACGCCAGCTGGGCATCGCGCCGGGCCAGGAGGTTTCGGCGGAGGAGCAGCGCCTTGCACAGCAGGCGATCGAGGCGCGCGAATCGCAAGTCTTCTTCCGGATCGAAAATCGACCCCGGCAAGCAGATGCCGCCGGCAACGGGCAGGGCGGGCGTCCACCCTTTGAGGCAACGGCTCCACAATCCGATGCCGCACGCGATTCAGCTTCCGTTGCACCGGCCGAGGGCGACCAAAACAATCAACAGCGCAAGCTCGATTTTGTCAGCCAGCGGAACACAAGTGGAATCTACAATCTGCATGCACTGCAGACGCCGGCTTCGCCCTATCAGCTGATGGCCGGCAGCGTCATCGCAGCGAGCCTGATCACTGGCATCAATTCCGACTTGCCCGGCCTCGTCGTCGCACAGGTCACCGAGAATGTGCACGACACAGTCACCGGCAGCACCTTGCTCATTCCGCAAGGCTCTCGCCTGATTGGCACCTATGACAGCGTTGTTGCCTTTGGACAAAGGCGCGCGCTGCTGGTCTGGCAACGGATACTGCTGCCCGACGGCTCTTCGATCGAAATCGACAATCTGCCGGCGACGGACACCGCCGGCTATGCCGGGCTTGAGGACAAGGTGGATTTCCACACCTGGCAGCTGATCAAAGGCGTTGCGCTGGCCACGTTGCTAGGGGTCGGCACGGAGCTGAGCCTCGGGGAAGAGGAAAGCGACCTGGTCAAAGCAATCCGCGAATCCGCTCAGCAGAACGTCAGTCGAGCTGGCCAGCGCATCACCGAGAAGAACCTCAATATTCAGCCCACGATCACCGTCCGCCCTGGTTGGCCACTGCGCGTCATCGTGCACAAGGATCTTGTGCTACGGCCGTACCCGAATTGACTGGAGTCATCATGACCAATCTGAAACTCGGCAAACTTCCGGATCGGACACCTTCGAAGATCACCATAAGCGTAAGTGCAGACCTGAACCAAGCACTGAAGGACTATGCGGCGCTTTATCGTCAGACCTATGGCGAGTCCGAATCGGTAGCGGAACTGATCCCGTTCATGCTGGCGGAGTTCCTGGAAAGCGATCGAGCGTTTGCCAAGGCCAGAAAGGAAGGGCTCCCTGTCGTCGACATCTCAGAGAAATCGCGGCGGCAGGCAATTTCAGGGTCCGAATAAGTGACAGCGATCAGTGAATCCGAGGGGGCACCTTTCAAGGCGGGCAAATGCATTGAAGCAATTTGCCGGCGGCAAGCCGAAACATAGGGCACAATAGACGAGCTGATCTGCCCCGAACCAATGCCGGCTCTGCGCCTGATTGCAGCCGCTCCGGTGTCGGCGACCGGTTCCCAAAAGCGGACATCCGCCAGCCCTTGGCACCACGTTCGGACGGTAACGGACTTGGACGATACCTACTCTGAATTGGGCAAGATTGACCACGTCGCCCTTACTTGGCCCGCCAGCTTCTGGCCCTGGCGAGACCGGAGTAGGCACTGCCTGGAACTTGAGAGGGAGCTGGAAGCCAACGGGATTCTCAAGGTGAAACAGCGAACGAGCGCGATTCGCCGCCTGCTAAGACTGCGGCATTTACTGGCTAGCGAGACCTGGACGAAATTTGAATACCTCCCACGGCGAGGAAGCGTTCGCGGGGAAATCCGATCGACCGCATGTATTCTCCACCCGCAATACCCAGCATGGTTGCAGAAAGGCCGAGCCATTCGGCCACGAGACCTATTGTGGCCGCCAGGGCTCCGGAATCGCGCCATACCAAGCTCTCCGGATTGTTGTACGCCGCTGAGACCTTGTCCATGTCGGCCACGAACCGAAGCGTGCAGCCTGCGGCCCCCGGAAGCAGCTGGACCACCTCCGCCCGATTTAATGCCGCCGAGCCAGCGCGGTGGTTGAGCTCAGCGAACCCATGCCTGGGCAGGTACAGCCTCGGCTGCCCATCGTTTGCGCACATCTGGCAGACTATATGGATGCAGTGAAGCCCGCCCGCCGCTGGCGCTGGCCGCCGCTCAATCTCGATCCCGGCGCGTCCGACGCCGCCGTTCGTGACCGTTCTGGCCGAATGCCAGAGCACCGCCTCGATGTCCGACCAAGCAATATCACCCCCGACGCTTGATCGGCGGGCCTGCAGCATTTCCTGGAAGGCGTGCTCATGCGTTGGCTGCGGCGGGTCCAGCACCGATAGGGTGCAGTCGGGCGGGAGCCACGCAACCCATTTCCCTGCTGGCGTTCGAGGGTGGGGTTCGTCAGTGAGGAGTCCAGCCAAGGGCCTGCCATGTGTTGAAGTGCTTGGTGCAGCCGCGGCACCTGCCGCAAGCGTAGTTGCCGGTATGACAGGAATGCGCCCAGGCAAGCGTGCCCTGATCGATTCCCGATCGACGCACCAGCTCAACCGCATCGAGTTCGATGGCGGGCGCCTCGACGACTATCCCGCCCTCCTGCATGGCCATGAGCCGCGATGCCCGCTCCACGAACTCCGGCCGACCGTCGGCGTGGGCGCCATCGGTGGCCAGAGCGCCTATCAGCAGCCGCGACACGCCACGGCGCACCGCCGCCATTCCGGCCAGCGTGACGAGCAGTTGGTTCCGGAAGGGCCACCATTCCGACACTGGCGCCGCGGCGTCGGGCGCGGTACCGGCCATGTCGCCAGAACCCAGGGATGAGCAGTCGACCCGGATCACCTCGTGCGAGATGCCGAGTAGTTGGGCCACGTGGCCGGCGGCGTCGATCTCGGCTTCGGCCGGCTTCTGGCCGTAGTCGATGGTCAATGCGACGTCGGGCCGAAGCCACCATGCGATGCTCACAGAGTCCATCCCGCCCGACAGGAGCAAGGCGGTAGTCATCGCGGCAGTCTCCAGACAGCCTGGTAGATGGCGGTCGCGAAGTCGTTGGTCACCGTCGCTCCGGAGCCTACGAACATCTTGAGATCCTCCTCCCGCGAATTCTCGGCCAGCGCGACGACCGGTATGCCCTTGCGGATGGCGTAGCCCGCCTCAAAGACGGTCCCGGGGTCCATCCCGTTGACGATCGCCAGGAGCACGTCGCAGTCCTCGATGCCGGCGAGATCCGCCGGAGCGACGACCTCGGCCGCGCCGGGTCCGACCTCGTGGATGGGCGAGAATACCTGGGCACCTGCTTGCAGCAGGGCACGCCTGCTCTCCTCCACCAGCCAGCGCTGCCCGAGGTCGAAGAACGGCGCCGCCAAGTATATGCGGCCCGTACCCGGGCGCACCTGCTCGAACGGCATCGTGGCAAGCGTGGCGGAGTCCGGGGTGGGAAGGGCGCGGTGGCCGCAGTACCACGCGGTCGCCCTGGACGCGATGTCCGCCGCGTCATCGGGCGCCATGTCCTCCAGGGCCCACATTGCAGCGAACGTTGCGGAGAAGACGTCGCCGGATCCCAATTTCCAAACGCGCTCCGATCGATAGAGGGGGATTTCCCACGCCCCGTCCGGCGTGATTACCCGTGCGCCCAAGGCACCCATCTTCAGCACGACCACCTCGGCGCCGTCGTTCCGGAACAGCCAGTCGGCGCCGGCGCGAGGATCTTCCTCGCCCGTGATCGAGCGCATCTCGAGCCTGTTGAGCACCACTGCAAGCCTCTTGGCCGACGAGCCGTTGGCGGTGAACGCGGCAGCGCCGAAAGCGGATTGTGGATCGTAAACCGCGATGTTGGCGGCGACGACGGCATCGCCCTCGAGCATGCCGTAGCGGAGCACGACGTCGTCTTTGACGGCGAGCGGCGGTCGCTGGCCCATCAAGCCGATCGGCGGCGATATGACAGGGTCGCCAAGCGTATGTGCGTAGTCAAACAACACCAGGAAAGGCAGGTCCGTGGGTACCAACTCGAAGTCGGCGAGCTCGGCGAGGAGTTCGACTTCGCTCCGCGCCCGATCGCCCATGTAAGCGTGCAACCGCTTCCGCGAAGCCTTGACGGTGCCGAGTGCCTGGGCGGCGCGACCGGCGGATCCGAGGACGGCATCCCAGGTCGGTTGCAGGCAGCGCTCGCGGTAGATGCCGCCTACCACCGAAAGGCTGCGCATCAGACGGGAACCACCTCGACGGTGTAGACGCCGCCCGCGATGGCCAGCACCGTCGCCGTGTAGGCCACGCCACGTTGGACGATGCAGTTGATGACTTGCGTATAGCCCAGGAAAGTCAGGGAGCCGCCGATTCGTCCCATCGCGTCACGGACGACAAGGGTGCTGGTAGTGCCGGTGGGGACGACGTCGACGGTGAGAACGGTACCGATGGACACGGGCCCCAGCACGGAAGGCTTGGGGCTGTTGATGGGGGCGTTGTAGGTCTGGCCGCAGGTGTCCGGCCCCCCTCCGATTCCCGGACTCAGATCGTCCCTGCTCGAGCCGCCACCTCCGGACATGCTGTCTTCCCCCTGCTGCGTCCTCCAGTTGAACTCGGATTCGACGCTGGCCGCAAGCCCGCGAATGACGGGCCGATCGATCGCATGGTTCGCCACATCAGTGCATCGAGCAAGGAAGCGCGTAGGCCAGCAGCGCGGCAGAACCCGATGAAACGGGATTCGAGGCCCGCGTAGTCCCTCGCAGGCGTCGCACCGCCGCCGAATATTCCCATATGGACGCACGCCCGCACGATGTGGATATCGAGTATCGCGACCTCGTCGCTCGCCCGGCGGTTCCGGACAACCCAAGATGCCGTTTTAGGGCCGATCCCCGGCAGCCGCGTCAGTGCGTCCCTGAGCGAGATGTCGTCCAGCGCGGCCTCGTCGATATCGGCGATCCTCGCGAGGCACTCTCCCAGTTGTCCCGACCTTTGCCTGGCGAAGCGATACCGGACCAACCTGTCGCCAACTTTCAGAGGCATCGTGAGCATGGCCTCAATCGCACCGACGTCAACGACGGCAGTGCTACGCATCGCTTGCCGCACCCTCCCATATGCCGCGAGACCGACTTCAGCGGGCGCACCGTACCCACCGAGCAGGCAGGCGGCAACTTCCTCCGCTAGGGTGTCGCCAAGGCCGAACGCCTCACCGCCCGCCAATTCCTGCATCCAGGCCTGTGCGGCCCAGAACGCAGGGGTCAACGCTTCTTCAAACCGGCCCCAAGCCACTCCCGGGACCACGGACTCCGCAGGATCGGGCAGGAAGCGTCTCACGGGTGTGCCGTTGTGGAGGGAGATGACGTGTTGCATAAATTGTCCCGAAGAATTATGCATTATATTCATTTCGTGAAACACAGGTCAATGCAATCGACGGATATCATCGATACCGTGAACGCCGTCCTAAGGAGCACTCGCACTCGACAGCGCGAGTTGGCAGAGTTCTGCCGCGTCACCCAAGGGCATGTGAGCAAGGTTCTTTCGCGCAAGGTGCCGCCTTCCGCCGGGCTCGAGGCCGACCTCGCTGACTGGCTCGTGAAGGCGGACAGCACGGCAACTGCGTCCGGTTCGGAGTTGGAGGAGGCCATGAGCCGCCTGCGCAACGCGCCGGAGGAGCATCGAATGCATATTCTGCATATTCTTAACAACCTTTCGGCTCTCGTATGATAGAGAGGGCGCGAAAGGGATTCGGCGGCGAGAATCGTCAGGCACGCGATCCGTGGCCCGGTGCCGCAAGTGCCAGGCTGTCGCAGTACCGTCTTTTGCTTGTGCAAAAAGCTGCGGTCGATTTGTCGCTTGCAAAGGGAGTGTTTACCGTCCCAAGTGTAAAACCAATGAGCAGCGAGACCTGATGACCATGTTGGATCCCAAGCGCCGATGATCCATTCCGGAAACCTGTCTCACCTCGCCCCGCCTGACTTCCGCAAGGACGCCACGCTGGACCGACTGGCCGAGAGGTTCAACGTCGCCCAGTTCGTGAGCTTCTCGCCGTCGCCCTCGGGACCCCGGCAGGAATACTGCCGGCTGGCCGGATTGCCGGCCAACCACCAATTCGCCACCGCCTCGGAAGCCGTGCAGGCGCTGTTCGAACGGAGCGGGGAAGGAACGGTCAACATTCGCACCTTCAGCGAAGCGTCTTCGCAGAGCCGCGAGTTCCTCTATGCGCTGCAGGACTCTGAGGCCGTTCTGACCGCCCTGGCCCGTTTCGCGGCGGACGGAAGCTTCGCCATAGTTAATGAGACCATCGACGTGTCCGATGGCGGCGTCTCCGGCGTGATCCTCGATGATGTCGTGGAGTTCCGTCCCGACGCGACGCCCCGTGGCGTCGAGAGGGAAGGTTTTGCCTCCCTCCCTGCCCCGTGGGCCAACGCCGCCTTCCAAACCGTCTTTGGATTCGGGCCCGAGCTCGCCCATGGCGAGGCGGCCCGCCTCGAGTTCAGCCTCCACCCCGCACCGCGGGGTTACCGGCAGTCGCACGTTCTCTATTGGGAGTTTGGTGCCCACGAAACCCTGCCCGGCAATCGGGTGGACGTTCGGTGGCCCAACGATTTCTCCCGGATGATGGGCGACAAAGCGTTCGGCCTGCTCGTCGCGCACCTGGCTGGTTTTCCGGTTCCACGGAGCACGGTAATTGGCCGGCGCTTGGCCCCATTTGCTTTCGGCACGCCGACCGGGTCCAAGGAGATTTGGACCAGGACGTGTCCGGTGGAACAGGTACCGGGCAAGTTCACCACCTCGCGAGGATGGTTGGACCCCTTCTCCCTACTGTCGAGGGAGGATCCCGACGGCAGCGCGATCGTATCCGTGCTGGCCCAGGAGGCCGTGCCGGCCGTCTGGTCGGGCGCAGCGGTGCAGGGTGCGGACCGCATCCTCTATGTTGAAGGCGCCCGCGGCACCGGCGAGGACTTCATGCAGGGCACTACGCCGCCGATGGCCCTTCCGGATATAGTGGTGGCGACCGTCAAGGCCACGCACGCCCGCCTCGTCGCCGCGCTGGGCGACGTACGCTTCGAGTGGGCGTTCGACGGCGAGCAGGTCTGGGTCATGCAACTTCACCGTGGCGCTAGCCGTTCGGCCGGCTCGATCATCGTTCCGGGCGAGGCGGACGGATGGGCAGTATTCGACGTGTCGGAGGGTCTCGAATCGTTGCGGCTGCGGGTACAGTCGCTTCCGATCGGGCACGGGCTCCTGCTGCGGGGCGAAGTCGGTCTGACGAGCCACATAGCCGACGTCGCACGAAAGGCCGGGGTACCTACGCGCATGATTCGGGCGGACGATGCATAGCCAAGGCCGTCGAAATAGAACATAATGAGAACATCCAGGGTCCAACGTTGGGTCGACAAACAAGCAGGAGAGATAGAATGGCAAACTTCCAGGCTGTCGTGCACGCAAGGCAGGAGGCGAAGCGGGAACTGAGCACTCTGCGGGAGACGGTACGGATCCTGGCCGAGCAGCGTGCGCAGGAGAAGAAGGCGCAGGATGATGCCAAAGATGGACAGCAGCACGGCCACGTTAATCAGCCGGCCTAGACCATGTACACCGATGCGGACCGCAGCCGAGAAGTAGTCCCCGAGAAGGACGGCCACGACAAAAAGTGGCGCGACGAGTTCGGCCGAGATTACGGGCGGATAATCCATTCCGCAAGCTTCCGCCGGCAACAGGGCAAGACCCAGGTCTTCCCAAGCAGGGAGTCGGACTTCTTCCGCAACCGGCTCACCCACTCTCTGGAAGTGGCGCAGATCGCTCAGGGAATCGCCGAGCGCATCAACTACGACTACGACAAGGATCTCGGCGGCAAGATCGATCCAAGGCTTTGCGCGACCGCCGGGCTCGTGCACGACATCGGTCACCCGCCGTTCGGCCACAACGGCGAGAGCGCGCTCGATAAGGCAATGCAACGCTACGGCGGCTTCGAGGGGAACGCGCAGACCCTCAGAATCCTGACGCGCCTTGAGAAGAAGTTGCGGTACGCCGAACCTTTGGCGGGGGACGATAGGGCAGGGCTCAATCTCTGCCATCGGACCATCGCGGCCACTCTGAAGTACGACAACGAGATACCCGCCATCCGGAAGGCGGCGGACGGTTTTGTCAAAGGCTACTACGGCTCGGAGAAAATTATCGTCGACCGGGTCAAGGCATCGGCGCTCAACGGCTACGTCCTCGGTCCTGAGGAGAAATTCTGCACGATCGAATGCAGCATCATGGATCTGGCGGACGACATCGCCTACTCGGTCTACGACCTCGAGGACTGCTTCAAAGTCGGGTTCCTGTCCCCTGCGGAGATGCTGGCCTCGGACGACGCTTTGCTCAGCGCGGTAGCGAAAAGGGCCTCGAAGCCGATGAAGCGGACGGTGACCATCAATGAGATACAGGCTGTCTTCATGGAGATATTCTCCGAGATAATAGAGCAGCCGGCGGAGGATGCGGATTCGCCGCTCGACGGCATCGTGATAGAAGACGACATCGCCCAACAAGCGAAGCGCGACGAGAGCCTGCTGACATTCGCCGAGGCGTACCGCACCTCCAAGGTCATGAGCGAGGACGGCTACAAGAGGACAGAATTCTCATCGGAGCTCGTACACCAGTTCATCTCGGGGGCCGAACTCAAAGCCCACAAAGAGTGCCCATCGCTCAGCCAGGTATACCTTCCGGAGAAGCTCATGCTCCGCAAGGAGGTGTTGAAGCAGTACACATTTGTGGCTGCGATCTATGCGCCGCGCGTGAAGCTTGGTGAATACCGGGGCTACGACCTCGTCACCGACATCTTCAAGGCCCTGATGGGAGACCGGGGTGACTTGTTGATGCCCGCCGATGTCCGGGGCCGCATTCGGAAAGCGCCTAATGTAAGCGTCAAAGCACGTGAGGTCTGCGACTTCGTCGCCGGCATGACGGACAGGTACGCGATGGAGTTCTGGGCGCGCCTTAACTCCGATGCCGCTGAAAGCATGTTCAAACCGATATAACCTGTGCTCCATTAGTCTGCGTGGAGCCTGGTTCCCGCGTCAGCGCCGCGCCGAAGCGGTAGGTGTCGGGCCCGTAGTGCTTTGGGGCCTTACCGCTTGGCTCGATCTCGATGGTTCCGACCGACCAGCCTGCGGGGTGTGTGAACGGGCGGCCGGTCGTCCAGCCCAAACGGGTAGCCATTGCTATGGATTGGAAGGCAGCCCCGCTGCCGGCGGGTTTTTCGCTTTACGAGGTACCAGCCTTTTGATTCCGGGAGCTCAGCGGTCCTGAGAACCCAGCTCTCCCGCTGACCTTAGCTGCGTTGCCTCAGGCAGACATTCTCAACATCAGCAAAGCCCGAGAGCGGTGTTTGTGAATTTGATGTACCAAAGTCCGCTACGGAGTCGGAACCCGCAGATAAAAGAGGTCCGCGCGTCCGACAGCTATTCGATCCTCGACACCCAGAAGCAGTCGGTCGGGTACCGGCCCCATTTTTGACATTAAGTCAGACGGTCCCGCAATGCGCCGACGACAATTCTTTCTCTGAGATGCCTCAGTTGGCTCCACTTTGCATTCTGCTGGAGCTTCGTCGAAGAACATTCCTGCCGCTAACCCAAAGGTTATCGTGGAATTTTGCTAGCCACTCTCTTTGACAAGCAGCTTGGTTTCAATCGCTCCTTGAGGATAGGTTCTTCCTTCAACTTTAGTTAGCGACGCTCTTGATGCCAGATGCGACCGCTGCGTTATCAGCGGATTGGGTTATGCTGTTGAAAAGGACACACGCACTTTCTTTTTTGCGGAAATTGAACCCTAAGCAGGATTTGTCGTTTGCACATTGCAGTATGCAGTCTGGATATCGGAGCGGAGAGGTCCAATAGGCGTTGCCAGAAATTTCCGTTTTTGTGGCGAACACCAAATTCGAGTAGCGCAAATTGCTCTCGACCACTTTTTTTGCGGCCATGATCGACTCTTCGCTTTTGACCAGTAGCGATGCGTCCCCTTTCATGAAACAAGCTCGAAATTTTGTGTTATAAGTAACTGCTAGACACCTGAAGTCGGTGTCGCAGGCGGTTTGACACTGCTCAGAACTCACGTTCCTAATTGGCATATCCGGCAGGTCGTTTCCGATCGCGTCCCACCCGGACACGACAACAAATCCACTATCTGGATCGACCTCTGTCGCAGGAGTTTCTGCGGGGACAGTTGCGGCCTGCTCTCGTGACGAGTCAGGAATGATGTCTGAAGACGCAAATGTGCGACCATCCAGCCACGCGCATCTTGTTGCAAGATCGACGGCGGATGAATCATTAAGGCCGACCAACTGAAGCGTCTGAGCACCAGCGCCAGGCCCGGCTGGTGGCGCTGTCGGGGCAGAACGAGCTGCCAATGATACATTTACGTCTACGCCGTTCACACTCCGCCGAGAGTAACACCACGCTCGGTCCCAGGTTTGGTCGTTCTCATCCTTGAAGTGGTGACCTGTGATTAACTCCCAAGTGGTGCCTTGGAACTCGACGTTCTTGGTGGCGAACTTGTTGAAGTCGACGGTCACCACGTCAGGCTTGGTAGGGACGTCAGCCTGAGGCGCCTGCTCCTGAGTTGGCTTTGGAGTTGGAACAGGAATAGGCGGCTCATCTTTTGGGGAGGTGAGATCGCTTGGCTGCTCTATGGTCGGCAAAGCCGCCGGCTCCGGCAAGGTTTTGTCCCATAGACCAAGATTCATGCCTAGCCCAATCCCGACCGCCGCCACTGCAATGGCTCCGCCAGTCGCCATTCGGCGAAAGGCGGTCGCCCGGGCTGTCTTCTCTTGGGCCGCGGCTTGAGCCTGCAAGGTTGGAATCGCTGACCTTTTGACGGCGAGATCGACGGCTTGCTCGAGCAGGGTGGTGTTATGCCGGACGAGCACTTTTGCGACCCTTCATTGATACCGTCACGAGGTCTGAGACCTCAGGCGGCAAATCCTGGTCGAGGGCCTTGCGAAGGACTTCGGGATCATCGGTGAAGAGCGGAACATAGAGGATCTCTTTGACCACCTTTTCCACAGGCACCTCAACCCGCTTCTCAACCTCTTTCTCGACCATAACTTCGACTGGTACCTTAATCGTTCGAATTCGGCGCCACCGCCAACTCAGAAGCATTCTGCGGAGCAGCCTGGAAGTCTTGCTGTCTGAATTGTCCTCTTCTCGGGCGGCAATGCGCTGGAGCGCTAGAGCGACCATTGCCGTAATTGGTCCCGCGAGCGCGGCAATGAGCGCGAGCGAGCCGAACCAAATCACAGAGATTATTCCGGCCTGTGCCTCAGTCACCAGTTCAGGTTTGCTGCCGTACCACCGTGAGGCAATACGGCGGACCTGATCTGTCCGCGCCATTGGGATCCGCTCCTTGGCCAAGGCGCTGAGGGCTTTGGCAATCTGGTCCTGTCTGACCTGGTTTTGCGCCGAGGTGTTTGCCTTGTTGGCTTCTGCCGCCTGGGCATCTGCGAGCCGTTTGCCCGCTTCATCCAATCGACGCTGCCAAGCCGCGGCATCACTATCGCGCGTTTGCTCCAGAGACGAACGCCTATCGACAAGCTTCTGCCTCTGGTCAGTAGTCATAGGAGGGCTATTTGCCCGCAAACGATCGAAATTTTCGCGCAGCGCAGCAATCTCTTGATCGAGCGGGTCAATCTGAGTGTCGAACTTGGTGATAATTTTCGTGCGGGGGTTGGCAAGTTTAGCCACTTCCGATTCTAGCCTGCGTGCCGAGTCGCTGTCCCCTGAATCGCGCGCCATCTTGATACGTTCAACAAAGCTGTCGCGTTGGCGCTCAAACTGATCGACAGCCTCTTTAACTTCGCGATCACGCTGTTGAATCAGCGCCGATCGAACCGCGTTTTTCTCCTCCACTTGATCGCGAACACGCGAGGCTTCTGGGGTAAGGGCTGTCGTTCCCTCCAATTCCGCATTGGCCTCGGCAATTTGCGACTGAAAGGTCGCACGCGATTTTTCCGCAAGAGAAGTCAGCTGCTCAATTTCGGAACGGGCTTGATCGACCTGATCGGCTCTTCGACCAAGTTCGTCAGCAGAGGCGAGCTTTGTCGCTTCCTGCTCAAGGGCATCAATCTTGTTTACGAGCTCCTCATAACGCAGCTGACGCAATGCGCCTGCCCTCTCCATCCCCATAAAGACAGTTTCGAAAGTGATGCCTGCAAGAACCAGGAGGAAGACCAAGATTATGGGCTTCCAGAGCCAAGACGCGCTGAAAAGCAGTGTAGCTATCGGTATCTTGGTGAGCTCCGCGATTGCCACCATGAGAAAGGGTGCACTGGCGAGCGTCAAATCCATTGCAGTGACAGACTCGCTTGCAGAAAACGCTTGTACGCCTAATGCTACACCTGTCGTAAGACCAATCGCTGCGGCCGCAATCTCTAGGGCCCAGGCACCACGGTAGGTCCACTGGCCATAGCTTGCCAGCTTTTGACTCATCACAGTCTGCATTTTACTCGCCCCCCCCGACAGGGCGACATCACGCCTTGATCGCCTGGCAGCATACACTTAACGGTTTTGAAAGTCTTAGTTAAGGCGTCTTCTCTCTATTGTCGCAATAACTTTTTCTGCCCTTCAGATATAGAATACCTCGTCAAAAAATGGGGTTAGCAGACCGTGCCGCCCATGCATGGTCTTCGTTAGATCGGTGTAAGCGGAAAGCCGAACAGGCCGTAGCGCGCATTTCAGCTAGCAGAGTGTTTCGCATGGGATCCCATCCTTGTCGCGATCGAGTTTTCCGCCCCATGAGCAGTTTTGCAGGTACCAGTTGGCTTCGTCGCAGGAACCGATCTGCTTGCACGTTCTCCGCGGCTCGCAAGAATAGCCGCTCTGCGCGACCAGCTTACGGCTGATGATGCCCAGTGGGCGGCTCGACGGCGCCGCGCCGTCGGCGTGCGCAGCGCGCCATTCCCAGGGTGCCTGAAACGTCCCGGCCCACAGGCTGATCTTTGAGGCTTGGGCTTGCGCCTGCTGCCCCGCATAGGCGCCCTGGCTGTAGTGAGGCCAATCCAGCGCCTGGCCGTGCTGGACCATCCAGGCGGCCACGCCCGCGCCGTCGGCGCGCCGACAATCGCCGACAAAGCGGTGGTAGCGATCCCACGTCACGAATGTGCATTCGAGCGGCCTCGACGCGGCCAGGAAAGTGTCCAGCGCTTCGGCCGATCGCCGGCCGCAAGGATACTCGGCGCCATTCGCATCGCGGCACAGCTGTCGGCTCTCTGGCGCGTCGATGCCGTTGAAGCGGACGCCCTGGCCGTGGATTTCGATCGTATCGCCGTCAATGACGGATGCGACACCGGTAAGCAAGGCGGGCGCCGCCCTTCGTGGGCTGGCCTTTGATGCATCGTCGCTGCGTTGCGCGCCCGACGGCGCCAGGAAGGCAGCCACTGCCGCCGCTGCCGTAAGACTGAGCATTGCCGGCACGCTCGCAAGTTGGCGCCGCCACAGCTTGGCACCGGTGGGTCTCTGCCACCGATTGGATCGATATTTGCGGTATGGCCTGCTCATCCGCTACGCCGACCAGCCCGGCCATGCGCTGTCGACCATGGGCAGGCCGGCGCAATAGTAATCGTCAACGAACCGCCCGGTGGACCGGTCGCGGCAGCGCCAGATAACGTTGTAGTTCTGGCCATAGAATTGGTCCCACGCGACGCCATAGATTTGTGGTGGCGGTGGCCGGTAATATGTTCCGCCTCCATAGCCGTTGTTGGCAGCGACACCCACAGCTGCGCCGCCGACAGCCGCGACCGCTATTCCTGTCGCGACAGCATTGTCGGTTTTCACAAGCCTGGTGCACTTCTCTGCTGTTGCGCGCCTGCGCACTAGAAGGGCCGCTACCCGACTACGATACTGTTCGTCCGTGCTGCTGGCGAGAACGTGACATAGCGCAACGGTATTCATTGCCGTGAGATCGCTGTCCGACACGACAGTGCTCGTAGAGCAGCCGCTGACGCACAGGGCTGCACTTGCGATGAGCGCTCCAATTTTCATGTGAATTCCCCCAAACAAATATTGGGGCGAGTCCGACCTAGAAGTCCAGAGTTTTGTTTTTCACATTGCTACGATTCACAGCATGCTGCGGCTAGCTGGCATCCACTGCAACCAACTCTTCCGCCGGTCGTTGACTGATGCTGGGTTGATCTCAGCCACTCCAGAACTTGCCCGCTGGCTCAAAACCGGCGGGCTTTTTTTCCGCGACGCCGGAAGGCTCTATCTCGCCGCATGTTGTGGTACATCGGCACGCCGTCATCGGGCCGTGCCGTTGACCAAGGTGGTCCCTCCGCCATGGTCGGCCGGCGCAGCCTTGACCGTCCGCGCGGGCCATCCCAATCAAGCCCGCTGGCTTCGGTCGGCGGCTTTTTATTTGATCCCCGGCGCCGTCGGCTTGGATCTAGATCCTCGCCAGTGCCGGATTTGAAGGTAAGCTGCGGCGGTATGATCGCACTTCGCGCGGGACGGACCATTGGTGTGCAGCAAGAGCGCCGAGTTCATTCGGCCAAGATTCTGCACTAGGCCGAGGTAGGTGAAGGCAGATAGCTATCCGGTAATCGCTGAGATATTGGAGATAATGTTCCCCCATGGAGGTGTGTACCAGTATTATTAGTTTCCAAACTTCATGTACGAACGCCGTGGACGAGCTGCTGTGTGCGCTTGCCGTAAATCGCTTCCGCGAGTTCACAGTCGGAGGTTGGCTAGGACCCTAACGCGAGAGCTTCAACGGCCCCCTTCGCGATGAACTCCTCAACGAGACGCGGTTCACGTCCCTGGCCCAGGCCCGCGCGAGGCTCAATGTATGGCGCGCCGATTACAACGGCGCGCGTCCGCACTCGCACATCGGATGGCAGACACCCAACGAATGTGCATCGACCTTCAACCCGCGACGGTCGCTCGCGCTGCGCAACGTGAAACGCTCCGCGCCAGCACCCGTCGCGTCCACTGGCCATCAGGGCAAATCCACCCGCGGAAACGAACTCAAGACTGGATAAAATTTGGGGGAAACGTCAGGGCGGCCATAACTTTGCAGTCTTCAGACGCGAGGCGGCCTACAACAGCGCTGCCCACCATGCTTGTGGCCCGCGACCCACACGGCTTTTCCCTTCAGATCGTACATTATGCTTCCTTCATGATTACCGATGTCTGCATGACCTTGAGGTCTTCCCGCACCATTTCCGCGGCGAGCTCGCGCACGGATGTCTCATGCACCCAGCCGAGCTTCTCCTTCGCCTTGGTGGCATCGCCCAGGAGAAGATCGACTTCCGTGGGGCGGAAGTAGCGTGGGTCTACCTGGACTAGGCATCTGCCGGTCTCGACATCATAGCCCTTTTCGTCGACTCCCTCACCACGCCATTCGAGCTCGACGCCGACATCTTTGAAAACCCATTCGACGAATTGGCGGACAGGGGTCGTCTTGCCCGTCGCCAGCACGTAATCATCCGGTTGATCCTGCTGCATCATCATCCACATACCACGCACGTACTCACGCGCATGGCCCCAATCGCGTTGAGCATCGAGATTGCCGAGATAAAGCTTGTCCTGCTTGCCGAGGTAGATAGCAGCGGCGGCGCGGGTGATCTTGCGCGTCACAAAAGTTTCGCCGCGCAGTGGGCTTTCATGATTGAAGAGAATGCCGTTGGAAGCATGGATACCATAGGCCTCGCGATAGTTGACCACGATCCAGTAGGCGTAGAGCTTGGCGGCGGCGTAAGGGCTGCGCGGATAAAAGGGCGTTGTTTCGTTCTGCGGTACGGATTGCACGAGGCCGTAGAGCTCTGAAGTCGAGGCCTGATAGAAGCGGGTCTTGTCCTTCAGACCGAGAAGGCGGATCGCCTCAAGAAGTCGCAATGTTCCGATACCGTCGGCGTTTGCTGTGTATTCCGGCGTTTCGAACGACACCTGGACATGGCTCTGAGCGGCCAAGTTGTAAATCTCGTCTGGCTGGGATTCCTGAACTACTCGGATGAGATTAGTCGCATCAGTGAGGTCACCGTAATGCAAAATTAGGCGCGGATCGGGATCGTGCGGGTCTTGGTAGATGTCTTCGATGCGACCCGTGTTGAAGGAAGAGGAACGTCGCTTAATCCCATGAACGACGTAGCCTTTTTCCAGCAGAAGACGCGTGAGATAGGCACCATCCTGTCCCGTTATGCCCGTAACCAGAGCAACTTTCCTGTTCTCGCCCATTTTCTTCCTGCTCTATGGTAGTTGAAGTTTCGAATCTGGCTCGCCACACCGGCGGCCCGCCTCATACCCTATGGTAGGATTTCGACAGATGCGGCGCGGAGTTCGTCATTGACAGTGTCAGCCAGCGAGCACACCTGCTCCTGCTTCGAGGCATAGCAAAACAGAGTCTCGCCGCTAACCTGCCTAAGTCGCACATGCGGCCTGAGTGCCGAACTCAGCTCACGGGGTGAGCGACATAGATTTCAATCACGTCGCACCCGATTTGCTCATCAATCAGCGAGTTAGGACGCCCTTCTGGGATTCTACATCCGTTCTCAAGCACGCACAGTCGGTTGCCCAGCCGCTCCGCTTCTTCCACGAAGTGGGTGGCCAGTGGAATCGTATTGCCCTGCGCCAACAGGGCACGTAGCAGTTCCCAGATAAAATGGCGAGCATGTGGGTCCAACCCACACTAGAACTCCACCATCCCTCTTTTGCGCTGACCAAGTAATCTTTGCCTGCTTCAGCGTCTTCTAATGGAAATTGTTTTGATCAGTGAAATCGATTGTTTGGATGAGGTGCATCCATAAAATGGATTGTTTGACAGGGCAGCGCGGCACCATCGGCGGCACAAAGTCGTGGGCGCGAGGTTTCGCTCCGCGCGAAGACAAAGTTCGTGGCAGTCGGGGGCTTGGGCGAACCGCACATCTGAGACGGCGGCGAAAAGCCGGGTAGGGCATTACGTATTGACCTCCAAGGAATTTCGGGCGCGCTAGCCCGAAAACGGTGGCTGGGCTTCAACGATGGGCGGGACGAGGCGACCATCAAACTGTGATTCATACTGTAGGCGATCGCAGTGCGGCGAATTTGAACGGCCGCCTTTGCCAGCCCTCGCCATCGCATCCGGCTACAGGTGCCGAAGATCTTCTCGATCCGAGTACAAATTCTGTGGATCGGTTGGTTCCAGGCGTCGAGCTTTCGGCCTCGTCGCGCCCCCACATAGCGGTTGCGACGATGCGCGGCCTTCCACCCTTGGCGCGCACCGCGTCGCCGAGATGATTGCCTCGGTAGGCGCTGTCGGCAAACACTTCGCCGGGATTGTCGGGCAGAGCATCAGGAACGGCGTTGCCGACCTCGGTGTGGGCGCCGTGACGGCGATCTCCTCGACAAGGGCCGTATCGGCGTAGGCACCGAAATGGGCTTTGAAGCAATGAAACGCTGGTCGGCGCTTGTACTTGACCCAATGGCCCTCTTCATCATCTTCGCTGGCCGAGGCGATGATCGCCGCATCGACAGGCGTGCCGATCTTCACCTGGATCGCTGAACTGGCGGGTGATCTCGGCGAACAACAGGGTCATGAACCTCAAGGGCCTGTCGAAAACGGACGAGAGCGGGTTCGCACAGGTGTCCGCTCTGACACCGAGAACCCGCAGAACCGTCGGAACGATCCTCCACATGGCTGCAGACGCCAAAATTCCTCTCCCGGCCATCGTCGCACAGCATCGCGTGCCAGTCGCTCAGTCCAGCCGGCTCGAAAGCTATCCGGCAGGAGTTGCGCCATGTTGGCGCACTTGAAAGCGTCAGAGGGCGCCGTGTCGCATCTTTCGATGGGACCGGACGCCATGATGGCCATAAATGACGTGGATGGCCTGCGCCTGACATTCGACGGCTGGCGGGTCCTGCACATCCGTCCTTCAGGAAACGCCCGCAAATGACATGTTACGTTGAGGCAGTTAAGAATTGGACTTGAAAAAGGGACTTTGTGGACTGCCTCGACCGGCTGTTTCGCTTAGCAAGCGCGGCCCCACGTCAGCAGAGGCTCATGGTCAAGGAACGCCTTAGTATCCATCACATGGATGGGCCACATTCACGCAATCAATTTTACACATGTCGCCGGGCGCATTAGAGAACGCTGAATTTAAACCGGAAGCGAGTGTACCCGGCGTCAAGATTTGCGAGCGTCACAGAGATAAGGATAGGCAGTGCTGAGGAGCTCTTCCCACGCGCAGCCTCTACCAAATCGCCCGGCGTAACGGTCGACTAGTATCGATTAAGAGATCCCAAGTCAGATGCAACCTCGTCTCTGAAACGAGATTTCCGAAAATGCAGGTCAGTGGATTGGTAAAGCGCAGGTTCGTCGTCTCTCAGAGGCGTACGGGGTTCGGTGATTGTCTGTGGTCGCTGGCGGCCGCTTGGCGCTACGCTCAGCGGTCGGGACGAACGCTAGCCGTCGACTGGCGCGGGTCCTGCTATCTCGACCAACCCTTCACAAATGCCTTTCCGGTGTTCTTCCAACCGATCAATGACATCGCTGGCGTACCGGCTATTTGCGACGACCGGATCAACGACTTTTCCTTCCCGGGTCCATTCTTCCCGGAGTGGTGGAATAGGCCAGCGATCGACTGCCTTTACCGCCCAGATGAGCAGATTTTCCAAGAGCGCGACGAGTTGGGCGAGCTCTTTCAGGCCGAACACGATGTCGAAGCGAACACAGTAGTGTGTGACGCTTGCTTGATGTGGCGCTGCGATGAGGATGCCGAGCGGCAGGTCTTCCAGAGTGTCAAGCCTCGGTCTGAAATTCAAACACGCATAGATGCCATTTACCAAGAATGTTTTGAGGGGCACAGCATCATCGGGGTTCATGTTCGACATGGTAACGGTGAAGACATCATGGACCATGCGCCCTACTGGGCCGATCCGGAGTTCGCCGTTCGACAAGTGTGCACTGCGGTTGATAAGGCTAAAGCGTTGCCGCACCCCAAGCCTGTGCGGCTGTTCTTGTGCACGGACAGCGCGCAAATCCTGGATCATCTGTCGGCCAAGTTTCCCGATCTTCTCACCGTCCCCAAGCATTTCCGATCCGATCAAGACGGCCCCTTACACACTGCAGCACTTGGGATGGACGGCGCAATTTCCGCCCTCGTTGAGATGTATCTTCTCGGGCGCTGCGATACTGTAGTTCGGTTTCCTCCGACGAGCGCCTTTACACGATATGCACGCCTTTTCGTACCGCGGGTAATTGAGTTCGATCTGAAGGACCCAAGTCGTTTGATTTTGATAGAAGGCAGCCAAAGAGTCTCTCATCTTGATTAAGACCGCTACCTGGGCAATTCGGCAAATGGAACGAACAGGCATAGAGACATCGACCGCAATCCACGAGAGGCGGGCCATGGCATACGCTAAATGTCCCGCAGCTGCTCAGCTTGATCCGCAGGCTTGAGGATCCGGACACACTGCAGCAGTTCTAGGCTCCATTCGGGACTGTTGCCGACGTCGATGAAACCAACGGCCTTAGGGCACGAATACAGAATGACGAGATCATTCATCTGCGGCCGTCCGGCAACGCGCCAGAACTTCGCTGTTACTCGGAGCGCCGCAAGACCATCCTAGAGCGACGGCGGTCGTGACGCTGACGCTAAGGGCGCGGGCAATGACGTCCAGAGACGAAATCGAGGTTGTTTAATGAAAGTGGTTCCCGTCATCATCAGCGGTGGAGCCGGATCGCGGCTATGGCCCGCTTCGAGGCAATCGCACCCCAAACCTTTCCTTAAAGTAGCAGATGGACATTCTCTCATTCAGCACACTGTGCTGCGCGTCGGTTCGATAAAGGGCGTAGTGGAACTCGTCGCCGTGACATCTGGGGAACACCTCTTCCTTACCAAGGACGAGTTCGACGAACTAGATTCCGTGGTCCTGCCACGCACCTTTTTGCTCGAGCCTGAAGGCCGGGATACGGCCGCAGCCGTTGCGGCAGCCGCCATCCATGCCAAGGCAACGCAAGGCCCTGACGCGATTCTATGCGTCTTCCCAGCCGATCACATGGTTGGCAACCTGCCTGCATTTTTAGACGTCATGTGCCGGGCCATCGAACATGCGAAGCTCGGGCGGATCGCCACATTGGGCATCACCCCAACCAGACCGGACACGGCATTCGGCTATATCGAAGCGGATGGTGAGAAAGTCGTCCGTTTCGTTGAAAAACCGGATCTGGACACAGCCAAAGCCTATGTCGCGTCCAAGCGCTTCTTCTGGAACGCCGGCATTTTCTGCTTTAGCGCACAAACCATGCTCGACGAGATGGCATCGCATTGCCCCGCGGTGATCCAGGCCGCCTCCGACAGCTACGAGAACGGGCGCTTCAGTCAAGGCGAAGGCTTTGCCAAAATCGAACTCGCGCCTGAGCATTTCGGCTCCGCCCCGCGAATCTCGCTCGACCACGCTGTCATGGAGAAGACGAACAAACTTGCCGTGGTTGCCTGCGACATGGATTGGAACGACATCGGATCCTGGAACGCAATGGCCGATTTGATCGCCCCCGACGAAAGCGGGAACAGGATACGCGGCGATGTGCATATGGTCGACACGACCGGCAGCTATGTGAGCTCCGACAAGCGCGTCATCGGCACGGTCGGTGTCAGCGATCTGGTGATCGTCGATTCCCCGGACGCTTTGCTTGTCGCATCCCGCGACCGCGTTCAGGACGTCAAGAAGCTGTTCGAGGGCCTCAAGGCTTCAGGACATGAAGCTCACCTGGTCCATAGCACGGTACACCGGCCGTGGGGTACCTACACGGTTCTTGAGGAAGGCGAGCGCTTCAAGATCAAACGCATCGAGGTGAAGCCCGGTCGGCGGCTGAGCCTGCAGATGCACTATCATCGTTCGGAGCACTGGGTCGTGGTCAGCGGCTCCGCGAAAATCGTCAATGGCGAGCAGGAGTTGTTCCTGGCGACAAACCAATCAGCCTACATCCCCTGCGGCCATAAGCATCGGCTGGAGAACCCAGGCAGAATTGACCTGGTGATCATTGAAGTGCAGAGCGGCGATTATCTCGGCGAGGATGATATCGTTCGCTTCGACGACGTATATGGTCGAACGTAGATTTCACCCGCATGACGAGAACGGTCAACGTGTCGCTGACTAATTACCACTAGGAAGGCCGTCTGCCCACTCAGGACCGGATGCTTGTGGAATCGGGAATTGACCAAGGCAGCGGCGAATGACCGCAATCGGCATCAGGGTGGGACAAATCAACCGGAAAAGACCGGAGAGCATAGTAACGCAACACAGTCCCACTGTCGAATAGCCTTTGATATTTCTGACTTTCCAAGCACCCTCAGGGCCCACCAAAATTATATCAATGGCTTATGGCCGACTTCGCTCTGAAGTGGGCCAAATCGACCTCGCTATCCCCGCAGCACTCAGTTCGATTGTTTTCTCATGAAAACGAGCAAGGACCGGGGGAGGGCGATCTTGTGCTGGCTTCTATGTCCAATCTTGCTCCTGTTCGTCGTCAGGTCGTGTGCAGCCACATAGCGCGGCTATCGCGAGGCTGGAAGGCCTCCGATCGATAGGTGCGGCGAACGGCGGCAACGAGGTGCGAATAGGATGGCTGAGCGTATGATCGAGAATACCGCAGTTGCGGTCTAGCGCGAAATGCAGCGTCTGTGACTCATCGGTCATTGCAGCGGGAAATCATGACCCTAAGCCGCCCTTCATCAGCCCACCAGCGCCCAGAAGAAGGCGAAGATCCGTCACAATGCCTACCTGTACCAAGGCTTCAAGCAGTTCACCGCGAATGTGAAGACCGCCAGCCATTGCTTCTTCATTTTCGGCCATTCGCTCGCTACGAATGACGACCACATCCTTAACCGCATAGCGCGTGGCAAGTTTCTGGCATCTATGGTGAACCAGCATCCGCGGATAACCAGCGGATCATGAACCACGCGAACGAGCTAGCGGTGCAGCGCAACGAAAAACCGCCGCTTGATGTCGTCTTTTATGATGCTGCTACAGTTCATGTCTGGGGTTTAGGCTTAGAAGCGGAATGACTGCCAACCAGGTCATCGAGCCGGAAACTGACCGGCCGGTCGGCCCAAAAATGACATTCAGTTGCCTCCAGCCTTTCGACACGAGCCACTTCACGATCTCGCGATTGCCAGCTAGCGGCTTGTTGCTCGAGCTGCGCGATCCTAGTCTGTGGTCGCTATGCCTCAGCAAGAAGAGTCCGGTTCCTAGCCGGGCGGAGGCGCAACGAGATAGCCAGCTCAGGACAAGGAGAGCAAGCCATGGTCGCTTTTACCCTCAATGGCGAGGCGCGAACACTCGACGTCGATCCAGAGATGCCGCTGCTCTGGGCGATCCGTGACGGCATCGGACTCACAGGAACGAAATTCGGTTGCGGCCTTGCCCAGTGCGGCGCTTGCACGGTTCACGTTAACGGCATGCCGACGCGCTCGTGCCAGACCGCAGTCGGCGACATCGAAGGAGCCTCGATCACCACCATTGAGGGCGTGTCGGGCAAGATCGGCGAAACGGTCCAGGCCGTGTGGGCCGAGTTCGACGTACCTCAATGCGGCTATTGCCAGTCTGGCCAGATCATGTCGGCCGTGGCCCTCCTGACAGAGACGCCGAAGCCGACGGACGATGATATTGATTCGGCGATGAGCGGCAATCTCTGCCGCTGCGCCACCTATCATCGCATCCGCGCGGCCATCCACGAGACCGCCAACCGGCTGGAGACTTGAGGCATGTTGCAGTTTCTCCCGAAGCATAATGCCGTGGGGCCCACGCGCCGCCAGTTCCTCCTCGGCACGGCCGTCACCACCGCGGGCCTCGCCGTGGGCTACCGGCTAATGATGGCCGCGCCCGCCAACGCACAAACGACGCCTGCAGCGGTCCAGGCGAACCCCTTCCAAACCTATGTCGAGATCACACCGGAGAACCGAATCGTCATCCACTCGTCGCAGTTCGAGATGGGACAAGGCTCCTATTTCGGCATCGCCACCCTGGTTATGGAAGAGCTCGACGGCGTCTGGGCGCAGGTCCACGTGGTCGGCGGATATGGCAATACCGCGCTCTACGGCAATCTCGCCTGGGGCGGGGCCGCGCAGGGAACCGGTGGCTCCACGTCGATGAGCTCGTCGTGGGAGCGCTACCGCAAGGCGGGTGCTGCCGCACGGGCCATGCTGGTGGCGGCCGCGGCGCAGCGGTGGGACGTGCCAGCCGGCGAGATCACAGTGGCTTCCGGGGTCGTGTCGCACGCCTCAGGGATGCAGGCGCGCTTCGGTGACCTGGCTGAAGCCGCAGCGGGAATGCCGGTTCCCGACGACGTGCCGCTAAAGCCGCGCGACAAGTGGGCCCAGATCGGATCGGACAGCCTCAAGCGCTACGATTCCGCCGGCAAGACCAATGGCGCGCAGACCTACACGATCGACCTCAAGATGGATGGACTCAATACGGCCGTTATGATCCATCCGCCGAAGTTCGGCGCTGAGATCGAGAGCTTCGACGCCTCCAAGGCCAAGGCACTCGACGGCATTGTCGATGTCGTCCAGACGCCGCGCGGCATTGCCGTGGTCGGCAGGGACATGTGGACGGCGCTCAAGGGCCGCGATCTCGTGGAGGTGACCTGGAACGAAGAGAAGGCCGAAAGGCGCGGCACGGCCGAGATCATGGCCGAATACACTAAGGCAGCAGACGATCCGGGCGCGGCCACCGCGCGCGACGACGGTAACACTCCCGCAGCGTTGGCCAGTGCTGAGAAAGTCATCCAAGGGCACTACGAATTCCCCTATCTTGTCCATGCTTCGATCGAGCCACTCAACGCGGCCGCCCGAATCAACGAAGACGGCACCATCGACGTCTGGGGCGGACACCAGATGCCCGACCTTTATCAGGCGGCTGCCGCTCAAGTAGGCGGCACCACGCCGGACAAGGTGAGGCTGCACGTGATGAAGACCGGCGGCAGCTTCGGCCGCCGAGCGGTCTCGGACGCAGATCTCATTATCGAAGCTGTTTCCACAGCGCGTGCACTGGGACCCGGCAAGCCAGTGAAGGTGCAGTGGACCCGCGAGAACGACATGCGGGGTGGGCGGTACCGGCCGGCCTATGTGCACGCAGTCAAGGCGGGGCTCGACAAGGAAGGCAATGTCGTCGCTCTCCATGACCACATCGTGGGCCAATCGATCGCGGGCGGTTCGCCCTTTGCGGCGATGATCGAGAACGGCATCGATCCGACCTCCGTGGAGGGCGCCACCAACCTGCCCTATGCGATCCCGAACCTGAAGGTCGAGCTGACCACCACGGACGTGAACATCCCAGTGCTGTGGTGGCGTTCGGTAGGCTCCACCCACACCGCTTACGCAATGGAAACCCTGATTGATGAGCTCGCCGCCGCTGCGAACCGTGATCCGGTCGACTTCCGCTTGTCGATGCTCGGTCACCATTCACGGCATGCCGGCGTGCTGAAATTGGCTGCTGAGAAGGCAGGCTGGGACAAGCCTCTGCCGGAAGGCCATTTCCGCGGCGTGGCCCTGCATGAAAGCCTCTCGACCTATGTCGCCGAGGTGGTGGAGATCACCTTCAACGATGGAAATGATTTCAAAGTCGACCGCGTCGTCTGCGCGGTAGATTGCGGCACCGCGATAAATCCTGACCAGATCCGCGCTCAGATGGAGGGCGGTATCGGCTTCGGGCTAGGCGCGATCCTCCAGGAGGAGCTGACCCTGACGGGCGGTGTCGTAGACCAAGAGAACTACGACACCTATATGCCGCTCAGGATCGAGCAGATGCCGCGCGTCGAGGTGCACATTGTGCCGTCCGACGAGCCGCCCACGGGCGTTGGCGAGCCGGGTGTGCCGCCGATCGGCCCGGCCGTCGCCAACGCGCTACGGGCGGCGACGGGCAAGACGATCCGCAAGCTGCCGATCATAAAGAACTTGTCAGCATAGCCGGGAATGACACCATGAAAACGGCCGGATGAAGATCGCGGTCGTAGGTCGTTTTTGAACGCCTCCTGACAGGCGATCACCTCCATTCGCAATTTCCGGCGGCTGCCCGGTCCAATATCCGGTTTAGAGACGGTAACCCGTGTTCTGAACGACCGCAGACGGTCGTTGGTGCTGGTAGCACTAAAGAACCGCTTTCGAGACGCAAACGCCGCACGCAAATGTCTCGAAAGGGTCACGCTAGAGACTTTGTACCACCTAGTTGCATGTCTGCTATCGCTTTCTGGGCGCGAGAAGCGGCCGGTCCTCTGACGGCCCCATAACAGGACATTGATGTCTTCGCGCTGAGCGTCAGCAGTTGGCGCTACCGCGACCCTTCTCAGGAAGGCTGCACACCGACGCGATCTTCCTTTCGCCTTGCGCAAACCTCCCTTCCGAGTGAGGCGTTCAGTGCGTCGGCTTGGTGGACTGAGGCACTTCTGAGTGGGACAACAACATTGAAAAACATTGGAAAAGATTTGAATGCTCTGAAGTCCCACTGATCTCTTACCAATTGATTTTTATGGCTTTCTGAATACCCTCCGGGCCCACCAAAGTCCATAATGGTGCCGACACGCTCGTCGTCGCGCCAGATCACCTCATTGCCGATCAGAATTGGCGCGCTATCGGCGCCGCCAAGAGAGAACTGAAGTAGGCGCGAGCGCGGCGCCTTGCCTCGCTGGGGCCTCCACGATATGGCGCCCTATGAAATCGTCTGGCTTGCTCCAACCGACAGCCAAGCCCAGGCCGGCCTCGATCGGGGTGTCCTCGGCGCTGATATCGATGCCCATAAGACGATAACCGCGCTCCAAGCGGCATGCGGCGACGGCATGAAGGCCGGCATAGCGGAGAGCGAATTGGTCGCCTGCCGATACGAGCAAGTCGTGCAGTAGCCGCACATCTCACATGGCCCTATACGTGGATTCCCCTCTGCGAGAGGCAGGGTCTCGGGATCCAATACGGCAATGCGCTCCAGCGAGGGCAGCGCCAGAGCCGTCCCCGCGATGTCCTGGACAATTCCTCCCAGATCGCGAATTCGCCCTTCCCGATCCAGCAGTCCGGGACGTTCGGCGCCGGCAGGCCCGTAGCGAAGCAGTTTCATGCATGTGTCTCGATTGTCACTCGTTTCTTACTGGAAATCGCTTGCCGCATTGCGCGGCGGTACTGCTTCGGCGCTACGCCGGTTTGCTGGCGGAAGAATCGTGAAAAATTCCCTTGGGCATCGAAGCCCAGATCGCCGGCTAGCCGGGTGAGGTTCGTTCCTTGCTGTCTCATGATCGAAATAGCGTGCTCGATGCGCAAGGTGTTCCAGTACGTACCTGGTGTGAGATCCATGTGGTCGCGGAACATCGAAAAGAAACGGGCCCGCGACATCCCGGCGTGGCGAGCGATCTCGTTAAGCGAATGCTCGCGGGCGATATCGGCCTGCATCAAGCGGATGGCCTTTGACAGGCGAAAATCGAGCGGGGGCCTTCCGTCGGCACTGTCTCGTCCGCCCTTCGCGGCGCCAAGCAAGCCGAGCAGCAGTGCTTCCATACCGCCGGCGAGGTCGCGCCCAATCCCGGCGGCAAGGGCCTGGCTTGTCCGGTCGAGCTTCAGTTCGACCGTCGTAAAACGGCTCGTCGGATCGGCCCCAGCGAGAATGGTCCCCAGCCAGCGCCGGTCAAGATAGAATGACAGCGTCTTAGCGCGGCCTCCCTGAGGTAGCGAGACGCTATGAGATACAAACGGCGCGATGAGCGTAGCCCAATCTTGATCGAACCCGCCGCGTTTCGACGCTACACTTAGCTCGACCGGGTCCCCTTCGAGCCAGACGCTGAGATTGGCCATCGAGTGCGCGTGCTCGGCTAGCGGATCCGAAAGCTCCAATACGCTCACATGGCCGAACGAGCCGTAGTGAAGCTCATAGATCAAGGACACGGCTTCCTCCCAAGGCGTGACCGATTGCTTCGCAATCAATCTATTCGTCTATTCTTGAGCGAGCGACCAATAATAGGATTGACTCGGCAGCGCAAGTGATTGTTTATCGATCGACAAACAAAGTGCACGAGGAGACCATGATATGAACACGATGAAGGGGCCTGGCCTGATGCTCGCCCAATTCAGTGCCGATGCCGCACCATTCAACAGCCTCGAGGGCATTGCCGACTGGTGCGCCAATCTCGGCTTCAAGGGTGTCCAAATACCGGCTTGGGATCGGAGGCTGTTCGACGTGGAAAAGGCGGCGGAAAGCCAGGCCTATTGCGACGACATCAAGGGTATGCTCGCTGAGCGTGGCATCGTCATCACGGAACTCGCGACCCATCTTTTTGGGCAACTCGTCGCCGTGCACCCGGCCTATGACGCGATGTGCGACGGCTTTGCCCCAGAAGCTCTGCGCGGGAAGCCCAACGAGCGAAGCGCGTGGGCCGTGCAGCAGGTGAACCTAGCGGCAAGGGCTTCGAGGAGGCTCGGGCTTAGCGCGATGGGAACATTCTCGGGAGCGCTACTGTGGCCCTATTTTTTCCCTTTTCCTCAGCGTCCGGAAGGGATCGTAGACATTGCATTCGAAGAATTGGCGAAGCGATGGTTGCCAATCCTGGACGCTTGCGAGGAATCAGGCATCGACCTCTGCTACGAAATTCACCCGAGCGAAGACCTGCATGACGGCGAAACCTTCGAAATGTTCCTCGAAAAGGTCGGAGGCCATCGGCGCTGCAACATCCTCTACGATCCGAGCCACCTGCTGCTGCAACAACTGAAATACCTGGACTACATCGACATTTACCACGAGCGCATCCGGATGTTTCACGTCAAGGACGCGGAGTTCAATCCCACCGGTCGACAAGGCGTCTACGGCGGATATCGGGGCTGGACTGACCGGGCGGGCCGCTTCCGCTCGCTGGGAGATGGCCAGGTCGCGTTCCGACCGATCTTCTCAAAACTCGCGCAATACGGGTTCGAAGGCTGGGCGGTTCTGGAATGGGAATGCTGCCTGAAGAATCAGGAAGATGGAGCTGCCGAAGGTGCTGCGTTCATCCGTGACCACATCATCAGGGTCACCGACGAGGTCTTCGACGACTTCGCCGGAACGGGTGCCGATCGGGATGCCAATCGCCGGATGCTCGGGCTGGGCGTGTAGGAGGAAGTCATGCAACGCACAACTGTAGAGAACGACTCTGAGGCCGGCTTCGTTCACGGCTACAGCGAGGTCGGCGACGTTCGCCTGCACCATGTCTCGGTCGGCGATGGACTGCCGGTCCTGCTCATCCCCGGCTGGCCCCAGACCTGGTATGTCTGGCGGCATGTCATGAAAGGCCTCGCCGAGGCGGGTTTCAAGGCTATCGCGGTCGATCCCCGCGGCATCGGGCAGTCGAGCCGGCCGGCTCGAGGATATGATACCGCGACCGCAGCGGCGGATCTGCACCGCTTGATGCGTTTGCTCGGATATGCGCGGTTTCAGGTCGTTGGCCACGACATCGGCAAGTGGATCGGTTACGCGCTCGCAGCCGATTTCCCGGATGCGGTGGAGCGCGTCGCTCTCATGGATGCGAGCATTCCGGGGATCGCTCCAAATGCCGAAATCTTCGGCCCTGTCGAGAAACTCAAGTTCCGCTGGCATTTCATGTTCAACCAGCTCTCTGACCTCCCAGAGATGCTGATCCAGGGTCGCGAGGCGCAATACCTCACCTGGATGTTCGAACAGTGGTCGGTTCAGCGCGAGGCGGTCGCAGTTGACACCTACATCGCCGCCTATTCAAGCCCGGGCGCCCTCAGGGCGGGCTTTTCATACTATCGAGCTATCCCGGAAACGATCGCCCAGAACACGGAGCGCCGGAAAACTCGACTGAAGATGCCGGTTCTGGCGATGGGCGGGGAGTTTTCCGCCGGCGACGGATCGCGCGCGATCCTCGTCGACGTGACTGAACAACTGCGCGGCGTCGTCTTGAAAGGTAGTGGCCACATCGTTCCGGAAGAGGCGCCGGAAGCCGTGCTTCGCGATCTTGTTCCATTCCTTGCGGGTACCGACTGAAATCTTGGGAATCCCTTTGGAGTCCCTTGAGGCCGGTCAAGAGCGAGAGGTGCCGATACGATGAATCCTTCTGTTGGCGGTGTCGGTCGGCCATATTGGGGCCTCTCGATGGAATCAAGTTAGCATGTCCTTTAGCCGATAATAGGTGCCTACATCGGCAGGAACCACGGCCTGCCGGTATGCAGCGGGACTGCATTCCAGTGCATGCCATCGATTGGATTGGTATCCGTGCGGCCCATTGCAATGTCTGCTAAAACACTTCCGATCAGCGTCGATAATTGCGCGCCATGCTCCGAATAGCCCATGCCGTAGATCAGGCGGCACCGAGTAGCTGGGGGCTGGCGCCACCGGCCTCCGGAGCACGATGCCCGATGCTGGTCAGCATGTCGGCGAACCCATGCGCAAGGCCGGCTTCGTCACGCAGATCGCGTAGCGATGTTGCATCGACCGTTCCAGGACCTTGAGGAAGTTCATGTGCCGCGCCTGCGCGCGATGAATCGCGCCGAGCCGGGTGTCGACCACAGGTATTTCGAAGCCAGCCTCGACGAGAAGCGCGCAGACCTCGTCCGCTTTGGCGCCGTGCGAAAAGTGGAGCCGTGACAGGATGCTGCGATGGCGGCCCACCATCGCCTGATCCACTCCGTGGACTGGCCCGACTGTCCGGCCAACAGCCCTTTCCAGGACTTGTCGCAGAGGGGTTACCCAGGTCCTACTGACGAAATCACCATCAATGATCAGCAGCCGTCCGCCAGGCTTAAGCAGCGAGAACCATTCGGCGAACGCCGCTCGCGGATCCACCAACGTCCAGACGAGATGACGGGTGACGAGGACGTCGTAGCTTTCTCCTTTTTCAAGGGTGCGCTCGGCGTCGCCGATCAGAAACCGGATGCCGCTTTCCCTCTGCGTCGCCTTTGCACGCGCGCGGGCAAGCATGGCCTCTGACCAATCGAGCCCGGTCACGGCATAACCCAGGTCGTGCATGAGATGGGATACAACCCCGGTGCCGCAAGCGAGGTCGAGCGCGCGACGCCCATCCCCGGGGCCCAAGTGCTTGAGCATCAGCCTGTGCCAGGCCATGCGTTCCCGCTGTGAGAAGATTTCATGCCCCACCGAAAGGTCGAATGTTTCGGCGCGCGTCGACCAATAGTCGCGTATCTCGTCCCGCAGCGAATAATTGGGCTCGCCCGCCATTCCAGACCCCTTGTCGTCGTACCAGTCTGGAATTGCTCTAAAAGATATTTCTTGAGAATTGAAGTCATCTTTTATAAGGCACCTCTGGCTAATCCACTTCAAGAGAGGGCGCGATGAATTTCGGAAAGGTCCCAGCAGGGACAATGGCGGCCGCTATCGTCGCCCTGTCGATGACGCTGGCCGCCAGGGCCGAAATGGTTGCAGTGATTGACATCACGGGCCGCCAGGTCGAGGTGAACATCCCGGTCGAGAGGGTAATCCTAGGTGAGGGCCGGCAGGTCTATCTCGTCGCGGCGCTCGACACCGAGGACCCGTTCAAGCGCATCGCTGGCTGGCGCGAGGATTTTAGTCAAGCGGATCCGGACAACTACGCCGCCTATCTCGAAAAATTCCCCAGGATGGCGGAGATCCCCACCTTCGGCGGTTTCAAGGACGGCACTTTCGACGTCGAGCAGGCGGTGTCGCTCAAGCCCGACGTCATCCTGATGAACATCGAGTCGAAGCAGGCCACGGAAGACGCCAAATATATCGAGAAGCTCGCCGCCGCCGGCATTCCGTTGGTCTATGTCGATTTCCGCGAGCGTCCCTTTACCAACACCGAACCCAGCATGCGCCTGTTCGGCAAGCTGTTCGGCAAGGAGGAGCGCGCCGAGGAATTCATCACCTGGCGCGCCGCCGAGATCGCGCGCGTTACCGACTTCATCGAGAAGGCCAAGCCGGAAAGGCCCAAGGTCTTCATCGAACGCGCCGGCGGCTATTCGGACGATTGCTGCATGAGCTTCGGCGACGACAATTTCGGCAAGTTCGTCGAGATGGCGGGCGGCGACAACATCGCCAATGACATCATCCCCGGCACGTTCGGCACACTCAATCCCGAACAGATCATCGCCTCCGACCCGGATCAGATCATCGTCACCGGCGGCTCGTGGGAAGCCTATGTGCCGGGCGGTGCCTGGGTCGGCGTCGGCCCCGGCCGTGATGAGGCAGAGGCGCTGCGCAAGCTGAAGGCGCTGACCGAGCGGCCGGCGCTGACCGGCGTGAAGGCCGTCGAGGACGGCGCCGTGCATGCCATCTGGCATCAGTTCTACAACAGCCCCTATCAGTTCGTCGCCATCCAGCAGATGGCGAAGTGGCTGCATCCGGATCTTTTCGCCGATCTCGATCCCGAGGCGACCTTCAGGGAGTTGCACGAGAAATTCCTGCCCGTCGCATACAGGCCCGGCCACTGGGTCTCGCTGACCGATGTCGATTGAATCGACGGCCATCAGCACCGCGCTCGCCAGCACCGATGGACGAGGGCGTTACCGCGCTCTCGTCTGGCGGCGGCAGTTGATCCTTGCCGGCCTCGGCGCTGCCCTGCTCTTCAGCCTGTGCGTCGACCTTGCGGTCGGTCCCGCCCGCTACGGACTTGCCGAGGTCGTGCGGGCGCTTGTGTTTCCCGACACGGTGCCGCAGCAGGTGCGCGTGGTGCTCTGGGACATCCGCATGCCGGTAGCCCTGATGGCCATCGTCGTCGGGGCGGCGCTCGCCGTGGCCGGCGCACAGATGCAGACCATCCTCAACAACCCGCTGGCGAGCCCCTTCACGGTCGGCATATCCGCCGCCGCGAGCTTCGGCGCCGCGCTTGCACTTGCCTTCGGGGTGAGGCTTATCCCCGCCGCAGTCGAATATGTAGTGCCGATCAACGCCTTTGTGATGGCGATGCTGGCGGCCTTCCTCATTCACGTGCTGAGCGTAAAGCGCGGCGTCAGCGCGGAGACCATCGTGCTGCTCGGCATCGCGCTGGTTTTCACCTTCAATGCGCTGCTCGCGCTCGTCCAGTTTTTCGCGTCGGCGGAAGCGCTGGCGGCGGTCGTCTTCTGGACAATGGGCAGCTTCACCAACGCCACCTGGCCCAAGCTTGCAGTCACCACATTCATTCTCCTCGCAGTCTTACCCATTTTCGCCCGGCGCACCTGGGCGCTGACGGCGTTGAGGCTTGGTGAGGACAAGGCGGCCAGCTTCGGCGTCAAGGTCGGCCGCCTGCGGCTTGAGACGCTGATTCTGGTGAGCCTTCTCGCCGCCATCCCCGTTGCCTTCGTCGGCACCATAGGCTTTATCGGACTTGTGGGCCCGCACATCGCGCGCATGGTCATCGGCGAGGACCAACGCTTCTTCCTGCCCGCCTCGGCCCTGTCGGGTGCGCTCATCCTGTCGGCCAGTTCGGTCGTCAGCAAGTCGCTTATCCCGGGGACGGTCTTCCCGATCGGCATCGTCACCTCACTCATTGGCATCCCGTTCTTCATCTCGCTCATCCTGTCTAGCACGAGGCGCTCATGGTGACGATCCGGCTCGAGGCGCTCGGCGCGCGCTACGGCACGAGCCTCCGGCTTCGGGATGTGACGACGCCAGCGTTCGAGGGCGGAGACATCGTGGCGGTGATCGGTCCGAATGCCGCCGGGAAGTCGACGCTCTTCAGGCGCATCGCCGGCCTCCTGCACGGACCGGGAGCAATGCATGTCGAGGGGGCCATTCGCGGGAAGAGCGGCATCTGCTACATGCCACAGGAAACGTCCGCCAACGCGGTGCTCACCGTCTATGAGTCAGTGTTGCTCGCCCGCAAGCAGGGTATGGGCTGGTCTGTGAGCGACGATGATCTGGCTCGCATCGACGAGACCCTGGCGGCGCTCGGCATCGCCGATATCGCTTTCCGCAACATCGGCGAGCTTTCCGGCGGCCAGCGGCAACTCGCCAGCCTGGCACAAACGCTTGTGCGCGAGCCGGAGATCCTGCTGATGGACGAACCGACATCAGCACTCGATCTGTCGCGGCAGGTGGAAGTGCTCGGTCTCATGCGGGAACTTGCTCAGGCGCGAGGCATGGTCGTGCTGATCGCCCTGCACGACCTCAATCACGCCCTGCGCTTCAGCGATCAGACAATGGTCATCGCGGACGGCCGGCTGGTCGCATGCGGGTCATCGCCGGACGTCATCACATCCGATCTGCTGCGGGACATTTATCACCTCAACGCGCGCATCGAGCCGTGCTCGCGCGGCATCGGCCACGTCATCGTGGATGGCGTGGCGGATGGGCGTCGGACGCTCATAATGCCGGCAGCGGAAACCGAATCCGGGATTAGGGGCAGATTCGAAGCGGCAGCCGTTCCGGCCGCGTGACGGCAACCGCATTATGCCGGTTGATCGACGCGCGCACTGATCGACCTGATCCTCTGGCCGCTGGTTGAAGGCGACAGTGTGCTTGCATTCAACTCAAGGCGTGGCCGGCCAATCCATAGACCCAAGGCCCATTGTCTTCCCGGTTCAGAAAGCGGTGCCCTTTGGACATGGTCGTAACGGTCTCGGCGATGCCGAGGCCGCACTGCTGGAGAAACGCGGCAAACACGCCATCCTTCTCGCGCGTATCGACGCGGGCGAACCGTCCTGCCAGTTCCTTCAGATGCACGGCTGTGAGATGGACCGCGTCTAGATCGTTGCGCGCGACCATGGGGCCGATCACGTGGCCACGCCCGAACTCGCGACACATGGAATAGCCGACGATCTCGCCGCCACGGCTCAAAGTGCAGATTGAGGCATCGGCCGCGAGCAACGCGAGCAGCCTCTCGCGGTTTGTCCCAAACGCGCGCGTATCCAACGCCGTGATCTCCTTCAGCCTGTCGCTCGATAGCGCCTGCAATTGACCGTCCAGGGCCGGCATTGTTGGGGGTGTCTGTGGGACCTCCCCCTGGCGCATGTATACGATCGCCTCGGTCGTGAAACCGAGTGAGACATAAAGAGGATAGGCAGCATGGGTAGCATTGAGTGCCAAGTTGCGATCGCCGCATTGCTCGAGCACCAAGTCCATGAGCCATCGGCCGCCTCCTTGCGCTTGCGTGCGCGGCGTTGTGATCACTACGCCGATGGTGGCGAAATCGTCCCCGTGGGGAAACCACATCGCGCTCCCGAAAACGCGTCCAATACCATCAACGGCAACAATGCCGCGGCCGGCGCGGCGCAGAAAGTCCCAATCCTTCGGCCGATGAGGCCAGCGGACTGAGATCGACAGCGCGTGCAGTAGCTTGACGTCGACATCATCAATGTCCCGCGCGACCAGTTCGAAGGATTTCAGGCGTACTGATCTCTGCATCTCAGTCGATCCGGTCCTTCAACGAATGCGCAAGGCACGCGGTGCTAAGGCTCCGATTGCCATGTTTGCGACAGGCCTCTTTTGCAGCATCTTTACAGGGGAAAGCCAGCAGGTTTCGCTGGTTTGAGGTGCTTTTTCGCAATCTTCGGCCAAAGCACGGCGCGATTCGGCAGGGAACACTTCTCCATACGGGTAGGCTGGTCGCGACCGGTGATAGTGTGCAAGCAGAGCGACCGCCATGAACGTGGAAGAAATCCTCGCGACTCTGGTTGCTTTTCCCTCTGTTGTGGGCACGCCAAACAGCGCGATCGTCGATTGGATCCGCGACTACTGTCAGGCGGCAGGAGCCGAGGTGACAGTTCTCCCCGGACCCGAGGGTGACCGGTTCAACCTCTTCGTCACGATCGGCCCGCGCCAGGCTCGGGGCTATATCATCTCTGGACATATGGATGTCGTGCCGGCCGGCGAGCCGGAATGGAGCTCGGATCCGTTTGTCCTGCGCCGCGAGGGCGGCAGGCTTTACGGCCGCGGCACCACCGACATGAAGGGCTTTCTCGCCTGCGCATTGGCCGTGCTTCCCGAACTTTTGGCGATGAATCTGCGACAGCCAGTTCATCTCGCGTTCTCCTATGACGAAGAGGCGGGTTGCCGTGGCGTGCCGCACCTCTTAGCGGCGTTGCCGAGCTTATGCGAGAAGCCGCTTGGCGCGATTATCGGCGAGCCGAGCCGGATGCAGCCTGTGCGCGCGCACAAGGGGAAGGCGGCCGCACGGCTCGAGGTGATCGGGCGATCCGGCCATTCGTCACGCCCCGATCTCGGACTCAATGCGGTGCACGCCATGGCCGGTGTCATCACGCACGTCGTGGCCTATGGCCAATCCCTCGCCGACGGGCCGTTCGATGATAATTTCGAGCCCCCATATTCTTCCTTGCAGGTGGGCGTCATCGCCGGTGGACAAGCCGTCAACATCATCCCCGACCGTTGCACCGCTGACGTCGAGGTGCGTGCCGTGCCCGGCGTTTCTCCATCCTCCCTGCTTGAGCCGATCAAGGCCCGGCTTTTCGATCTGCGCGACAGTGGCTTTGATGTGGCGTGGCACGAGTTGAGTTCCTATCCCGCCCTTGCGCCCGCGAATGGGAGGGATCTAGCGGCCGTTATGACGGAGCTGACGGGGCAGGAGCCGCTGACAGCCGTCAGCTTCGGTACGGAGGCCGGGCTTTATCAGCAGGCCGGAATCGATGCGGTCATTTGCGGCCCCGGCGATATCGGCCGTGCCCATCGTGCCGACGAATATATCGAGATCGGTGAACTCGCCGCTTGCCGGAAGATGATCGAGGGGCTCGGCGCGCTTCTTGCGGCCTGAAGGAAGGGGCGGTCACCATGGCGTTTCTTTTCAATTCCGATGCCGCGCGTGCCGCGGTCTTCCGCGAGATATTTGCGCGCCAGATCCCGGATCTGGAATTCCTCCATTCCGGCGATGAAATGGAGCCAGAGAAGGTGCGCTATCTCATTACCTGGACGGTGCCGGACGAGATTTCGCGCTACCGCAATCTGGAAGTGCTGTTTTCCACCGGCGCGGGCGTCGACCAGTTCAAGCAGGACGTGGTGCCAAGCCATGTGAAGCTGGTGCGCATGGTCGAGGATGGCATCATACGCATGATGCAGGAATACGTCGCGCTCGGCGTGTTGGCGCTCCACCGGCAGATGCCCGCCTATCTCGAGCAGCAGAAAAGGTGCCTCTGGCAACCGATTGCCGGTCGACAGGCGGCCGAACGCCGGGTTGGCTTCCTCGGCCTTGGCATGCTGGCCCGCGCGGCTATCGAGCGCTTGAAGCCGTTCCAGTTTCCGCTTGCCGGGTGGAGCCGCAGCGAAAAGCGGATAGAGGCGTCGCCTGTTTTCACGGCAGGGACCAACTCGCGGGCTTTCTGAAGCAAACGGATATTCTCGTCTGCCTGCTCCCGCTCACGGAACAAACGCACGGCATGCTCGATGCAGAGTTCTTCGACTTACTGCCCGTCGGGGCGCAGCTGCTGCATGTCGGCAGAGGTCCGCAACTAGACCAGGCCGCGCTGATCAACGCGCTCGACATCGGTCATGTATCTGCGGCGATGCTTGATGTCACTGATCCAGAACCGCTCCCGGAAGACCATCCGCTCTGGTCGCATCCGAAGGTGATGATAACGCCGCATATCGCCTCGGTGACGCAACCGCATTCGGCGGCACAATGCGTCGTGGACAATATCCGGCGCCACCGCGCCGGAGAAGAACTGATCGGCCTCGTCGATCGGACACTCGGCTACTAACCAGGAAACATCACATGTCACTTCTGATCACGATCGACACAGTTCCAGACTTCGCGCCGAAGGAGGCATTACCGGCTCCGGAGCGGCTCATTTCCGGCACTCCATCCTTCAAGACCTGGGCGCAGGATGCCTCGAAAGGTGAGAAAGTTCTGACCGGCGTCTGGGAAGCGACGCCCGGCGAGACGCATTCGATCAAGGGAACTATCTACGAGTTCTGCCACATCGTTTCGGGTCTCGTCGAAATCGAGGAGAAGGGCGGTGAGACCAAGACCTACCGCGCCGGCGACAGTTTCGTGATGAAGCCGGGTTTCGTCGGCGTCTGGCGCACGATCGAGACCGTACGCAAGATCTACGTCAGCGTTTATGACTGAGTTCAGTGCTCAAGGTCCGGCCGAATAGAGCGCGCGGAGGTTCCAGAACAATCGGCTTTCCAAGTTCCGCCTGACGCGATTCGACGCCGTCGGGCGGCTCATCCTCGACCGAAAATGCGGCGGGCGATCCACTATTGTTCCGATGACGCTAGTGCGAACGAGGACCTCCATCAATGAAGACCTACAAGATAGCGCTCATCCCCGGCGACGGCATCGGCAAGAACGTGACGCAGGCGGCATGGCAGGTGCTGCAGGCGGCGGCTAAGCGGGGCGGTTTCGCCCTTGCTGACACAAGATTCCCATGGTCGTGCGCCTACTACCTGGAGACCGGTGCAATGATGCCGTCAGACGGCATCGAGACACTTCGAAACTTCGATGCGATCTATCTCGGCGCTGTGGGCTGGTCCGCAGAAGTGCCCGACTCAGTATCGCTTCACGGATTGCTCCTGCCGATCCGCAAAGGGTTCACGCAGTACGCCAACATACGACCGCACCGGCTGTTGCCGGGCGTTCAGGGGCCCCTCCGCTCCGATGGTTTCGACATCCTGTGCATCCGCGAGAATACGGAAGGCGAATATTCCGGCGCCGGCGGGCGCGTCCATTCCGGCACAGCCAATGAGGTCGCGATTGAGACAGCAATCTTCACGCGTGCGGGTGTCGAACGGATCATGCGTTTCGGTTTCGAACAGGCGCGGGCGCGCCGCAAGAAGCTGGCATCTGTCACCAAATCCAACGCGCAGAAACATTCCATGGTTTTCTGGGATGAGGTCACGCGCGAGATAGCGAAAGACTATTCCGATGTAGAGGTCTCGCACTACCACATCGACGCCATGGCTGCCCGCATGGTGCTGGCGCCGGAAAGCCTCGACGTAATCGTCGCCTCGAACCTGTTTGGCGACATCCTCACTGATATTGGAGCGGCCATCCAGGGCGGGCTGGGTTATGCCGCCTCTGCCAATATCAATCCCGATCGCAGCGCGCCTTCCATGTTCGAGCCGGTCCATGGTTCGGCGCCCGACATCGCGCATCTCGGCGTCGCCAATCCGATCGCCGCGATCTGGTCCGGTGCGATGATGCTCGGGCATCTGGGTGAGGGGCAGGCTGCGGCAGAAGTGATGTCGGCGATCGAGTCCGCAACCGCGCGGGGGATTGGCACGATCGCAGGCAAGGACAGGACTGAAACAATCACGCAGGCCGTGCTGGCAGGATTAACCTGAAAGGGCAGAGGAAAGACCATGAATGCGATGACGAAGATTGGTATGTTCAACGATTCCGACCTTTTCCGCCAGCAGGCGCTGATTGGCGGTGTCTGGTGGGATGCGGAAACGAAGGGCGTGGTCGAAGTCATTGACCCTGCCAGCCAAAGTGTTCTCGGCACCGTTCCCGAAATGGCGGAGAACGAGACGAGAGCCGCAATCGACGCTGCGGCTGAGGCCTTCAAAGGCTGGAAGAAAAGGACCCATGCCGAGCGTGCAGGATTTCTGGAGCGCTGGCACGACCTCATCCGCCAGCACGAACAGGATCTCGCGCTCCTGCTGACGCTGGAACAAGGCAAGCCGCTTGCCGAGGCGTTGGCGGAAATCCGCTACGGCGCATCTTTTGTGAAATGGTTTGCGGAGGAGGCGCGCCGGATCGGTGGCTCGACCATTCCGTCACCCACGGCCGATCGCCGCATTCTGGTGCTGAAAGAACCCGTCGGCGTCTGCGCCATCATCACGCCGTGGAATTTCCCCAACGCGATGATCACGCGCAAAGTAGCACCGGCGCTGGCCGCAGGTTGCACGGTTGTCATCAAGCCGTCGGAATTTACGCCATTCTCGGCGCTGGCGCTCGGCGTCCTGGCGGACCGAGCCGGCATCCCGGCAGGCGTTATCAACATCGTAACCGGCATGCCGGCGGAGATCGGCAAAGAGCTGATGGCCAACGAAACCGTCCGCAAGATCTCGTTCACCGGTTCGACCCGCGTCGGTGCGCTGCTCATGCGTGGCGCGGCCGATAGCATCAAGCGGCTGAGCCTGGAGCTTGGCGGCAACGCGCCCTTCATCGTCTTTGACGACGCCGATCTGGATAAGGCAATTGAAGGGGTGATCGCATCCAAGTTCCGCAATGGCGGTCAAACCTGCGTTTGCGCGAACCGGATTCTCGTGCAGGAAGGCGTTTACGCCGCTTTCGCCGAAAAGCTGAGCCAGCGCGTCACGCGGATGAGGGTTGGCGCAGGGACCGACGAGGGCACTGAGATCGGCCCGATGATCAACGCGGCCGCGATCGACAAGATCGAGCGTCACATCGCGGATGCACAGGCGAAAGGTGCGCAGATCATCGCCCAGAGCGAGACGGTGCCGGAGGGCAAGCAATATGCACGGCCCGTCGTGCTGGGAGAGGCTACTACCGAGATGCTCCTGGCATCGGAAGAGACGTTCGGTCCGGTGGCGCCGCTTTTTCGCTTCGAGACGGAGGAAGAGGCCATCGCCATCGCGAACGGTACGCCGTTCGGCCTTGCCGCCTACTTCTACACCGACAACCTCCAACGGTCATGGCGTGTTGCCGAGGCGCTGGAGTTCGGTATGGTCGGGCTCAACACAGGCATGATCTCGACCGAGGTTGCGCCTTTCGGCGGTGTCAAGCAGTCAGGAGTGGGGCGCGAAGGATCGCAGCTCGGCATCGAGGAATATCTCGAGGTCAAGACGCTTCATGTTGGCGGGCTTAACTAGTTATCTTGCAAGCAGGTGGAAACACTTGCAGCCCCTAAAGCGTTGGAACAACAAAGAAAGGGGCGGTGAAAACCGCCCCTTTCTCTATTGCGACCAGTGATTATTAACGTTTTGGGAGCACCTCAGTCTGGCGCGACTGCGCCAGCAAACAGACGTTCAGGCGAATTCCCGAACGGGCGCTCCAGTCCGACGGCGCCGGCCAGACCGCCGATATCCTTGATTTCGGTATATTCGTAGAAGGGGTTTGCAGGCTCGTGGCCGCGGTTCACCCAGACCTTGCTCTTGATACCGAGATCATAGGCGGTCATGAGATCATAGCGAAATGAGGACGACACGTGCGTAATGTCCTCCGGGCCGCAGCCGAGCTTCTCGAACATATATTCGAAGCCCTTCATCAAAGGCTTGTAGGCGCCGGTCTCCTCGGCCGTGATGACCATGTGGAACGGTGCGCCGAGTTTTTCCACGTTCGACATGATCAGGCTCTTCATGGAGTTCGATAGGATCACCAGCGGGATTTCCTTGGCGACCTTGGCCAGGCCCGCCGGGACATCCGGGTGCGGACCCCATGTCGGCACTTCCGCATAGATGCGCTGGGCATCCTCGGGCCGGAATGCGACGCCGTTGCGTTTGCAGGTCCGTTCCACAGAATTGTGCACGACCTCGCTGTACGGCTTCCAGGCGCCAAGAACCTCATCGAGGCGATAGGCCGAGAAATCCCTGATGAACTGCGCCATCCCAGCTGGGGAGAGCTGCGCGCCGTATACGCGTCTCGCCGCGCCGGCCATGTCGAAGTTGGTCAGTGTACCGTAGCAGTCGAAGGTGATGTATTTCGGTCTGAACTGGGTCATGAGCGTCGATCCTTCCAATCCTGTCGGCACAGCGTGCCTTTAACAGCAAGGATCATAGTGAGAACCGAGAAGACTAGTCGCCGCATTCGATGTGCCCTGAAGCAGATTGTTTTGTATTGCGTGAGAGCTTTGGCAGAGAGTTGCGCCTGAGTTCGTTTTCGAGCTTCGGCGGGAGCGCGACCTTTCAGCCGTGCGTCGGCATAAGATACGGCGCCAGCGGCAAAGGAAAGTCAAAACGCCTATCGCTCAGGTTCTGGTCGGGAGGAACTGCTGTCCGCGGCAGCCTATCTTGGGCCTACGAGAATTCAGGCCCGGAATGAACCATGACCGCGCAGCAGATCACGCTGGAAACGATGACAATGGCGCATCTGAGCGGTGCTGTCGAACTGTCGCGGCAGGTTGGTGGGCCGGTGGTGGCGAGAAGCAATTCCGAAGCACCGAACCTGATCTACTTCCTGCTGGCCGACAGTGCGGGCGAGTTTGTCCGTATCGACACCGAATCTACAGATCTCGGCGAATGGCTCACCCGTCCTGCCTGGCTCACGTCGTCGCTGGCATAATGATGCGACGAACCGCAGATGAGCTGAAGGACGAAACCACACCACACCGGACTTATGCTCTCGTCAGTCAGGCACTACGCTGAATCGGAGGAAGAAATGCTGGCAAACTCACTGATCGAACTCGATCGCGCACATCTGGTTCACCCGTTTTCATGCTATCGGAGCCACGAGGAGACGGGCGTGCGGGTGCTCAAATCCGCCAAGGGCGCAACAGTAACCGATGCAAGCGGGAAAACCCTGCTGGACGGATTCGCCGGTCTATGGTGTGTAAACATCGGATACGGCCAGGAAAGCGTCGTTGAAGCAGCCGCAAAGCAGCTAAGAGAGCTTCCCTATGCGACGGGATATTTCGGGCTGGGATCCGAGCCTGCCATTCGCCTTGCTGCCAGGCTTGCCGAACTGGCGCCCGGCGATTTGAACCATGTCTATTTCACGCTTGGCGGCTCCGACGCGATAGACAGTACGATCCGCTTCATTCGCTATTACTACCATGCCACGGGTACGCCGCAAAAGGACCAGTTCATCTCGGTCGAGTATGGCTACCATGGATCCTCGACGGCGGGGTCAGGTCTGACCGCGATCCCGGCTTTCCATGCGGGTTTCGGCGTGCCATACGACTGGCAGCACAAAATTCCTTCGCACTACGCCTATCGCAATCCGGTCGGTTCCGACCCGCAGGCGATCATCGACGCATCGGTCGCGGCCCTGCGGGCCAAAATCGCGGAACTCGGCGCGGGCCGCGTTGCGGCCTTCTACGCCGAACCCATCCAGGGTTCGGGCGGTGTCCTCGTTCCACCGACGGGTTGGCTGAAGGCTCTGCACGCCGTGTGCAAGGAACACGACATTCTGTTCGTTGCCGACGAAGTTATCACTGCCTTTGGCCGTACCGGCCCCCTCTTCGCCTGCGAGGAAGACGAGGTCGTGCCGGATTTGATGACCACGGCGAAGGGACTGACCTCGGGCTACGTGCCGATGGGCGCCGTCTTCATGTCGGACCACATCTACAATACCATCGCAGACGGAGCCGGCAAAGCGGCTGTCGGTCATGGCTATACTTATTCAGCCCATCCCGTGAGCGCGGCAGTCGGGCTCGAATGCCTGCGTCTCTATGAAGACAGCTTGCTCGAGAACGGGCGCAAGGCCGGGAAGCGCCTGATGGACGGCGTTCGCTCGCTCACCAACCACCCGCTGGTTGGCGACATCCGCGGTCGCGGCATGCTGGCAGCAATTGAGTTGGTCACGGACAAGGAGCGCAAAACGCCGCTGCCGGCGGCGGCCGATCCGGGGCGCCGCATCTTCGAGCGCGCGTGGGCGAACGGCCTTGTCATCCGCTCCTTCAACAGCGGCATCCTCGGCTTTGCGCCGCCGCTCTGCTGCACCGAGGACGATATTGATGGAATCCTCGAACGTACCCGAATGACGCTGGATCAAACCCTCGAAGACAAGGACGTTCGGTCAGCGATGAAGGGATGATCATTGCCATCGCCGAAGCGACCTCGGTCACTGCGGTAGACGCCTAATGCATGTCGCGCAAAAGTGTGCAGCGGTTTTGCGATAACGACATGCATCAAAACAAGAACCTAAAGAAAACAAGAACCTAAAGCGCGTCGCACGAGGCCGGTCGAACGCGACGCGCGTTAGCGGCCCCAAAGCAAATCCTCAGGTGATGCCGCCGTCTGCCAAGTGCAAAGCAATTTGCCGGTATGTGGATTCTCTTGCCGTTGCACAAGCGCAGCGAAAACAGCAACAGGGAGCGCTGGCGCGCGGCTCTCCAGGTCCAAGACTGCGGAGCAGCTTTCTCATTTGTCGAAAATGATGTCGAGAGGCAAATGGGATTTCACGATTGGGGACTTCAGCACGACGAAGCTGAAATATTTGTCGATTCCGATATCCAATTCGATCATGCGCTCCATGATCGTCTGGTACTCGCTGATGCCCGCTGTGACAAACTTCACTAGGTAGTCGTAACCGCCTGAAACCAGATGGCATTCGATGACAGAATCGACTTTCTGAATTGCGGTGAGAAATCTCGCGAAGTCGTTCTGTTGATGGTGCTTGAGCGTGACTTCGGTGAAGATCGTTAGAGTCTGTCCGAGCTTGGACACGTCGATCTGGGCGGAATAGCCGGTGATGAAGCCTTCCGCCTGAAGCTTCTTCACCCGCATCAGGCAAGGGCTCGGCGAAAGGTTGACCAGGTCGGCTAGCTCGACATTCGTGACCCGCCCGTTCTTTTGCAATTGGGATAAGATCTTGATGTCGATCTTGTCGAGCTTCATTGGAAACCTGTCACACGTTCAAACCGCGGATCGTCCGGCAGACGGCGTCCGTCACTTCCTGCGTGGTCGCTGTCCCTCCCACGTCGGGCGTCAGCACCCCTTCACTCGTCGCCGTTTCCACAGCGCTCATCAACCGGACGGCCGCTGCGCTCTCGCCCAGATGTTCGAGCATCTGGGCAGCGGTCCAGAAGGTGGCGACCGGGTTGGCGATACCCTTGCCGGCGATGTCGAATGCCGAGCCGTGAATTGGCTCGAACATCGAGGGATAGCGCCGCTCTGGATCAATGTTGGCGGTCGGTGCAACGCCGAGACTGCCCGCAAGCGCGCCTGCAAGGTCCGACAATATGTCGGCGTGAAGATTGGTGGCGACGATCGTATCTAGGCTCCGAGGTTTCAACGTCATACGCACTGTCATAGCATCGACTAGCATCTTGTCCCACGCGACGTCGGGGAATTCCCGCGCCACCTCGGCTGCGATTTCGTCCCACATTACCATGCCGTGACGCTGCGCGTTGGATTTCGTAACAACAGTCAGGAGCTTTCGCGGCCGTGACTGCGCCAGCCGGAATGCATAGCGCATGATGCGGGTGACGCCGACGCGCGTGAAGATCGCGACCTCGGTTCCGACCTCCTCGGGGAGGCCGCGATGGGCGCGGCCGCCGTGGCCCGAATACTCGCCCTCGGAATTCTCACGCACGATCACCCAATCCAGATCGCCAGGGCCAACGCCCGCCAGCGGCGAAACAATCCCGGGCAATATCCTGGTCGGCCGCACGTTGGCGTACTGATCAAAGCCTTGGCAGATCGGCAGCCGGAGGCCCCAGAGCGTGATGTCGTCGGGCAGATCGGGAGCGCCTACCGCGCCAAAGAAGATGGCGTCGAAGCGCTTCAGTTGCGCCACTCCATCTTCGGGCATCATCCGACCATGGGCCTTGTAATAGTCTGAGCCCCAGTCGAAGTGCTGGACGCGCAGCTTGAAGTCGCCGCAGCGCTGCTGCAGCACCTCAAGCGCCTGGAGACCTGCGGCAATCACCTCCGGGCCGATCCCGTCGGCAGGAATGGCGGCAATCTCATATTCGCGCATCGTTACTTCCCTGTTTTTGGTGCTGGCCGCCTCGTGACCTCAATCTCGTGCGCGACCGATTGTACCTTGGCAAGACGGTCTTCTCAGAATTCAGTGACCTGGCCCCACGCCACGGTCTTCAGGCGCTTCGGTCAACTAGGACGCGGATCGACACTGGTCTCGCTGCCCAAGCGCAGCCTAGCGTATGGGCCTCAGCCGTAAGCCGTGAACTTTGTACGAGGGCGGAACATCCTGCCGTTTGAGGCATGAAAGACGGGCAATTGTTGCGACGAATGACCGGTTGGGTCGCACCTCACCTGCGGAGTCGATCATACACTCATTGCATCGGATCGACCCCGGATGAGTATGAGGGTGACACGGTAATGAAGTTTGCTTCCTACTGGCCCGATACTTCGGTTCCATTGGCGGATCCGTGGCCGATCCGGTCTCGGGGGATTTCGAGGTGGCCGTGATTCACACCGGCAAGCCATGGTTTCCTCCCATGCCTCCCACGGTAGGCACATACTATCGTCTGAAGGATGCGGTCGCGTGACCCGGGCGGCGGAAAACGCGCAGAGTGAAATGCCAAATTTGGCCTCCTTTGCAGAAGTTCCTGCTGCCTGCGTGCTAAGTTTCAACGACTCTGCCGGCCAGAAGGGGTCACACTCATTGTCGACTAAGGTCCGTTACTCCCCGGACATCCGCCAAGAGGCAGGCAGGCTCCGCAGGGCCACGACAGGGAGGCTTGAAAGTGAGCCGGAGAGCTCACGATAGGGAACAGTTTGACCGATTGATCGCCACGAGGCGGAGATCGAAAACGCAATCCGCAGCGGGCTAAAGAGCGCGGCTGAGAAGGGAGAGGTCTCGATGATCGCCAGCATCCAAGCTGTAGCTCCTCATGAAGTTGCGCTTTCGGTGCGCGACCTGACCGTAAGCCTGCCGGCCGGCATGGAGCGGGTCCATGCGGTCGAGAATATCTCGTTTGATCTGAAACGCGGCCAGATCCTCTGCATCATAGGCGAGTCCGGATCGGGTAAGTCGGTCACGGCGAACGCGATCATGGGGCTTCTGCCAAAGGTGATCCGCCTCTCATCGGGTGTCATCCAGCTGGAGGGGATGAACATCATCGGCATGTCGCCAGACAAGCTGCGCAACCTGCGTGGACGGGTCGTGTCGATGATCTTTCAGGATCCGCTCTCAGCGCTCAATCCCCTGATGACGGTGGGCGCGCAGATTGACGAGGTCATGGCCGCGCATGGCTTCGGTACGCCACAAACCTGCCGCAACCGCGCCGTTGAGCTGCTCACTGAAGTGGGCCTACCAGATCCCCAACTCATGTATCACCAGTATCCTTTCCGGCTTTCGGGCGGGCAACGGCAGCGCGTCATGATTGCCATGGCCTTGGCGCTCGAGCCGACGGTGCTGATCGCCGATGAGCCAACCACCGCCCTCGACGTCACCACCCAGGCACAGATCCTGCAACTGATCAGCGACATTCAGCGGCGCAAGGGCATGAGCGTGATGTTCATCACCCATGATTTCGGTGTGGTGGCAGAGATCGCCGACAGCGTCGTGGTGATGGAAAAGGGCCACATCGTCGAACAGGGTAGCGCCGAGCAGGTGTTGAAGTCGCCCAAGCATCCTTATACCCGGCGCCTGATCGCGGCCGTACCGCATTTGACCGGCGAAGATCGCCCTCGTCTGGAGTCGGCCAGCAAGGAGCCGATCCTGAAGGTTGAGGGTCTGGTGAAGACCTATCGTGGTGGCAGCGCGCTGTTCGGCGCGCAGCGGACTGTGACAGCGGTGAACGAGGTCTCGTTCGAACTCGCGCCCGGCCGCACGCTGGGGGTCGTAGGCGAGAGCGGTTCGGGAAAGTCGTCGCTGGGCCGGCTGTTGATCAAACTGCTGGACAGCGACGGCGGCGGGATTTTGTTCGAGGGATCTGACATAGCCAAGCTTTCCGAAGCGAAGTTCCGCCCTCTTCGACCGCGGATCCAGATGATCTTCCAGGATCCCTTCGCGTCGCTGAACCCACGCTCAACGGTTGGCCACATCATGACGGTAGGGCCGGTGGCACACGGGATGCCTTATGCCCAAGCGCGCGAGGAAGCGCGTGCGCTCCTGGCTCATGTCGGTCTCGATGCCGGCGCCTTTGGCCGCTATCCGCACGAGTTCTCGGGTGGGCAACGCCAGCGCATCGGCATCGCTCGTGCGCTGATGTTCAAGCCGAAGCTGCTCATTGCCGACGAGGCGGTCTCCGCACTCGACGTCTCGATCCAGGCGCAGATCCTGCAGCTTCTGGACCAGATCCAGCGCGAGACCGGCGTGTCGATGGTTTTCATCACACACGACCTGCGCGTCGCCAGCCAGATCTGCGACGAAATCGCTGTGATGCAGAAGGGCCGGATCGTCGAGCGCGGACCGCCCTCGCAGATATTCCTGAACCCGCAAGCAGCCTACACGCGCCAACTCGTAGCGGCAATTCCAGGAGAGCGGCCGGGCAATGCCCGTCCAGTTGCAGCAAACGCATAAGAAATAACAAGAGAGGAACTACCATGACCAGAAATTCATCGACTACGTCCAACTACTCGAGGCGCGAAGCGCTGCGACTGATGGCGATAAGTGGGGCTGCAGGCCTCATCGCGCCCAACCTGCTGGGCAAGCCCGCCTTCGCCAAGACCCCTCCTGCGGGCCCGGCCGGTCGCGTCGTCGTCGGCCTCTCGCAAGAGCCGACCGTGTTCAATCCGTTGATGGCGCATATCGAAGTCGATGACGCGGTCCATTTCTCGGTTTTCGACGCGCTGGTCCGCATGGATCCCCAAGGTGGCCTACATCCAAACCTCGCAGCCGAGGTGCCAAGCCAGAAGAATGGCGGCATTTCGGAGGACGGTCTCAACTGGCGCATCCGGTTGCGTGACAATGCCCGCTGGCACGATGGTGAGCCCTTCACGGCCGAGGACGTGAAATTCACCCTTGAGCTCATCACGAACCCGAAGTTTCGCGCTTGGCGCACGAGCGGCCATTCGCTCGTGCAGGACATCACAGTGGTTTCGCCCACCGAGATCACTTGGCGGATGAAGGAGGCTTTTGCGCCCTATCTTTCGTTCTTGGCCGAAACCTTCATCGTGCCCAAGCACATTCTGGAGAAAGAGGCCGATCCGAATACAGCCGCGTTCAACCAGGCGCCAGTCGGCACCGGCGCATTCAAATGGAGCCAGCGCGTCGCGGGCGATCATATCGAGCTCGTCGCCAATCCTGAGTACGCGGGCGAGGGCCCCTATATCGAGCAGCTCATCTTCAAATACATCCCCGATATGACGGTGCTCTACACGCAGTTCAAGAGCGGCGACGTGGACCTGGTCGATCAGTCGTTCATCACCGCCGACCATTATACTGAAGCCCGCGAACTACCAGACCGCGTGGTGACACTGGAGACAGGAGCATCCTTGGAGTCGATCTACCTCAATTTGGGCCGCCCGCAGTTCAAGGAGTTGGCAGTGCGCCAGGCGCTCTACGCCGCGTTGGACAGGAAGGCGATCGTCGACACGATCTATTACGGCGTGGGCACTCTCACCGAGACCTTCATGCCGAAGGAGTCCTATTACTACGACCCGAACCTGCCGGTTCAGGAGTTCAATCTGGACCGGGCGCGCCAAATCCTGGATGAGGCCGGCTGGGCGCCGGGGCCGGATGGAATCCGCGCCAAGGATGGGGTGCGACTGTCCTTCTCCAACTCAACAACTTCTGGCAACAACCTCCGCGAGCAGACGCAGCAGTTCCTGCAGCAGACGTTTGCCGAGATCGGCGTCGAGATGACGATCTCGAATTTGCCGGCTGCAGTCATGTGGGGCGAGTTCTGGCTGAAGTCGCAATTTGACACCGCCATGGTGGGCGTCACCTATCTGATTGCCGCGGACCCCGACGCCACAAACCGGCTCCATACGAAGGCAATCGCCGCTCAAGGCGGACACGGTTCGAACACCGGGCAATATTCCAACCCTGGAGTCGATGCCCTGCTCGAAAAGGGTGCTCGCAGCTTCGATCCGGAAGAACGGCGCGGGATCTATAATCGCGTGCAGGAAGTGGTGCGCCATGATCTGCCCTTCCTGCCGCTGTTCGCGTACACAATCGTCCTTGGGCGCAAGAAAGGGTTGGACGGCTTCGAGCCCAACGCCAACACCCGCACCGCGTCGTGGGATGCCGCGGCCTGGCAGTGGAAGGCCTAATCCGCGCAGTTGCCGCCGCCCGATCCACTGCGGCGGCGGCAACACACTAAGATCATCAACCCACAATGGAGGACTCGGATGCGCGGCTTCCTGCTCAATCGCCTCTCGCAGAGCCTGGTGCTGCTTGTGATCGTCTCGATCATCGGCTTCGGCATTCTGAACCTCCTCCCCGGCGGCCCCCTGGCACAATTCGGACTCGATCCCGGAATGACCCAGCAGGATATCGAGCGCCTCAAGGGGCTGCTGGGCCTTGATCGCCCTATATGGATCCAATATCTGGACTGGGCATGGCGGCTGGTGCGGGGCGACTGGGGTCACTCCTTCCGCGACGGAGCGCCGGTATTGGAGATCATTGGCAGCCATCTGTTCGCCACGCTGCTGCTGATGGGGTCCTCAACCGCGATTGCGATCTCCATTGGCGCCTGGATTGGAATTCGGGGCGCCACGCGCCGCTACTCACTATTCGACTATCTCGCAACCGTTGGCGCCATGGTCGCATTGTCGGTCCCTACCTTCTGGTTCGGCCTCGTAGGCATCTACATCTTTTCCTTGAAGTTAGGCTGGCTGCCCGCGGGCAATATGTCCGAGATCGGCGATAGCTCGATCCTGGGCTATCTCCACCATCTGATCCTGCCAAGTGTCGTATTGTCGCTGGTCCATGTCGCGATCTGGAGCCGCTACATGCGGACGGCGACACTCGACGCCATTAGCCAGGACTTCGTTAAAACGGCTCGGGCCAAGGGGTTGAGTGAACGCCGGATTCTGATGAAGCATGTCGTTGGCAACGCGCTTTTGCCGATGATTACCTTGGCCGGGATGCAGCTTCCCAGCATTCTGACCGGCGCGCTGGTGACCGAAACCGTCTTTACCTGGCCGGGAATGGGACGGTTGTTCCTCGATAGCCTTGGTTACAGCGACTATCCGGTTGTGATGGGGCTACTGATGTTCTCCGCCATCCTCGTTCTGCTTGGAAACCTGATCGCCGACATTGTCGTCGCTATTGTCGATCCGCGCATTCGTCTGGCCTGAGCGCGCAACTTCCCCGACAGGAGACAGCCGATATGACCGCTCTCACCGCAAATGCAGCTCCAAGCCGATGGAGAAACAACCGCGCGGCACTTCGTTTCATGCGGCATCGCTTGGCGCTGCTCGGGTTGGCGATGATCATCTTCCTGAGCCTCGCTTGCGTCCTCGGCCCCCATCTCCTGCCTTATGACTCCCTGTACATCGATCTGCGGGCCCGCTTTGCCCCGCCGCTCACGGGTTATCACTTTCTAGGTACCGATCCGCTCGGCCGTGACCTTGCGGCAAGACTCTTGATGGCGGGACGAATCTCGCTGCTGGTGGGTTTCTTCGCCATGGTGTTGTCGACGCTCATCGGCACGCTGGTCGGCGTGATTGCAGGCTATCGCGGCGGCTGGGTTGGGGCGGCGCTGATGCGCACGGTCGATGGATTTCTGTCGTTCCCATCGATCTTTCTGCTGCTGGCGCTGGCTGCGGCACTGAAGCCCAGTCCTGTGATGATCACCATCATTATCGCCCTCACCAGTTGGATGGAGGTTGCCCGCATCGTCGAAGCGGAGGTCCGCTCGTTACGCGAACGCGAGTTCGTCCTGGCTGGCCGAATGCTGGGGCTGAGCGGCACGCACATCATGTTCCGCGAGATACTGCCCAACGCAATGGGCCCGATTATCGTCGCTTCCACCTTGACGGTCGCGCGCGCCATTCTCATGGAAGCCTACATCAGCTTCCTCGGCTACGGGATCCAGCCGCCACTGCCCAGCTGGGGCAACATGCTCAATGGCGCCCAGCAATATCTGGGCAGCGCACCTTGGCTGGCAATCATTCCCGGAGCTGCAATCACCATCGCGGTAACCAGTTTCAATTTCATTGGTGACGGACTGCGCGACGCGCTGGACGTACGAGATGACCATATTTGAGGTACCGCGACCGATCGCTTTCTTAATCCCTGGAACATCAAGAGAAGTCAGTCACGTGCACGAGCCCAAAATCGAGAAGAACACGCCCTATTGGTGGGAAGCGGCGCCCGTCATGCCGCTGCCGCGGAAGCCCCTCGCAAAAAAGCTTGACGTGGCAATTGTCGGCGCCGGTTATGCCGGGCTTTCGGCCGGGCTTGTGCTGGTGCGCGAAGGACGCTCGGTCGCAGCCTTTGATACGATGAATCCGGGCGAGGGTGCTTCTACACGCAACGGCGGAATTACCAGCGGAAGCATCCGGCCGGACTATGCCACGATCACCCGGCGCTTCGGTGAAGAGAAGGCCATGGCGATCGAGGCCGAGGGCAAGATCGCGCGCGAATTCCTCTACGACTTCATCAGGACCGAAGGGCTGGACTGCGACTTCCGACTGGTTGGCCAGTTCAAGGGCGCTTTTGGATATCAACAGTATGAGAAGATGGCGCGCGGCGCCGAGACGCTGGCGAAGAAACTGGGGATCGAGTCCTTCGCCGTTCCGCATGCTGAGCATCGAAATTATATCGGAACCGATTTCTACCGCGGCGGAACCGTTCGGATGGACATTGGCGCGCTGCACCCCGCAAAATTCCACGCTGAACTCCTGCGGGTGGCGCTCGCATCCGGGTTGACGGTCCATTCGCATACAGTGGTCAAGTCGATCGAGAGGAATGGTTCGGGGTTCCGCGTCGCGACTTCGGCAGGGACGGTGGATGCACTGCAGGTTCTGGTCTGTACCAACGGCTATACCGACGGCGCCGCTCCCTTCCTTCGGCGCCGCCTGGTTCCGGTCCGCAGCCGGATCATCGTGACCGAGGAACTTGCGCCCGATGTCATGGCGCGACTGATGCCGAAGCTGATGACGATCACCGAGAACCGGCAACTCGGTTTCTATTATCGTCCCTCGCCCGACGGAAAACGCATTCTGCTGGGGGGACGTGACAGTTCTCGCGTCGGCGACCCGGCGGCGCCGAAACTTCTCCTACGCAAGGGCCTCGTGAACCTTTTCCCGGAGTTGGAGAACGTGCGCCTTTCGCATTGCTGGTTCGGCAATGTGGCGATGAACCGAGACATGCTGCCCCGCATCTTCGAAAAGGACGGTATGGTCTATGCAACCGGCTTCTGCGGTTCGGGCGTGGTCTGGGCGCCATGGATCGGTATGCGTGCGGCGCACAAGCTGATGGGGCATGGCGAGCAGTCGCGCACGGCGTTCGACTTTCGACCGCCTTCGGCCATCCCGCTCTATCGTGGCAATCCGTGGTTCATGCCGGCGATTATCCAAGGCTATCGGTTGCAAGACCGTATCGCCTTCTGGCGCGCCAGCCGCTGATCACCGGAAATATCAGGACATTCTCCAGGTTGGATTCGGCCTGGATTGTAGCTGCCCTACCGTGGCTGGAAAGAAAGCATCACCGAACTGCGACACGCGCCCATTCCGATCGGTTTTGCGACATCCGGGGCGATCCGTGGTTCATGCGGGCAACCCTTGGCGTATCCGCCGCTGACACGACTGCAGACTCGCGCGGGACACGTTGTTGCCGGAGAGCACTCAAGCAGGGCGGAAAAATCCGTCGGGGCCGGGACCTATCGGTGCGAAGCTGATCAGGGTTGGGACGCCTTTGCGCGGATCAGCGCGTCGGCCATGTAGAGGTCCTGTAGGGAAATACCGGAACTGTCGAAAACCGTGATCTCGTTGTCGAAATGGCGTCCGGGCGCACGCTTTTCAATGACGTCGCCGATTGGTGTTACCGCAAGCACGCCGGCGTCGATCTCGTCGCGCACGTGTTGGAACTCGCCGATCTGGACGGACTGGGAAAGCAGATCACAAAACAGACGTGCCTTGGGAAACAATTCGCTCGGCAATTCGCGCTTGCCTGGAACATCCGACCCCATGCTGGCGATATGGGTTCCGGGTCCCACCCAAGCGGCATCGAACAGCGGTTCGCGTGAGGGCGTCGCAGTCACGACGATGTCGGCCGCGCGCACGGCGTCTTCGGGCACGGCAGCGCGCGCATCCAGGCCTCTTTCGCCGATCTGATCGACAAGAGCGTCGCGTCGCGACGAAGGCCGGGCGACGACCAGCACGGTTTCGATTGGGCGGACGCGTGCCAGCGCCATCACTTCGAAGCCCGCCTGGTTGCCGGCGCCGAATATCGCCAGAACCTTGGCTTGCTTGCGCGCAAGAAGATCGGCCGCGACCGCGTCGGCGGCGGCCGTCCTGTAGGCGTTGACCTTCCCGGCCTCGATTACGGCGCCGAGTCGACCTGTATGCTGATCGAGCAGCACGATGGTGGAGTTGTGGCGGGGAAGGCCACGTGTCGGGTTGCCCGACCAGAAGGAGCCGATTTTCACTCCGGTCAGGTCGTCCGACGAACCGGATTTGATTGAGAAAGTATTGGTCGCATCATGCGTGCGCCCGAGAACAGCAGGAAAGACCCAATTCTGCCGCGATGCTGATGCCACGAGAGCCTGCCGCGCCGCCTCGAAAGCAAGTTCATGCGTGACGAGGGCGGCTGACTCCTCTTCGCTGATGTAGATCATCCAAAATTCCTCCTGAGCATCAAGCGTTTCATCGCCGGGGAGTGTTGCGGCTATGCCATTGCCATTGGGGATCGTGCGGACGTGACGCCGATCGCGGGCAACCACGAAGCGGCGATTCAAAGTGCCAGGTATTCCTCGCCTGATTTGCGCGATTTGGCATGCCGAGGAACTGCTTAAAACGAACAATCCCGCTGATTTGAAGGGGCAAAACAGCAGCGAAATCTGTCCGCCGGGCGCGACTCTAAGGTCCGACTTCAATCCGACTCTGGATCAAGTGACAGCGTTGCACCTTATGACCGTTGAGCATGACAGAGATATCGTCAGCGCCCCGACCGAGCTGATGAAATTGGAAACCCGCCATTTGCCGGGCGCGCTGAAGCTGTCGCAGGAGATGGCCTGGCCCTACCGCCAGGAGGATTGGGAATTTGCCCTGATGGTCGGCAATGGCCTGGTCCTCGAGAGGGCAGGACAGGTGATTGGCACGGCCATGTCCTGGAACTACGGACATTCCTATGCCACGGTCGGGATGATCATAGTTACTGGCTCCGCGCAAGGCGGTGGCAACGGCGCCCGGCTCTTTGATGGATTGCTTGAGGCGACACACGGCCGCAACGTGCTGCTCAGCTCAACCGAAGAGGGGCTGGCGCTCTACAAGCGACGCGGCTTCACTGCCTGGGGCACGGTGCTTCAGCACCAGGGCTCGCTGACTGTCCCCGTGACGCGGAGTACCGGCGACGACATCCGTCAAGCGACAGCCTCCGACCTCACGCCGATCCAGGCCTTCGACGAATCGGCCACGGGCATGCCCCGGCTGGCGATGGTGGCTGCGCTCGCCGATGTGGGCAACGCACTGGTCATTGAGCGCAGGGGACGGATTGCAGGCTACGCTATCGCGAGGAGGTTTGGCCGCGGCTATGTGGTCGGCCCTTGTGCAGCCGAGAGCGACCAAGACGCGCGGCTTCTGATCCTGGCCCAGCTTTCGAAGCTTCACGATCAATTCGTTCGCATCGACGTCTATGCCGAGGATGGATTGGGTGACTGGCTTGAGAGCCTTGGCCTTCAGCGGTCCGGCAGTGCGACCGCCATGGTCAAAGGGCAACGGCCCGCCGTCGAGGGGCCAGCCCATATATATGCATTGGCAAACCAGTCGTTCACTTAGGAAATGAGATGATGAACAAGGTGGCGGCAAACCTGGCAGTGAGCGAGACGGCTAGGACGATCGACGCCTTGGTCACCCCGGCGCTGCTTCTGGACCGTGGCCGGCTCGAGCAAAACATCCAGGGTCTGGCTGGGCGCGCCAAGAAGCTTGGCGTGGTGCTGCGCCCGCATATGAAGACGGCCAAAAGCATCGACGTCGCCCGATACGCGTTCCACCGCGAACCCGGTCCGATCACGGTTTCGACCATCGCCGAGGCGGAGTATTTTGCGGGCCATGGCTTTCGAGACATGACCTATGCGGTCGGCATCTCGCCGGCCTCGGCCATGCGTGCCATGAAGCTTTGTCGCCGAGCCGGCGCTGATGTGAAGCTGTTGCTCGATTCCGTGGAGCAGGCCGACGCCCTGGCCGGCGTGCGCGAAGCCACCGGCATGACGCCATCTGTTTTCATCGAACTGGACTGCGATGACCATCGCGGTGGCTTGAAGCCGGACGACCCGAAGTTGCTCGACGTGGCCAGCAGGGTCGTCGCTGCCGGTGCCAACCTCGCCGGCGTCCTCGCCCATGCAGGCGAGTCCTATGGCTTGAACACGCCCGATGCGCTGGTCAAGGCAGGCGAGAACGAGCGTTCAGCCACCGTTCGCGCCGCTGAAATCCTGCGCGCCCATGGCCATGCCTGCCCGATCGTCAGCGTCGGCTCGACGCCGACAGCGCATTTCGCCGACAATCTTGATGGAGTCACCGAGCTGCGCGCTGGAGTCTACATGTTCTTCGACCTCGTCCAGCACGGGGTTGGGGTCTGCAACCGCGACGATATCGCCATTTCCGTATTGGCCACGGTGATCGGCTCCAAGCCGGAAAAGGGATGGGTGCTGGTTGACGCCGGGTGGATGGCGCTTTCGCGCGACCGGGGAACCGCAAACCAGCAGATCGACCAGGGTTACGGGGTGGTCTGCGACGAAAAGGGACGGGTGCTTGAAGATGTGATCGTGGCCCAGGCCAGCCAGGAACACGGCATCCTCGCCATTCGTGCCGGTTCTGGAAAGTCCATGCCCGAGTTGCCGCTCGGGTCTCGGGTCCGGATTCTGCCCAATCATGCGTGTGCGATGGCCGCCCAGCATGATTTTTACAGCGTCGTCAACGGGGACAGCCCCAAGATTGAAGCGCGCTGGGAGCGGATGCGCGGCTGGTAGGCGCGCGCAACTATGCCTCGGATGTCGCCCCACTCCAATCAGCACTGGTGGTTAAGAAAATGAAGTTTACTTCTTACTGGCTGGATACGTCTCAGCCGTTCAGTGAACGATCGTCCAAACCGCTCGAAGGCCACTACGACGTGGCGATTGTGGGCGGCGGCCTGACCGGCTCCTCCGCCGCGCTGGCCATTGCCAAAAAGGGCGCCAGGGTTGCCCTGTTGGAGGCCGAAACGATCGGCAACGCCGCGTCCGGCCGCAATGGCGGGATGTGCAACAACGGCTTTGCCCAGAATTATGCAATCATGGCTGGCAAGCACGGCAAGCCCGCCGCAAATGCGCTCTACAAGGCTTTCGACGCTGGCGTCGATATGGTCGAGCGGTTGGTGCAGGAAGAAAAGATCGACTGCAGCTTCTCCCGCGTCGGCAAGCTCAAGCTTGCCGCCAAGCCCGAGCATTACGACATGCTGGCGCGCAGCCAGGAACTGCTGGCGGCCAATGTCGATCCCGAAACGAGGATGATCGCGCGCGACGACCTGCGAACCGAAGTCGGCACCAACCGCTACCATGGCGGGCTGCTCTTTCCCAAGAGCGCGGGCATGCATGTCGGCCGGTTCGTCCGGGGCCTCGCGACCGCCGCTGCCCGGCGTGGCGCAGACGTCCATGAACGCTCGCCCGTAATGGCGATGCGCAAGGTTTCAGGCGAGCATGAGGTAACGACGCCAAAGGGCAAGATCGTCGCGCGGCAGGTCCTGTTGGCGAGCGGCATTTCCCAGGTTGGTCCGCTCGGCTGGATCCGCCGGCGCATGATCCCGGTCGGCGCATTTCTGATCGTGACCGAGCCGCTATCGCCCGACCACCTTAAGCGCCTCATGCCGACCGGGCGCATGGTCGTCGACACGCGCAATCTCGTTGTCTACTGGCGGCTCACGCCGGACAATCGCCTTCTGTTCGGCGGGAGGGCGCGCTTTGCCGTGTCCAACCCCCAATCCGACGAAAAAAGCGGCCGGATACTCAAGGCGGCGATGGTCGAGGTCTTTCCGGAACTGGCCGGCACCCGCATCGGCTACTGCTGGGGCGGCATGGTCGATATGACCCGCGATCGCCTGCCGCGGGCCGGAGAGCGCGATGGCATCTATTACTCGATGGGCTATAGCGGACACGGGACCCAGATGTCGACGTTGATGGGCACCATCATGGCCGACGTCATGGACGGGCGCCCCGAGCTCAATCCCTGGAAGGATTTCGACTGGCCAGCGATCCCCGGTTATTTCGGGCGCCCCTGGTTCCTGCCGATTGTCGGCGCCTACTACCGCATGAAGGACCGTGTAGGGTGATGACGCCTCTCGAACACCTGGTCCGCAACGGCCACCTGGACAAGTTCTTCATCGACGGTCAATGGGTTGAGCCGAGCGGCACCGCGACGGGCGTCGTCGTCAATCCCGCCACAGAAGAGGTTGTGAGCCAGTTTCCGCTTGGAAATGGCAAGGACGTTGACGCGGCCGTTGCAGCGGCCCGCCGGGCATTCGCCACCTGGAGTCGGACCACGCCAGAAGACCGCGCGGGTCTGCTCGATCGCCTGCAAGCGCTGCTCGAGGCGCGCGGCGAACTGCTGGCTCAATGCCTGAGCCTCGAAATGGGCGCGGCGATCGGCTATGCGCGCAGCTCGCAGGTGCCGCTGGCGATCACGCATGTTAAGGTCGCTCGCGATGTGCTGACAGACTTTCGCTTCGTCAAGCAACGGGGGCAAACCGCCGTCACCCACGAACCGATCGGTGTCTGCGCCTTGATCACTCCGTGGAACTGGCCACTTTACCAGATCACCGCCAAGGTTTCGCCGGCGCTCGCTGCAGGCTGCACGATCGTGCTGAAGCCGAGTGAGCTTTCTCCCTTGGACGCCCTGCTGTTCGCCGAGGCAATCGAGGAAGCCGGCTTCCCTGCCGGGGTTTTCAACCTCGTGCAAGGTGATGGTCCAGGCGTGGGTATGGGTCTCGCCTCCCATCCGGATGTCGACATGATCTCCATTACCGGGTCCACCCGCGCGGGCATTGCGGTGGCCCAGGCGGCAGCGACGAGTGTCAAGCGCGTCGCGCAGGAGCTGGGCGGCAAGTCGCTGAACGTGATCCTGCCGGACGCAGATCTCGATCGCGCCGTTTCTCTGGGCGTATCCGCCGCCTTCCGCAATCTCGGCCAGTCATGCAGCGCCCCGACGCGCATGATCGTGCCACGCTCGCGGCTCTCCGAGATCGAGGCAATCGCCAAAAGGGCCGCAGCCCATATTGTCATTGGCGATCCTCTTTGCGAAGCCACAACTCATGGTGCAATCGCAAACCGTGCCCAATTCGACCGCATCCAAACCATGATCGGCGTCGGCATTTCTGAGGGCGCCAGGCTCCTCACCGGCGGACGGGGCCGTGCGCACGATCTGAACGTCGGGTTCTATGTGAGGCCGACCATCTTTTCCGACGTGCGCACGACCATGCGCATTGCCCAGGACGAGGTCTTCGGGCCAGTTCTCTGCATCATCCCTTATGACACAATCGAGGAAGCCGTCACCATCGCCAACGACACGGTCTACGGTCTGGGGGCTCATGTGCAGGGCCAGGATGTGGACGCCGTCAAGGACGTGGCCTCGCGGATCCGCTCCGGCCAGGTGCATCTCAACTACCCGGCCTGGGATCCGCACGCCCCGTTTGGCGGTTTCAAGCAGTCCGGAAACGGACGCGAATATGGCATCGAGGGCATGTTGGAGTATCTCGAGGTCAAATCCATCCTCGGCTATTTCTAGGCAGGCGGGCCTACCGTTGCGAAAAGGTCGCTACCGTCGCGCTGCCGGGCCGGGGCAACACAATCGCGGCAGCGCCGCAGCTGGCGGCATCTTGCTGGAGTCCACGATTTCCCCATTGAGCCTGCCAAGGACCGTGGGAAAGACACGAGGCGCAGCGATTTTTCGGCAGTCCACGGAGCACCAGGACAGTTCGAGTGGGAAAACTGACACTACGAAAGAAGCGCGCGTTCCGTGTCACGATATTCGGCGCAAAATACCGAAAATCGGCGCCAGTCGGAGCATTTCTGCGGCACCAATCGCCGATACTGCTAGCTCCATTGATCGCCGAGGCCGCCATGTCCCCTGTTATCCACCAAATCAGTAGCGATAAAGCGCTACCCGAGTCAGGAGACGTCGTGGTGGTCGGCGGCGGGATTGTCGGCGCCAGCGCAGCCTATTTCCTGGCGCGGCGCGGCCTGTCGGTGGCGCTTGTCGAAAAGGGGTATGTCGGCTGCGAACAGTCGAGCCGGAACTGGGGCTGGTGCCGTCGGCAGAACCGCGATGCACGTGAGTTGCCGCTTGCCAATCTGTCGATGCGCCTGTGGGAAGAGCTCACCAAAGAGATTGGGCACGACCTTGGCTTCCGCCGTTGCGGGCTCACCTATGCGACGAACGATCCGAAGCGGCTCGCCGAATGGGACAAGTGGCGCGAGGTTGCGCGGCGGTTCGACGTCAATACGCGGATGCTTACCGCCGACGAGGCTGCTGCCGCCGTTCCAGCGGCGGGCGGCAAATGGCTGGGCGGCGTCTACGCAGCAGACGATGGCAAGGCCGAACCCTGGCTTGCCGCCCCTCGGATCGCCGAGGGCGCGCGCAAGCATGGCGCGACTATTCATCAGAACTGCGCGGCACGCGGCCTGGATATCACCAATGGGCAAGTGAGCGGCGTCGTCACCGAGAAAGGCCTTATCCGCACCAGCGCGGTGCTATGTGCCGCCGGCGCCTGGGCTTCTGCTTTCCTGCGCATGCATGCGGTTTCGCTGCCGCAGGCCAGCGTCCGTCAGACCGCCTTACGGACCGCTCCTGCACCGGATTTTGGCGAGGCTGTCTATACTTCCGACTTTGCCATGACGCGCCGGCTCGATGGCAGCTACACGATCGCGGTCAGCGGCAGGGCGACCCTCGAGATCACGCCGCAGGGGATCCGCTATGTCCGCCCGTTTCTGCCGATGTTCATGAAACGGCTGAAGGCCGTCGAGATCGGCATAGGCCGCTCGCTCTTCCAGGGCCCGGAAACACTCCGTCGCTGGCATCTCGACAGGCCGACCCCCTTTGAGCGAATCCGCGTCCTCGATCCTGCGCCGGACAAGCGGATGGTGGCAACCATTATGACGCGGGTAAAAGCCCTGTTCCCCACCGTTGCCGATGCCGGCGTCGTGTCCTCTTGGGGTGGATATATCGACTCCACACCGGACGCCGTACCCGTGATTTCACCGGTGGACAGCATCGGTGGAGTGTTCGTCGCCGCAGGCTGTTCCGGACACGGCTTCGGCGTCGGCCCTGGAATTGGCCATCTGGCGGCGGATCTGGTCGCAGGTGACGCGGCAAGCGTCGACCCGACTCCATTCCGCTTGTCGCGCTTCACGGACAAATCGAAAATTCAAGTTGGCGACTTCTGAGCGCAATCTGAACCGTTTCGTGATCGCTCTGGCCGATGCGGTCGCACAGGTGCATCGCAAGGAGCTCGCGCTGCAGGAGCTGACGGTCGCGGATACGTGCGGCCAGGTGATCAGAGGATGGGCGAGATGATCCGTGATCTTCCTTGCAACTATGCCGCGGTCCTTCTGGCAAATCACGGCTCGGAATTGCAGCCCAAGACCTGGAGCGCGCCGTCGACGGAGCCGAGGAACTGGAAGAAACCGCCAACGTCTGTTGCAAGGCGCCGGAAGAGGATTCTCACGCGGGACCAGGTTGATGAACTGGTCCAAACATCCAGTTCCGCCGCCGATCCATGTGACGAGTGCGCCCGATCGTGCAAGGGCAATTCGTGAAATAAGCGCGACTGCAATGGTGCTAGGCAAGCCCGACCGCGTGTCGGGAGGCAGTTGTGAAAGTTGCGATCATCGGACCAGGCTCGCTCGGCAAGGCCTTGGCGAAATGTCTTGGCCTCGCCGGGCACGAAATTCATCTCAGCTTCAGTCGCGACGAAGGCAAGTTGCGGGCAATCGCGGCAACCCTCCGTGTCGGCTTCGGTGCCCCTGACGAAGTAGCGAGATGGGCCGACGTAATTGCCCTGGCGACGCCATGGCCGGCTCTCGAGTTGGCGATGGACGCGCTTGGCGATTTGTCCGGCAAGATCGTCTGGGACAATACGAATGCAGTCGCGCCTGACCTTTCCACGATGCTGCTAGGCACTACGACGTCGGTAGGCGAGGAGGTTCAGAGGCGCGCGCGGGGCGCGCTTGTCGTCAAGTGCATTCCGACCTTTGCCGAATTGCTTGACAGGGGTGATCCGCGTCTCAACGGCGATCCGGTGACGAGCTATGTCGCCGGCAATGACGCAGATGCCAAGGCGGCGATTTGCCGGCTTCTCGCCGATCTACCGACAATGCCGGTCGATGTCGGCGATCTCACGGCCTCGCGCCTGATCGAGCCGATGATGCTGCTATTGGTCCAACTCGCCTATCGGCGCGGGATGGGGCCGAGAATTTCCTTCAATCTCATTCGACAGGACGGACCGGTTCATGACTGATTATCTACCCGCGCGGCGCAAGGCGATTCCAGTAGAACGTCTGCTGATCGATGGCCAATGGCGCGATGCTGTCAGTGGCGAGACGTCGACGACTTTTGATCCGACCACGGAGGCGGCGATCACCAATATTGCGAAGGCTGGCGTCACCGACACAAGCGATGCCGTCGCGGCCGCGCGGCGGGCTTTCGAGCAAGGACCCTGGGCGCGGATGCATCATGAGGAGCGCGCGAAGGTCCTGTTCCGCATCGCCGATCTGTTGGACGAGCGCGCCGAGGATTTCGCGGTGCGCGAGGCGATGGACATGGGTATGCCCTATCGCGATTTCCGCGATATCATCATGCCGCACTGCTCGGGACTGTTCCGCTTTCATGGCGGGCTCGCCATGAGCGCAATGGACGGCGCCTATCGTACCAGCTACGAACCAAATATCAGGATCCTGACGCGGCGTGAGCCGCTCGGCGTGGTCGCTGCGATCACCCCGTTCAATTTTCCCCTCGCGTTGTCCTGTTCGAAAATCGCGCCGGCACTCGCGGCGGGTAACACGGTCGTTCACAAGCCTGCGACCGACACGCCCCTGACGGCCCTCGCCTTGGCGCAAGTCATCCTCGACGCGGGCGTACCGCCAGGCGTCTACAATCTCGTCACCGGCCCGGGCGGCACCATCGGCGACGCGCTGGTCAACGATGCCCGCGTCGACAAGATCGCCTTTACCGGGTCGACCGCCGTCGGCCAGGGCATCATGCGCAACGGTGCCGGGACGATGAAACACCTGACGATGGAGCTCGGCGGCAAGAGTCCCAATATCGTTTTCGCCGATGCCGATATCGATGCCGCGATACAGGCAGCCTTCTGGGGCATCTTCTGGAACAAGGGCGAAGTCTGCGTGGCCGGATCGCGCCTGCTGGTCGAACGCGCCTGCTATGACGAGGTCGTCGAGAAGCTGAGCGCCATGGCGAAGTCGGCGACGCTCGGCGATCCGCTGGACCCTGCGACGATGATCGGGCCGATCGCGTCGCGCGGCGAGTATGACAAGGTCTTGAGCTATATCGAAGAGGGCAAGCGCACCGCGCGACTGACCGCGGGCGGCGGCACCCGCCAGGTCAACGGCAAGGGCCTTTTCGTCGAGCCGACTATCTTCGCCGGTGCGACCAACGACCTAAGGATATCGCGCGAAGAGATTTTCGGCCCCGTCCTGCCGGTGATTCCATTCGACAGCGAGGAGGACGCGATCCGGATCGCAAACGACACGAGCTACGGGCTCGCCTCGGGCATCCAGACCAGCGATCTCGGCCGCGCCTTGCGGCTCGCCGACCGGATCAAGGCAGGCACGGTCTGGCTGAACTGCTGGCACAAGTACCATCCTAATGCGCCGTTCGGAGGCTTCAAGATGAGCGGCTATGGCCGCGAGCAGGGCCGCGAGGCGTGGGAAAGCTACACCCAATACAAGACGATTTGGGCGAATCTTGGCGAACCAGTCGAGATGGCGCGATGAGCGTGCGTGATCCCAACCCACTCGACCCGCTGCATCCAAAGCGGGTCGCGATGGTCCTTTCAAACCCGGCTGTATCAACCGCCACAGGCTGGCCGGTCGGGTTTTGGTGGAGCGAGTTAACTCATCCCTGGCTCGCCTTCACGGAGCGCGGATACCAAGTCGCGATCTTCTCGCCTGAGGGCGGCAAATGCGAGGCGGATGCGTTGAGCGACCCGCGTGATCCGTCCGGCTATTCGGATACGGATCTGATCTCGCTCGGTTTCCTGTCGACCCCGAAACTGGCGGCGCTGGTGGAGACGACCCGGCCCATCGCAGAGCTGTCGTTCGACGCGTTCGACGCGATCGTCGTCGCTGGCGGCCAGGCGCCGATGTTCACCTTCCAAGGCGCGACTGAGTTGCAGCGGCTGTTCGTCGCCTTTTTTGCGGCCGGCAAGGTCGCGGCCGCCTTGTGTCATGGCGTCGCGCTGCTGCGCTACGCGCGCCTCTCAACCGGCGAGCTGCTGGCCAAAGGGCGCACTGTCACAGGTTTCGCCAATGTCGAGGAAGACTTCGCCGATAATGCCGTCTGGGAGATGGGCGCGCTGCCGCACGGTACGCATCTGATGCCATGGCGGATCGAGGATGAGATGCGTGCGCTCGGCGCGAACTATATTCAGGCCGGGCTGTGGCGCGATTTTGCCGTGCGCGACGGCAATTTGATCACCGGCCAGCAGAACTTCTCCGGAGCGGCGACCGCCCGTCTTGTCATCGAGGCGTTCGGTGGCTGAGGACCAAAGGCCGCTCCTGTGGGTGAACTTCGGGAGTCAAACTCGCGGTCAGGACAGCGATGCCAAACGACATCGGCTCAATAGATTCGGGGTCCGTCCAAGAACTCCACTTCAAACAACCACTATCAGCAGCGAGGATGAACCATGGCCGTAGTGACGACACTTGATATTGCCGGCCTGACGGCCGAAGATTATAGCCGCATCCTCGATCGGATCGGCGTGGAGAAACGGCCCGCTGGCGGCATCTACCAGCACATCGCGCATGCCACCGACGATGGCTATCGCATCATCGAGATATGGGACGACAAGGCAGGCCTGGAACTCTTCTTGCAGGACACATTGTTTCCCGCCGCACAGGAACTGCAAATTCAGCGTGAAATGACCATTATGACCCAGACACTGCACAACATCTTTGTGCCCCGGATCGGTGACCTGACTGCCCTGGCAAATGATGCCCCTGGTGGACCAGTCAAACGGGCAAAAGTGTAGGCGTCAAGGATCGAGGATGCGGCGATCGATCATCGAAGTCCTGGAGGAACTTGCGTCCGGACGCCCGGTACAACGATGGTGACCGCGGCAAGTGCAAAGAGGTTGTTCTTTCCTGCCGGCGACTATCGCCATGCACCGGCCGGAGTCGTTCAGCTGCGTGTGATTCGCAGCGGTTCATCCTATGCAGAGATCGATCTTGGCCGCGGGCTGCGGCGCGTCTTCACGCGCCCCGGTGATCTGCTGCTCAGTCTTCCCGAGCGGGCCACGCGGTTCAAGATCGAGGAGCCGCGAGAGCTGACGATGATCACCGTTGACTCCGCGCTGGCGTCAAAGCTCCTGGTATCCGCAGCCGGGACCCTTGAGGACCTGGTGATCTTGACCGATCGACCGATACGCGATTCGCTGGTGGCCGAGTTGTGCCGACGCCTCGAAGGCGACCCGCCAGCCAATGCCATCGTCCGTGAATGGACGCTGGGCCTGATTTTCGTGAACCTGCTCCGTCTCGGGCATGCACGCCAGCGGCGGCAGAAATCTCCGCTCCTGACCTCGCAGCGGTTCGACCGGGTCCTCGCTGCGATTGACGGCGATCTGGAAAAGGGGGTCTCGATCGACCATCTTGCCGGAATCTCGGGAATGCCACGACGCGCCTTCACCGCCGCCTTTCGCGAGGAGACGCAATTGCCGGTACATCAATTCATTTTACGCCGCCGCGTTGATCGCGCGGTCGAGCTTTTGGAAAATAGCGATCTGCCGCTGGCCGAGATTGCTCAACATGCGGGTTTCACTCACCAGGCCCATATGAATCGCGTCGTGACCCGATTGAAAGGGCTGTCGCCAGGCCGGCTGCGGTCTCGCAGGCGCGAGGGCTGACTTGTGATCTATTCCAGCATCAGGATTCGAATAGCGGAGACGTGATTTGCTGAAACGTCCGTTGGCTAAAATGCCCGACAGTTTGCGTGCAGAGCTCGAGGCCGCAAATCTGATGCCTGCTTTCAAGCAACGGCCTCCCTATCAGCGCAATGATTACTTGCACTGGATCGCGCGCGCCCGTCACCCAGAAACACGCCGAAAGCGCATAAATCAGATGATTGACGAGCTTACGAAGGGAGGAATCTACATGGGCATGCAATAAGAGCTGGCATCGCCACGAAGCTAGCAGGTCGGTCAACGATCATTTTCCAATCCGTCGCTTATCGAGATCTGATGCTTTCCGGATTGATCTTCACCGGTTTCCCCACGACTTTGCGTAGAGGGTGCAGAGAGCCAATAGTGACAATCGAACCTATCCTCCATTTTCGTTTGCGGCAGGTGGCCTTATGATCGTGACATCGCAAAGCAGCAACGTGCTTGGCAGCACGTCGGGAAGGTGGCGCGTCTGGTCGCTCTCGGACGGTTACATCGAGATGCCGGCGGACCTTCTGCGGGATCCGCAGGATAATCCGGTGCCGCAAGCTGCGCAGGCAGGGGCGCTTCGCCTGTCTGTCAATTGCTTCGCCCTTGCAGGTCCAGGCGTTGACGGCGTTCTTATCGACAGCGGAGGAGGGGGCTGGGCCCCGACAGTGGGGCGTCTTGAGCAGGCCATGGCGGAAGCCAGGATTGACCCGGCTTCGATCACGGTCTTGGCGCTCACCCACGCCCATCAGGATCATGTGCACGGACTTTTGACCCCCGACGGCCGAGCGCTCTTTCCAAACTTGAAGGCGATCGTAATTCCCGAGGCGGCTGTGGAGAGCTTTTTCGCTTACGCGCACCTTGCGCAGTTCCGGCCCCTGCTGAAGCCCGTCCAGAATGGCGACCAGGTGGGTGAGCGATTGAGGGTGGTCGCCCTGCCCGGTCATGCTGCCGGCCATACCGGCTACGCGTTCGACGCGGACGAGGACCGTTTCCTATTCTTCGGGGACATCGTTCATGTGCCGGCCTTGCAGTTCGGCAATCCCGCGTTCAGTTGGAGCTATGACGACGATCAGCTGACCGCGCGCGCAACCCGCCTAAAGGTTTTCAGTGACGCGGCCGAGGCGGGGACGTGGATCGCCGGCGCGCACCTTGGCTGGCCGGGCATCGGTCGCGTGGTGCGTAAGGGCGAAGCATACGGCTATGAGCCGGCTCGAGCGATGCCGCCGCGTTCAAAATGATACCGCATCTTTCCCGTCGCGCTGTGCCTTGGCTAAACCTCGATCCCTGGCCATGAAATGCTCTATCACGGAGGAATGCGCTTGATGGGACGGGAGACGTGTTTGCCTGGCTCCAGCGCAGGACTTCAGCATAAGTGACCAACGCCGATGCACCGCCGCCGAAAGCTCTTGCGTCACCTTCATTTTGGCACACGAAAAGGTCAATTAAATCAACGGCAGCGGCATCTCGTCCGGCCCACCAAAGTATTCTTGATCCACTGCGGCCGATCGACACCTGAGGCTTACCGGAACGGCGTCTCGCCACGAAACAGCGGCTGGTGCGCCCGCATCAAGGCGACAATCCGGTCGGCGACTTTTCGTACCGGCGGCGAGTGACGTTCCTCGTGATGGGTGACGATCCATTGGTCGGTTTCGAGTTCGGGGATAGGCTGAGCGACGCGAACCAGCCGCGGATCACCGTCACCGACGAAGCACGGAAAGATCGAAAGGCCGGCGCCGGCGGCTACCAGTTCGCGCACCGAATGGGTGTTGTTGCCGCGAACGGCGATGCGGTCGCCGTGATGGGCTTGCAGCCAGCGCGCCGAGGCAATGTTTGCCCCTTCGCCGGTGACGCCGACGAACAATCCGGCGGCGATGCCATTGATCAGGTGGCGTCCGGAATAAATGGCGTGGGCGACCTTGCCGCTCAGACGGCCGGCCAGCCACTGCTCGGTCGGGCGCTCGCTGCGGATGCCGATGTCGGCGGCGCGGCGGCCGATGTCGACCCGGTCGGTGGTGGTGACGAGTTCCACCCTTATGCCATCATCGACCGTCCAGATCTCGCCGATATGGGCGGAAACGAAGGCCGAGGTCCATGGCCCAGCCGAGACGCGGACAATGCGGTCGGGCAGGTTTCCCTCGCGCCAGCGGGTCAGCGACTGCATTGCTACCTCGACGTCTTCGGCGCGCCGCAGCAGTTCTTCCCCGACCGGGGTCAGCCGGTAGCCGGTCTGCTGGCGCACGAACAGCGGTTCGCCAATCTGCTTTTCGAGCGCGGTGACGCGTCGTCCAAGGGTGGCTGCGCTGAGGCGCGTGGTTCCCGTCGCTGCGCTCAAGCCACCCAGCCGCGCAACGTCGAGAAACAACCTCAGATCGTCCCAGCCAATATCCATTTTGCAGAAATGAAAAACTCCTTGCGACCGTGGCTGTAGCGCGAAGCGGGCATCGCGCGCAAGTATGCAGGAATTGGAGGCGTTGAATAATCTTGCCTGACGGGACAGGGATAAGCGCCTCGGCTGGCCAAGAAGCGAGCGCCATCTTTTCGATCGAGCATGCGATTCGCGCAGATGCTTTGCGCTTTCGATCAACCTAGGCGCGCGGGCATTCTGCGCGCCAAAGGAGACGACCATGTTGTATGAACTTCGATACCGTTTCACCCGCTGGATTGCCTATCGCCAGACGCTTGCGAGCTTGAGGCAGGCCCCGGACAGCACACTGGTGGATGCCGGCATTTCCCGCGATGAGATCCGCGAGCGTGCCCGCCACGCCAGCCTGCGCCGTTGAGGAAACGGGCATGGAGATGATGGAGCTTTGGGATGGCCGATCGGTGCCCCGCATCGGGATCGGCACCTGGGCGGCGGGTGGCGCCGCGCGCTGGCGCGACACGGCGACAATCTATGGCGAAGTCGACGATATCAGGTCGCAAGCCGCGCTGGCGATGGCCTATGACATCGGCGCGCGGGTGTTCGACACGGCTGCCGCCTATGGCGCCGGCAATGCCGAACTAATCCTCGGGCGGGCGTTGAAGGGCAGGGACGAAGCCGTCATCGTCACCAAGGTCGGCTATTTCGGCGATCCCGAAACGCGCAAGATCGCTCCCGAGGATGCCTCTGCCGCGGCGATCCGGACATCGATCGACAATTCGCGGCAGCGCCTGCAGCGCGATTTTATCGACGTCGTGCTGCTACACATCAACGAATATCCGATCGAACGCGCCGGCGAGGTGTTCGATACGCTCGACCTGTTGCGCCAGGAGGGCAAGATAGGCGGCTTCGGCTGGAGCACCGATCACTGCGAACGGCTTGCGGCCTACGCGCCGCGCGAGGGTTTCGTCGCCGTAGAGAACGACTTCAATGTGTTTACCCCGGCGAACGAGCTGATGGCCGTTGCGGCGCGCGAGCACCTCGTCTCGTTCAGCAGGCTGCCGCTGGCAATGGGACTGCTCACCGGCAAATACACGCCGGCCATAAGGCTGCCCACCGATGACGTGCGCGGCGGGAATGCCGATTGGATGGTGTTTTTCAGGGATGGCGCCGCCAACCCGCACTATCTGTCAAGGCTCGCGGCAATCCGCGACCTGCTCACCTCGGGCGGACGCTCGCTTGCGCAGGGCGCGCTCGGCTGGATCCTCGCCAAGTCGGCAATCGCCTTGCCGGTTCCCGGCTTCACGCGGCCCGAGCAGGTCGCGGACAATCTCGGTGCGCTGGAAAAAGGGCCGCTGCTGGCAGCGGTGATGGCCGAGATCGACGCCGTGCTGAAAATTGCCGAGACCGCTTAGTGTTGCGAATCCGAAATTCGCATTGGTGATGATGCCGACCAACTTCGATCTCTCCGATGTCCGCCGGTATCTTATCTTCCCTTGGCCAAGCTTCCGTGGCGCAATTGGAACAAAGACGGAGCGGCGGACCCGACTCCATTTGAAGGTCCGCCGCTCCGGGTTTTCAGATCACAAAGACTGATGCTGCCACGGGAAATGGGTAGCGAGCTGCGCTTGAGCTGCGCCGCCGAGGGCGTCGCCGTCGATGGAGAGCGATCCGGTTGAACTGTCGAAGATGACATGGTGGGAACCATCATCGGCAGCCACACCGGCAGAGGAGGCGTGTGATGAATGCCCTCCCGACTTGAGCTCGGCAAGAGCGGCGTGATCGAGGTGGAGTCTTTCCTGGAGCTTGCTGAAATCGAAGGCATCGTTGCCTCCGTGCTGACCGGACAGGATCTCGGCGGCGCCGCCGTTTCTTGCCTGGGCGCCGACATTTTCACCGCCCTGGACGGTCTGGGCGAACCCGTGGCCGGTCAGGTTGGTTGCAGTTCTGTCGGAGTGGTTGTTGGTGGCGAGAAACTCCGAGCCGGCCGAAAGAGCATGGCTCAACGCAGCCAACACCCGGTCAACGCCGCTGCCCAAATCGTCCATCTTGTTGCCGCTAGTGTCGGCATGGGAGGCGTCGTTGCCGCTATGGCCCGCTATTTTGTCGGCGCTTGCACTTGCATGGGAGGCATCACCGATCGCTTTTCCGTGACTGGTCGTGCGGTCAGAAGTCGCGGCTCCAGCAGAACTACTATCGTTGGTGCTAGCGTCGGAAGGCGCGGTGACGGTAGCAGTCGCAGGAGACCTGCCATGGCTGGTGATGGGGTCGGAAGCCGCCACAGCAGAGCCATCGGTAGTGGCGGCGCCGGAAGACACAGTTGCGGTGGAACTGCTATCGCCGCTGGTGGCCTCGGCATGGCCGGCGGCAGTCGAGGCGCCATCGCTGGGGGTGGCCTCGGCAGGCGCAGTCGAGGCGCCATCGCTGGGGGTGGCCTCGGCAGGCGCAGTCGAGGCGCTATCGCCGGTGGTGGCCTCGGCAGGGGCAGTTGAGGCGCTATCGCTGGGGGCGGCTTCGGAAGGGGCGGGGGCAGTCGAGGCGCTGTCGCTGGGGGCGGCCTCGGCATGGGCGGCAGTCGAGGCGCCATCGCTGGGGGTGGCCTCGGTAGGAGCGGTCGAGGCGCTGTCGCCGGTGGTAGTCTCTGCAAGGGCGGGGGCAGTTGAGGCGCTATCGCTGGGGGTGGCCTCTGACGGGGTCGTGGCAGTCGAGGCGCTATCGCCGGTGGTGGCTTCGGAAGGGGCGATGGCAGTCGAGGTGCCATCGCTGGCAGTGGCTTCGGAAGGGATGCTCGCTGTAGAGCTGGGATCAGTAGCCGCGGCTTCGGAAGGAGCAGTCCCGGCAGTGCTGAGATTGTGTTCCCGGAAAACGGCCTGCAGTTCCGAAGAGCTCTCCAACGCTGTGTCGCCTCGCTGCGAACCCCAGGCGTATGCGTAGTCGAAGGCGGGTGACGGAACCAGCTTGGCCCAGTGGTCCATCATGGTTTCCATCTGGGTGGCGGTGGGCACGACATATTTGCCACCCATGTCGGTGTTATAGTCGCCACCTCCAAACGTCTGGTAGCCTGGAATGATCTTGCTTGTCGGGATGCCCGATGCCTGAGCGGCGGCGACGAATTTGTCGATCATGTTGTAGTCGACCGCGCCATCCGTGCGGACAGGATAGACATCCACGCCGTAGTAATCGATACCCGTATTGGCGGGATTGTAGGTGTTCGAAAAATCTGGATTCGCCGACGTCCCCAGGCTCATCATCGTGATATAGGTCTTGGCATCCGGCACATTGGAATGAATCCAGTCGGATTCTGCCTTCAGATTTGCGGCAGAGGCGTAGGTACCCCATTGGCCGGTGGGATCCGGCTCGTCAACCAGGAAGAATCCGAACAGCTTTGGATTACCGATGAAGGGCGTGACCTTGTCGACAAAGGAGGAGGTTACTCCGTCGGTTTCGTTCAGATAGACCATGCCTTTCATACCGTCCGGCAGCGCATTGAGTTGGTCAACGGATGAAACGTCAGCCAGATTGAATCCGGCTTGAGCAATTTCCGTGCCCGATCCACCTGACGTGTAATGCAGAGTTGTCATCCAATATTCCTTTTTCTGTTTCGACAGCGCCCTACCTACAGACTGCGTATATTAGCGCCAAATCACATACCGGCACCCCGTGAGAGAAACTTTGATCGTAAGTTGATACACACAGTGCGACCTTCTCCCCGATAAGCCCTTCGATGCGGTGCCAGGTCGCAAGAGAGTCCTGCGCCATGTGCCGGACCTGGCGTGCGCTATTTGAAGTGCGCTTCGCTGCTCTTGAAGCCTCGTCATGCGGGGTGCTGGGGAATCGGCTGAGCCGTCAATGAAACCGGAAGCGGGACACATCCAGTGTGCCGTACAGCGTGCCAAGCCCGGATACCCCGGTGTTTCGCGATTAACGCGAATCTTTCTGGGACACCCGCCGAGCGCCTCTGATCACGATGTTCGTGCGGACGAAGTTGGCCGGATTGGCTGCGAGGCTGGTGCAAGGCGATATATCCCAGACACCAGAGCGCGAACGAGCGGCTTGCGTACCGGCGTCTCGATGAAGCGCCAGACGAGAAAAGAGGCAAGAAGAGTCCCGGCAAAGACAACGAAGAATGCGGCGTTCTTTCCGACATGCGGCGCCAGCGCGTTAAGCGAGATGTAGCCAATATACTGATGCAAAAGATACAGCGGATAAGTCAATCCTCCGAGCATCATGACAACCTTGGATGGAGCAATCACCGAGCGGAGCAGTATCGCGCCAGAGAAGACTCCGTAGACCACTATATTGGCAGCGAGGAGAGCAGGATACGAAATGGCAGCGCCAAAGTGCTCATGCATCCAGTTGTGAGAGAAGATTATGGTCTGGCAAGACACCAGGAATGCGACGGCAAGAAGCAGGAACGCAGCCGGCGAACGGCCCCTTGCAACGATGTCTTCCGCGAGGATGCCGGCGGCAAACAAAGGCGCATAGTTTGTAATAAAGAGAATGCGTATCACCGCGTTCTCAAAGAAGAACTCGTTGCTTGCCGAAATTGCGAGCCAGATGGCAGCGATAGGTATTTTCCAGCGCTGAAAGGCACCCGCAAAGATCAGCACTGCAACCCAGCCGTAGAACAGGATCTCGAGCATGATCGACCAGTAGGCCCCATCCATGGATGGTCTGCCGAAGAGGCGGGCGAACATAGAGAGATTGGCTACATAGGTCGCAATATCGGTCGGAAAACGCTGGTCTTTGGCGACGACGAGAACAACAAAAGTTGCGGTCATGCAGACGAGGAATCCGGGATAAAGCCGGGCGAACCGGGCGACCGCGAATTCCTGCCAGGTTCGACCTTCGGCCGACCACGCGATGACGAAACCGCTGATCAGGAAAAACAGATTGACGCCGAGATAGCCATAGATGGCGTAAGGTGCTGCGGCAGCATATTCCACATCGAGACTTCCGGCGATCGCGCCACCAAAAAGATAATGATAGAGCACGACCGCGAGGGCTGCGGCCAAGCGCAGCAGGTCGAGTGATGCCATGCGCGCCGGAATGGCCTTGCCTGCCGGTTCCACAGCCACCTCCCGTCGCCGTTTCAGCTTTTGACACCCATCAGCGGCTTGATCCGCAATGCCAGTGCTAACGCAAAGGCTGCAAACCGGCGGCAGGCCATGCCTTTACCTTCTCAAGTACGAACAGCTGCTCGCAGGACAGGAACCGGAGGACGCTGAAAGAGCGTACCAGTTCGAGCCCCGCCTCTGCGAAATCCTGTCGTGCAACGTTAAGATTGACGGGATGAGGCGCCGACAGCCTTCCGGTGATTATCTTCCGCAGCCTTAGTCGCATTCTCTGGAGGTGGGTGCCAACGCCGTAGGATACAATCAGACGACGGCTGGCAACGCGCGCGAGCTCCATGATAATGTCGCGCCTGAGATGTGGCGGGATAAGATGGATGAGGCGAAGACAGACCACCGTGTCAAAGCTTTCGTCAGCGAACGGCAGTTGCGTCACGTCACATCGGATGAATCCCCGAAATCCGGGCTGACCTTCATATGCTGACTTAGCCAGGGCCATCATTTCCATTGAAATGTCTGCAGCCAGCACCTGACAATCATGCCGGCCCAGCACGCCAGCCAGCTTCCCGGTTCCGCATGGGATATCGAGCACCTGAGATGGAGGCGGGCTGCACCTCTCCAGCGCCTTGGCGATGCAGCGCTGCTCCCGTCGCGCAATGACGTAGGATGCAATTGTAGACAGCTTCAAGCGGCCTGCATATCCGTCCAGGTACCAGCTCGCAAAGCTCGGATCCTGATATCTCTGCTTTGTTGGGAGATCATAGGCCGCGGCCGCGACTTCGGCGTCGTAACTAGTAGGCATAGCGGCCGTAGCCCCTGCTGACGGATATGACTTGAGGTCCTCGCTCATCTGCCCGCTTTCATACGATTTCTCCTGAGATGGAATCGAAGATTTTTTGTCCAACATATTCATTGGATGCCCCACCAAGCTGTTCTATTGGCGATAGAGGCGGCAAAAGATCAGTTCTGATGGGTCCATCGCAGAGGTAAGGTTTCCAGAAGGCTGGGTGTCTCGCATCCCCCGAACGGATGAGACATGCCGAACTTATGACTGCTGAGCCCCGTGGAGGTGCGCTGGGGCATAGGGCTACTGCACAGCCCTGTCGGGGACGGAACGGCAAACGGATGGAAGGGCAATCGGGAAGGATAGTGACCGAAACGCACTCCTTCCATTCACGATTATGGCCTTCGTCATATCCTAACGTGACCACACCGTCATTCATACGGATGGCGCGAATTCCTGGCTCGTCGGCTAGACATCCCGGGAAGAGATGGGCGTTCGCTTCAGCAAATGGGCATAACATCACTGCCGGAAGGCTTCCCTCAGTCTGGATTGAAAGATGATCTTGGAGCTATTTGGGCCGTCCGGTGCTGGTAAGACGACGTTGGCGTGCGAGCTGGTGCACGTTCTGCGAGCTCAGGGCTACTCTGTTGTTTTGCAGACCGGCGACCGTCGACACCCGGTTAGAAGAGCCGCCTTCAAACTAGTTTCCGGCTTGCATTCAAAGTGGATTGGACAGCGTTCTCTCGGTGCAGAAGTGCTTAAGATCCTTCCACCCAAGAATGAGCTGTGGGCGGCTCGTCTGAACTGGCATCTTGAAGCTCTTCTACAAGCCTGGCGCGCAGCAATAGCGTCCAAGGACACGATCTCAATTTTTGACCAGGGTATGGTGCAATTCGTGTGCTCGCTGGTTTTGTTCAGCGGCATAACGGATCGTGAAAGGGTGTCGTGCGCCCTCGAGCTTCTACCCAAACCGGACCTGCTTGTCCGATTGCAGGCGCCACGAGAGATTCTAGAGGCGCGGCTGAGGGAACGCCGGCGTAATCTCGGCATCATTCAGAAGTTCCTCGAAGTTGATTTGCAGAGCAGTCTTGATCATATCGACCACGTTAATCTTATCGAGGAACAACTTGGATCGTTCCCGGTACCGACAACTTGCGTTGAAAGCTTAGATTCAGACGGGCTCGCTGCCGCCACCGAAATAATAGCGCGTGGAGTAATCGACAAGTTTGGCGCGGCCCGGGCGAAATTTAAAAGGGTTGAAGCTTAGAGAGATACGGTTTTGAAGCGTCGAGAAGAAGGTATCCAATAAAAACGGAAATCGAACTATTGAGACGGAACCGAGCGAGTTGACATGACATGCGCTTTTTTTGCTACCAAACTGTCTTGGCGTTGACGCTAGCTGCCAGCGCGACGTCCATATATATGCATGGGGCGGTGAGTGGAGAGGACGTCGCATCGACAAAGTTCATCGCGCCAGTGGCTATGGACCTGCCGGATTACCTGCACGCGGCGAAGGATGCGGCATTTGGCACAACTTTCACGCGAATAACCAAACCCGGGATCCTCGGCGCCGGCATCGCATGCGGGAGCAAATATTGCAGCCACCGCTATTCGAGCGCTCAGGCCTGGAATTCGGATCAGAGCCTTCTTGTCATCAGCAACGGCTGCGGCGGCTTATGCTTCCTGGATGGGCGCACCTACGCTCCGCTTTTTCGCCGTGTTCGATCGATCGAATGCGAATGGCACCCTCGCGATCCCGACCTGATGATCTGCGTGGGTGGTCGGAAAATCTCGACGTGGGCGCCACGCACCAATCATGAGGAGGTCCTGTTTGTTTCGACTGACAGTAGCGATCTCCAGTTCGGCCCTTATAAAGGGAATCCGAGCCGTGACGGCAGCCGTATAGCCGTGCGCGCGGTTCGCGGGGACGGCAAAGCGGTCGTCTTTGCCTACGATCTCAAACAGCGGTGGAAGTTTCCGGAAATCGATCTCGCACAGCTTGTCGGGACCAACAGCGCCTGCTCAATCTCGCCGCTAGGCGTCAACATCTTATGCATTCAGTACCTAAAAGACGAAACTGAACAGACGTTCATCTTTTCGGTTGACGGCGTTCTGCGCCAAAAATGGACCGAGCATCATCGGCCTGGCCATGGGGACATGACAGTCGATGCCGACGGCAGCGAAATCTATGTGGGGATCAGTAAATCCGATCCGGACATATTCCAGGTGATCAAGCGAAGGCTGTCAGATGGGAAAGTCACCTCGCTGATGAGATATGGCGAAGCACAGCATGCATCGCTCAGGTCACTGGACAGGCCGGGTTGGGTGTTCCTTAGCTATTCCGGCGACCCGGACGAAGTATCGAAATATCCGAATTGGGCGCCGTATGCGCGGGAAGTCATCGCGCTGCGCATCGACGGCAGCGGAGAGGTTCGACGTATTGTGCAGACGAAGAACGCTCCATTCGACTACTGGAGTGAGACCCACGCCTCGCCGTCCCCAGACGGTTCACAGGTGGTCTGGTCAAGCAATTGGGGAGTACCCGGCGGTCCGGTTTACGATTTCGTCGCCCGTATTGACTGGCCGGAACGGTCAAACACTGGCTCGAGAGCATTAACCGCGAGCGGTCTTCAATAACGCAACCTTCCGGTCACCTATCACGGTTGTCTCCGATCGTGCTTACCCATTGTGCGTTCAACACCTCACCTCCAACTTCGCCGCCACGCAGCTCCGTCCAATGTCAATTCATTCAAACAGACGACGACAGGTGGCCAAGCCTGCACCTACCGTGAAAGTGCAGTTTGCAAGGCTTATGACACTTGCCGGAACTCTACGATTTACAGAAATGACTCGAACGTCGGGTGATGGCTTTTGTGCGAAAGACGCTCGCGTCGGAGCCGAGAAAGGAATAGCAGATGGATGCGGATAGGCGAGCCGAAGAGAATGCCTCTTTCAATCCTGAGTTGTTGAAACGGTTAGTATGCCCAGTGACCAAAGGCTCACTTGCCTGGGATGGGGATCGCGACGAACTCGTATCGAAGAGCGCAGGACTTGCCTACCCGGTACGCGACGGCATTCCGATCCTGCTAGCATCGGAGGCACGGGCGATCATCTCCCGCGTGGTCAAATTTCGCGCATCCAGAGGATGAGCCAGCCGCGCAAATTAGGCGGCATTCCGACGGCAACCAGCACCAAGACAGGAAAGTGCCGCGGAGCGCGAGCCGTTTGTCAACGGACCACTCCGTGCTCGGGCATCTGGGCAGTGCCGACCTTTTTGATGCAACGCGCGGCTACCTGAACCGGCTGGGCACGGCGATCCGTTTCCGGGACACGGTGTGTGTCATTCAAACAGACGAGGACAGTGGCAAGGCCTGCCCCTACCGTGATCTTGGGCGTGATGGGTAACGAAACCAACACTATGAAAGCAAATTCAACGGCCGGCCACTTCGCGCGATCGGGCTACGGCGAACGGTCAGGAGACGCAGGATGAATCCGCACCTCGTGTGTGTTGGAGGCGAGGATCACGCCCTGCGAATCCCCTTCCTGATGTCGCTGCGAGAGAAGGGATTCCAGGTTACTGCGGTTTCGAGCGGCGGTGAAGCCGCATTCCTGCGGCATGGCATTCCGCATCGCAGCTACGGTTTCGACCGCTTTTCCAGCAGCAGCGGGGAATGGGCCGCCATCAAAACCATTCGAAAGCTGATGGCGGAACTCCGGCCGGATATTATCCAAAGCTTCGACACCAAGCCCAACCTGGCGACGCCACTTGCGGTGCGCGGGAGCGTTCCAGTCGTGCGCACAATCAACGGTCTGGGCTGGACGTTCTCGTCCCTGGAACCGCGCGCCCTGGCCCTGCGCCCAATCTTTTGCGGACTGCAATGGCTTTCGTCCTTATGGACGGCCGCTACGGTGTTCCAAAATCGGGACGATCAGTCATTCTTTGAACGCTACCGACTGATCATACGTGGCAGCGGACGAGTGATCCGCAGTTCTGGAATCGACGTCGATGCGTTCGCCATGGCAAGGCATCTTGCCCCGTCGGCGATGAAAATGCGCGAGGAGCTTGGGCTCCAATCCGCCGAGATCGTAATTTTTGTCGGCCGGCTAACTCGCCAGAAAGGCATCCCGACACTCCTCAAGGCAGTCCCTCGCATTTTGGCTGAAAGGCCCGATGCCCGTTTCGTGCTTGTCGGGCCATTGGAATCCGAGGGCCCATTTGCGGTGGACAAGGCGGAGATTGATCGACATGCGCCCCATGTCATCGCCTTGGGCCCACGACGCGACGTTCCTGCCCTGCTTGGCATGGCCGATCTGTTCGCCTTTCCGACACAATATCGCGAAGGGATTCCGCGCGTCCTGCTGGAGGCAGGGCTTGCAGGATTGCCTATCGTCGCCTCAAGGATGCCTGGCTGCAATGAGGTGGTCGAAGACGGATGGAACGGCCATCTCGTCCCACCGCACGATCCGAACAGCCTTGCATCTCGAATTATAGACCTCTTGTCCGACCGCCGGAAAGGAAGGACCATGGGCGCTCGCTCTGTCGAGCTGGTCCGGACGCAGTTCTCGCTGCCCTGGGTGGTCGAGCAATATTGCGATCTCTACGACAATGTCCTTAGCGCCAAATCCCATGGCGGCTTCGCTCGACCGGCGTCGCCCGCGTTGCTTGAAGAGGCTGCTGCAAACCGCGCATTGGGTGGAGCGCGCCGATGATCCGCGATGCGTTGCTGGCCTGCGGCGTTGCGATGTCCTATGCGGCGCAGCTCACCATTCCGGGAGTGCCACTCGGCTATGGCGAGCTGTTTCTCGCGCTTTGGATCATGCTGTCGATCGGCCGGGTGCTCGCCGGCGGTCATTTGGTAGTCAGGCCCGCCCTGATCCGTGTCGCGGGCTTCTGGCTGATCATGACGCTTGCTCTGGGGATTGGCACCATCGTCGGCTATCTGACCACGGTGCTGTACCTGTCGGTGGTGATGCACGATATGATAGCCTACCTGCTGCTGATCTGCGTCACCTGCCTAGCCGCCGCGGAGCCCGAGGCTGATCGTCATCTGCGCAGTACTGCCTGGTGGGTGGTCGCGATCGCGAATGCAGGCTTTATTGTTCAGCTGGCACTTGGATGGGGTTGGATCCACCAATCCGGCGTCGATCCGTGGTACTGGGATCGCTTCCGCGGCTGGTCCGAGAACCCGAACCAGCTCGCGCTCTATTGTGCACTCTTTGGCCCATTCGCCTTGCATCTTGCGACGACGACAAGCAATCCGTGGGCGAGATTGGCCGGGCTCAGCAGCCTTATCCTGACCATCTATATCGGAAGGCTGACGAAGAGTGATACCTATCTGTACACGACAGTCCTGGCCTGCTTGATATTTCTTGGGCTGAGGGTTCGGACATGGCTCGCAACCGGTGACGGCAAGGCCAGCTTTTCCCGGCAAGTTACCCTCCTGTTGATGATTGGCTTCCTTCCGTTGGCCTTGTCGATGACGCCCTACATTCTCACGGAAGCGGGCAGCGTCGAACAGTTCGCCTTAAGTCTCACCAAGGACAAGGGCGGCGACGCAACCGCCGAAACCGCCGCACTTCGCCTCCATCTCTGGGGAGATGCATTGGGCAAGGGCCTGACGTCAGGATCCCTGGGCCTTGGTCCTGGGCCGCATCTGGAGCGCCCGCCCATTTCCTACAGCCAGTTTCTGCCCCGGCCTTTCGAGGCTCACAACACGATTCTCGATCTATACACTCAAGGTGGTTTGATTGCGGTCCTAGCCCTGGCCTGGATTGTCGGCGCGGCGGCTTTATGCGCATGGCGTGCAAAGCTCGATGCCCTGTTCGTGCTCGTCGTGTCGATCGTTATCTTCGGGATGCCACATCTGATCATCCGCCATCCAATCGTGTGGTTTGCGCTGACCATTTGCCTTGTTGCCGGAACGCCGCGAACGGTTTCGGCAACCTCGAGCGACCGGAGGTGATGGCATGTGTGGGATTGCCGGAATTCTCCTTGCACCCGATGCAGCCAGTGCCAGGCCGCTCACGGCCATAGGGCAGATGACGACGGGCCTTCGTCATCGCGGGCCTGATGGTGAAGGCTTCTGGGTCAACCGTGAAGCCGGCATCGCCTTCGGCCACAGGCGTTTGGCTATCGTCGACCTATCGGAGGCGGGACGCCAACCAATGCATTCGGCAAGTGGCCGATATGCCATTACGTTCAACGGCGAGATCTACAATTTCCGCGATCTGCGCCGCGAACTTGAAGGCGCTGGCCATCGGTTCCGTGGCGCCAGCGATACCGAAGTCATGCTGTGCGCAATCGAGAGTTGGGGTCTCGACACCGCACTGACGCGCCTCGCTGGCATGTTCGCATTTGGATTGTGGGATCTGAAGACCAGGACCCTCCATCTCGCCCGCGACCGAATGGGCAAAAAGCCGCTCTATGTTGCTGCAACACGCGATGCGCTTGTTTTTGCCTCCGAGTTGAAGGCGATCAATCGTTTTCCAGGGTTCTGTCAGGAGCTCGATCTCGACGCGGCTGCGACGATGCTTTCGAAGGGATGGGTGCCGGGTAACAGTTGCATCTGGCAAGGCGTATTCAAGTTACCTCCTGGCTCGGTTCTGTCTGTGACGGCGGCAGATTTTGCCGAGGCGCGCAGTGCCGCATCCCTTTCGCAACGCGTCCGACACTGGTGGTCGCTGCCTGAAGTCGCCGCGAACGGTGGACTGAATCCAATCGCCGGCACCGACGAAGAACTGACCGACGAACTCGACGACCTGCTGCGACTTGCCGTTCGGGAACGCATGGTAGCCGATGTGCCGCTGGGTGCCTTTCTGTCTGGTGGCATCGACAGCTCCGCCGTTGTGGCGCTGATGCAGGCTCAGTCGCCGAAGCCGGTGCGCACATTCACGATTGCTTTCGGAGAAGGCGGGTTTGATGAGGCTCCCCACGCCGCGGAGGTTGCGCGGCATCTGGGCACCAATCATACTGAACTACACCTTTCGGCCGCCGCTGCGCGCGAGGTCATTCCAGAATTGCCGCAGATCTGGGACGAGCCGTTCGCCGACGAATCGCAGATACCAACTTTGCTGGTGGCGCGGCTCGCCCGCCAGCATGTTACCGTGGCCCTGTCAGGCGACGGTGGCGATGAATGCTTCGCCGGTTACGCCCGCCACTTCATGGCGGCGCGGTTGAAACGACAGCATGCGCTGCCGTCGCCGCTGCGTCACACGCTTGCTGCAGGGGTCGAATTGCTGGCCCGTGCGGCGCGCTACGATCTCGTCAGCAAGCTGCCGCTTTCGGCGAGTGCACGGCTCGCGCTGCGGAGCGATCGGCTGCACCGCCTCGCTCGGCTGCTCGCCGCAGCAGATGAGGACGAATTGTATCAACGGCTGACCGGAGTATCGACCGAGAGCCTCACACTCCACAAGCCGCCCACATCAATTCAAGAGTCACCCCGGCTTGATGGCCTGCTGTCCCGTCTCTTGTACGACGACATGGCCGGCTACCTGCCCGACGATATACTGGTGAAGTTGGACCGCGCCAGCATGGCCAACAGCCTCGAGGGCCGGTGCCCGCTTCTCGACCATCGGGTTGTCGAATTCGCTTGGCGGCTGCCCGCACATGCGAAGGTTCGCAATGGCAAAGGCAAGTGGATACTTCGTCAGTTGCTGAGCCGCTATCTTCCGCAACGGCTGATCGACCGGCCGAAGCAGGGTTTCGATGTTCCCATAGCGGTCTGGCTGAGAGGCCCGTTGCGCGACTGGGCCAGCGATCTGGTCGCCGATATGCGCCTCTCCGGAGATGGGATCTTCGACTTTGCGAAGGTCGCGATGTGCTGGCGCGACCACCTTGACGGAAGACAGGACCATTCTCGTGATTTGTGGCCCGCATTGATGTTCCAGGCCTGGCGCAACGAGGCCGGGCGGCCCCCAGGGCCGGCAACGGGCATGTCTACAGTGCTCGAACTGACAGGAGTATAAGATGGAAGGTTCCATAGTCAGCCGCATTCACCTTCCGCGCGCCACTGAAATGCACGTGCCGACGCGCGAGATCAACCCGCGCATGAGGCCATTCCTGCGCGAACAGATCGACGCGCAGACCCCCTTCCATCAACTCCTTATTACCGTCGCGAGGAGAAAATGGTTCCTGCTTGCAATGGTGATTTTGGGCGGTGTGTTGGCTGGGCTTGCGGGTTTTGCGCGTCCCGTCCTGTTCGAGTCGACCGCACAGGTGATTGTCGATGCTCCTGGCAGGAATGCGGCTCCCGGAGGCGCAGATTCTGCGCAGGAGATGCTGGATGCGAGCATTGATGACCACTTAACCATGCTCTCTTCGCAGGGGCATCTGCGTCGCGTGGTGGCAGCCCTGCGCAAGACAGAGGTTGGTAACATTGCTGAGCAAGGGGATGTCGTAACCGGAAATTCACGCCCCGCTCCGGCCGGCGGCGACTTGCAGAACATACGCACCTTCGCAGCCGGTCTGCTGGAAAGCATTTGGCCGCAGGGCAAGCCGGCGGCCGCCGATGAAGACGAACTCAAGGCATTACGGAAGGGCATGAGGGTTGGACAGGAACTGCGATCAAGAGTGATCACGGTCGGCTTTACCGACAACGATCCGGCGCGAGCCGCCCTTGTGGCCAATACGTTCGTCCAAGTATACATCGACGATCTCGCACAGAAGCGCAGGGCGTCAGACAGACTGGAACTCGCCTCGATCGTCGCTAGCCTACCGGTCGTACAAAGCGACTTGGCGAAAGCAACCGACCGCCTGGAAAAGTATCGGCTGAGCCATGGCGCGGTCGATCAAGGTGCGGCGGACAACGCTGCCAAGGAGACAGCCGAGCTCAGCCAGCAGATATCTTTGTCGAAGGCGGATCTCTCCGCAACGGAATCTCGCCTTCAACACATCGAGGCTTTGCGAAAGGAAGGAGCATCGGTCGCGGCGCTCGCCGAAGCGATCGGGTCACCGGTACTGGCCGACATGGCGGCTCGCCAAGCCAACGACAATGCGGATGCGGGCCTGAGTACTGCAATCAACCGCGAGATCGAACAAGGCACTGCTCGCATTGCTGCGGAGGCGAACATCTACCGTGCCCAGATTGCGACTCTGGAGGGGCGCAAGAATGTGCTTGATGCGGTGGTGGCCGACACAGCCGGCCGGCTTTCCGGCTTGCGTGCGCTCGAGCCGCAGGTCAGCATCTTGACGCAGCGATACAACCAGCTACTCACGCAACAACAGGATCTGGTGCAGCGTATCGCAACTCCCTTGCCCGGAGTCTCGATCCTTTCAGCGGCGTGGCCGCCGACGAATCCAAAAACCCTGCCGCCCATCTTCCTTATTCCGCCCGGCATGATCGTGTTTGGTCTCATTGGCGGGATCTTCGTGATGGTCCGCAGCCGCCTCAATCAGACCTTGTGCGGCGAGGCCGAAGCTGAAGCCGCGCTCAGGGTCCCATGCCTGGGCCTGATACCGGAAGCGCCCACAATACACGCGAAACGACTACAGCAGCTGGTTCTTGGCCAACGAAAATCCAGCTACAGCCGAGCCATCACTTCCCTCCTCGTCACCGTGACACTCAACAAGGCGAGGGGCCGCGCTTCGCACGTCATCCTCGTAACGTCCAGTATCCGGCATGATGGCAAGACCGAGCTTGCATGGAGCCTGGCGTTGGCAGCTACCCGACTTGGGGGACGAGTGCTTTTTCTCGATGTTGACAGCACGGGCGCCCGCCTCACGAACGAGTTCCTGAACGAATTCGGCGCGCTCCGGCCGCATAAATCCTTTGGAGACTATATGAACGACCGTTGTCCCCTGCACGACGCGGTCACGGGAATGCCTGAAATTGGAATCGACTTCATGGCGCTGGCACCATCAGAGGATCTGCTGCCGCAGCTGTCGATGATCGACGGATCCCTGGTCACAGATGAGCTGCGCTCAATCTACAGCGTCGTCATTATAAATGGACCGCTGGGACTTGGAGGACCTGAGGCCAGGCTACTGACGGGCTGGGCTGACGCGGTTCTGTTCGCCGTTCGCTGGGGCAGGACGCGTCGCAGCATCGCGCGCGGTGTTCTGCAGCTGCTGACGGAGGACGAGACGGCTCAGGTCCCCGTAGGCAGCGTTCTCACGCACGTCAATCTACAGAAACACGCTGGCTATCGGTTTGGAGACAGCGCAGATCTCTTGCTCGAGAGAACATCATGAGTGTCACATGCGGGCTTCCGCGTAACGACCGTCGCGGCAGTCAGTCTGTCGAGCGGAAGATAATATCGAAGAGTTCGCAGACCGGAGTTGGGCCCGCCGGCGCAAGAGACATCGACGATTGCAGCGATCCGAAGCTCGCCCGCTTCCCTGCGGCCTCCGTTGCTCCAACAAATATGGTTTTGCGGCACAAGGAGGACACGGGCCGGGGTCTCGGCTATGCCAGCATCTTCGCTCTTTTGGTCTATATCGGGGGTGCGGGCTTGACCAGCTTGGCGCAGTTATTGATTGCGCGCATCGTTGGCTCCACCAGCTATGGCATCTACTCCTATGTTCTGGCCTGGACCTCGGTGCTTGCCTATCTTGCAACGCTTGGGTTCCATGTATCCTTGCTGCGTTTCGTCTCCGCCTACAGTGCCAAAGGGCGGCTTGACCTGGTACACGGGGTAGTCAGGTTTGCTCTGCAAAGGTCGCTGGCGGCAGCGACACTATTCGGCATCATTGGCGCCGCCTTGGTCTTTTTCTTTTCGGATTCTTCTCACAAGGAGCTTCAAACCAGCCAGCTGCTAGGCATGGCAGCAGTGCCTTTGGTCACCGCCTACGCGTTGGGCGCAACACTTGTTCGTGCTTTCGGCGGCGGTGTCTCGGCCCTCCTGCCGGAACGCATCGTGCGCGACGGCCTATTGTTGACGTTGCTGGGAATGGCGGTCTTATCCGGATCATGGACCCCCAACGCACCCCTGGTGATGCAGGCGGTGCTGGCAAGTTCAGCCATCACGGTCGGCCTGGTGTTCATCATGGCGGCAAAATTTCAGCCGCCCGGCTTGCGGCAGGTTCAGCCAGGCAACGAGTCGCGGGAATGGTGGTCCGCGGTTCCGCCAATGATGCTCATGGCCGGGCTCGATGTTTTCATCAGCCGGGCCGGGGTCATGGTGCTGGGCTGGACGCATCACATTCGCGAAGCGGGCATTTTCGCCTTGGGATTGAACGTCGCATTGCTTGTGAGCCTTTCCCTGGTCGCTGTCTCGACGATGTTTGCGCCGACAGCGGCCGCCCTTCATGCCCGAGGCGATCGGATGGCTCTGCAGCAGCTTTTTTCACGGGCCGCCCTACTTTCCTCTGGCGGCGCCATAGCGATGGCCATCCCGATGCTTGCGATTATTGAACCTCTGTTGAGCTGGTTCGGCGGAGATTTCAGTACAGCGGCACCCGTCGCGCGGATACTCATTCTCGGATATGTCTTTGTCGCGCTATGCGGACCCCAGATGCTCCTCTTGATGATGACTGGAAACGAATGGGCGGCAGCCGCAACCATGATCGCCGGCGCCGCGGCCAGCATCATGGGCTGTGCCGCAGGAATTGCGCTCTACGGCGCGCCGGGCGCCGCAGTGGGCCTCGCGCTTGCGTTGGCGATTTGGAATGTGGCGATGTCGATTTATATCAGCAAACGGCTGAAAATTATCCCTGGGCTGATCTTTGCGCTGGCGTCGCTCAGAACGCGCGCAGTCGACGGCCAGCCGCCTCATTGGTTCCTGCGCTGATCTGATGTTATCGCGCCCGATACTCGACGGCATCAGCGTTCAGAAATTTCGAGTCCAAGATTGTGTCGGATAGAGGCTGGCGGGGGCGGCTTTGGGGCCGACACTCGCTTTATTCTCTGTCCGAAAAAATGCGAAATCTCAAATTTGCCGAGTGGCAGATCGTTGCCCGACAAGGCGCGGCCTACACCGTGGCCTCATCATTCACCGACGTTTGTTGCCGTATGCTGACCGCGGCATCCGTTCCATGAAAGTCCCGGTACCATTCGACAAAGCGTTGCACTCCGTCCTCAAGCGGTGTCGCCGGGGCGAAGCCGACGGCCTTGCGGAGATCGCTGACGTCGGCGCGCGTCTCCAGAACGTCGCCAGGCGGCAACGGCACATCCACGCGAAGCGCCCGGCTGCCAAGGGCGGTCTCGATGATCGAAATCAGCCGGTTGATCTCCTCGGGCCGGTCGTTGCCGATATTGTAGACGCGACACGGCGCGGAACTTGTAGCAGGGTCGGCGGTGCAAGGGTCCCAATTCGGATCGGGCCGCGGCGGTGCAGCGAGTGCCCGAACCACGCCCTCAGCGATATCGTCGACATAGGTGAAGTCTCGCCAGACGCGGCCGGCATTGGCTACTTCGATTGGCTTGCCCTCGATGATCGCGCGCGTGAACAAATAGACCGCCATGTCGGGCCTGCCCCAGGGGCCATAAACGGTAAAGAAGCGCAGTCCCGTCACGGGCAGGTCGAACAAATGGCTGTAGGAATGCGCCATGAATTCATTCGAACGCTTGGTGGCGGCGTAGAAGCTGACGGGATGATCGGCGCCGTGGTGCTCGGAAAACGGTATGGTTCGATTTAAGCCATAGACGGAGCTCGAGGAGGCGTAGACGAGATGACTGACGCCGTAATGCCGGCAGCCCTCAAGGACGTTTAGAAACCCCACTATGTTCGATTGCACGTAGGCGTGCGGGTCAACAATTGAATGACGCACGCCGGCCTGAGCCGCGAGATGGACAAAGTGTGAGGGGCGAACGTTTGAAAACAGCAACTGAACGCGCGCGGCATCCGCCAGATCCATTCGTATCGGCGTGAACTCCGCCTCGCTACAGAGGCGTGCAAACCGCGCTTCCTTGAGCCGCAGATCGTAATAGGGTGTGAAATTGTCGACGCCCACGACTTTGACACCCAGACGCAAAAGCCGCGAGGCCACGTGAAAACCAATGAAACCTGCTGCGCCGGTGACGACGATCGGTCCTGTCCGTGCAAGTCTCTTCACCGCTTGATCCGAACGCGATCGGGCGATTTCCACTTTCTCCGCTGCGGCAAGGACAGACTCGCTGCATAGATCGTTGTCCAACTTGTTGCCTTTCGAATTCCGTTCGACAGTACCGAATTGCCGGTCCGAGATTCCAGATTCCGATATTTACGTCAGCGCATCGAACCTGGTGGAGTTCAGGTAATGTCGGTGCCACGAACCGCGCAACGCGATGCGCGACCTGCCAAATCATGACACTCCAAATTGCGTCGTCTGGATCCCGGACGGACGCCGGCGTCCGGCGATTGCATTTAAGTGGCGGGCCCTTATGGCAGGACCGAAATACGCCCAAGAAGGGCCACCAGTTCCGCCTGGCGTTTCGTTTCGGTCTTGGCGAACAGCGAGGCAAGCTGGGAACGGATCGTGGTGCGGCTGAGACGCCAGCTGCGAGCGATCTCCAAAGGTGCGTCGCCCTGAGCCAAACGCAAGGCGAGGTGCGTTTCTGCGCTCGTCAAGCCAAACATTCTTTGCAACGTGCGAGGATTTGGCCCCGACCTGTTGTCCCGGTCCAGCAACGCCACGATGCTCGTTCCGTCGGGAGCAATAACTCCGTTCTCGTTCAGTATCACCGGCCGGTCGCCCCTGCTGCGGATTACCACCCAGGATAACGAGCCCGGCAGGAATTGGCCCGGAACATTCGCGATCAGCCGCCTTAGGGCGGCCGTAAGCCCGCTCGCCGTGTCAGCCGCTTCGCCCTGGCGCTCAAGCGTGGTTTGGGCGGCTGCGTTCCACTCGACTACTTTTCTTTCGCGATTCAGCACGAGATAGCCACAGCCAATGCGATCAAGCACGCCGGTTATGGATTCCAGACTACGGCCTTTTGGTTCCCCGAGCCTTGCGTCCAATGGATCCGATGCGCGATCGGGAAGGTGACCAGAAGAGGGTCGCGTATTCCGCGCGTCAAAATCGTACTTGGTCCTCGTAGCAATGTACCTACCGCCCGAAGAAGCATCAACATGTCTATCGATCAGATTCATTTTCTACCCCTAACCCAAAGTTTCACACACGCCCGAAAATAAGTATTCGGGATTCGGATAGTCTTTTATGTTTAGATGGATTCTAGTCTTCTATGCGCTGACGGATAACGTGTTCATCACCACCTTGAAAACTCAATATGATCTGACAGTTCTAAGGCAGCTCATAGCCCCTGCTGCATCCGATAAAATGCGCGCTATGATAGCGGTATGGCAATCCGGCAGTGGTACTAAGCTGTACGTTTTTTGCTCTAGTCTCGACGGGCTAGTCAGAAGGTTGTAGTCTGTGTCCATGAGCTCGCAGTCGCGCAGGTCGAATTCGAACCCGTCGGGCAGATTGCTAACTCATATTGCCTCTGCATCCGTACTAGCTGCCACACTGATATTTGAAATAAAATCGTCAGCCTATATTGGGCAAGGCGCCAGTTTTCTGGAATTTGTTCCGGCTATTATTATTATCGCTTATCTCGAAGATCGTGCGCCTGCGCTCGCTGCGACCATTCTGATGGTGGCGGTCGGCCTTTGGGCGCGAGGATACGATCAGATTTCAAATGGCGATTGGGCACGCGCAATCCTGCTTCTGGTTTCGGGTGGGGTGATTGCCATGACGTTCCATCGCCTGCGGCAGGACTTGCGTGAGCTGCTGGAAGTCGCGGAGGCCAGGCTCGCTGCCGTCGAGGCGACCGAAAGCCGCTATCGTTGGGCCTTCGAACGTGCTGCCATGGGATTCGCGAACACCAACGAGAAAGGTGAGTTGCTGCAATCCAACAGACGCCTTTGTGAGATGACCGGGTACAAGGAGGAGGAGCTTTCCCAATTGCAGCTCGATACGCTCGCCCACCCGAACGACCGGGACACCTTGGCGCAATTGTTGGCGGGCCTAGGCAACGACATTGCTTCGTTCGTTTCGGAGGTCCGTCTTTTAAGAAAGGACGGTACGGCATTCTGGGCCAGGCTAACGCTTTCTTCGTCCGTGCCCGAGGGGGGACTCTCGGAGAGCATCTTCGTGGTGGTCGACGATATTTCGGAACGACGAGCTGTTCACGAAGCGCTTCGGGCTCAGAAGGAATGGCTAGACCTCGCTCTGTCTGCTGGACGCTTGGCCACGTGGCGGATCGACCTTAAAGACGGGACAGTCACAGGCTCGGACACGTTCTGGGACGTTCTCGGCTTGGCCCAGGCCAATAGCCGCAGTTTGGAGGAACTATCAGCTGTCGTTCATCCGGCGGACTGGCCAAAGCTGGCGGCATCGAGAAAGTCCGCATCATCGGTCATGAATTACGATGTCGAGATACGCGTCCGCCGACCGGACGGGCATATCCGCTGGGTTGCCCTGCGCGGAAGGGAGGAAGGACATGATGATGGAGGACAGCGGCTTGGAGTGGCTGCCGACCTGAGCGAGAGACGACAAACCACGCTGCTGCGCGCCGCGGCAAAGAAGCGGGAGCGCATTATGCTCGAACAACGCCACAGGTTCGGCAACGTTTTCGCGGTGATCACGGCGCTCGTGAAAATGGTCGATGTTCCTGGAAACAATGTTGCCAAATACAAGGAAATGCTGATCGACCGGATACGCGCGCTCGAGGCAACCCATCTGCTTCTTTCACGCAACGGCAGCGTATCGGGGGCGCTAAACGATCTCGTTGCTCAAGAGTTGCAACCATATATGGGAACACGCGCCATATCGGTCAGCGGTCCTTCCGTGGTGATGTCGGGAGGGGCCGCCGAGAGTTTTGCAATGATCGTCCACGAGCTTGCCACCAATTCCATGAAATATGGAGCGCTTGGCGATCCAAAAGGCCGGATCGACGTAAGCTGGACATTTGCACCTGAAGACACAGGCAGTGAGATCGTGTTCGAGTGGGTGGAATCGGGACGGCGGCGGACCTCGAGCGTAGTCCGTCATGGCTTCGGTTCCATGATAATCGGAGTAGATGGAGCGCCGCTCGTCGGTCACTCTCCCAAACTGGAAATGACTGACCACGGGTTGCGGTATTCGCTGCGGCTGTCACGCAAGGAAATCGGATCCTAGTGCAGTGCTCCGATCGAAAAGCAGATACCTAAAAGACGCGTCGCGCTGAATGGCCTTGGAGATGCGCTTAGGTTCTTTTCCAGGGATGTCGTTGGCCAAAGGCCGCAGCGCAGTTTCGGTATATGCAGTATATGCATGAAAGCTTGGGCGCCGTTTGCATGTCCAAAAGGACGCGCGGCGCTCTAGCTGGCATGTCTCGAAAGCCATGTCTTCAGCATAACCGCAGCTTCTGTCCGATTGCGTACCCCCAACTCACGCAGGACCGCAGCAGCGTGGATTTTCGTGGTCGCCTCTGCGATTTCCAGGTCGCGAGCAATTTCCTTGTTTGAATAGCCTTCCGCCATCAGCTTGAGGACTTCCTTTTGCCTCGAGGTCAGCCTGCCAAGGTTGAGGCCTGTGGTACGTCGCTGTGGGCCTTTCTCGGAGTGTGTATGCGCGTGGGTTGTTTGCGTTGCACCCGGGCGTGACAGAAGTGCAGGAACATAGATGCGGCCGGAGAGGATTTCATTGACAGCCAAAACGACCTCTTCGTCCGTCTGCGACTTTACGATGTAGCCGTGAAGCCCGATCGAAAGAGCCGTGAGTATTTCCGAGCGTGAATCGTTTCCGGAAACGATCGCAAATCGCGTGTCCGGATAGGCGGACAGGATCCCGCCGAGCACCTCCTGATTGAACAGGCCCGGCATATTCAGGTCCAGGATCGCAAGATCCACGAACGATTGCTCTGCCAGCAAACTGAGCACCGCGTCGAAACAAGACGCTTCAAATATCTCCACACCTGGAATGCCTGCGGTCAGTGCCAATCGCAAGCCACGACGATACAAGCCGTGATCGTCGGCGATGACGATTCGATACATTGAACTACCCCAACGCGTATCTGAATGGATTGAACGGTGATGGGCCTGAAAGTCGTAGCCATTCACTCGTCGATTCATCCAGCCGACGCCGCGGCACCCCAACGCCGCAAACGCCAGATTTCTAATATAATCTTAAATGACGGGAAACGCTCCTCTTTTTTTGCCCCTTGTGAGCGAAACCCGCCGAACGTCGTCGAACATGTGTTCTGACCTCTTGGAAAGCTGACAGACCGGCTGGTCGTTCAGCACTGCCATAGGTCTGTAGGTATAGAACAGCAAAACGGCTGAATTGTTACCATTCGAATGCACGACGACATCCACCCCGACGGCCACATACCATCCAGATGCAATGTCCGGATCAGGGATCGGTGGGGAAATCTCACCGGTCTTCTACGGGAAATCTCACCGGTTCTTCTGAGGGGACAAGAACGCGTTTCCCGGGTGCTGACCAGGGTAGGATAACCGGCCCGTGACGATGGCGTTCAGGCCGAATGAACAAGGGAGGACTAGGATGAAAGCGGTGATTCAATGTGGTGGAATGGGAACACGCCTCCGCCCCTTCACTTCGATCTTGCCGAAGCCGCTCATGCCGATCGGTGCACGGCCGGTTCTCGAGATGCTTCTGAAATGGTTGCGACGCAACGGTATTCAGGAAGTCTATATTACAACCGGGTATCTCGGCCACTTGATCCGCACCGTGTGTGGAGATGGCTCGCAGTGGAACCTGAAAATTCGATACACGCAGGAGATGGAGCCGCTGGGCACCATCGGGCCATTGTCTTTGATCAGGGACGAACTGACGGAGCCATTCATCGTTCTCAATGGCGATGTCCTTACGGATCTAAGCCTCAGTCGATTTGTAGCAGCGCACCGTAAGCACACCGATCCAGTGACGATCGCAACAGCCTGTCGCCTGATCAAGATGGATTTCGGCGTCATCGACGAAGTCGACAATACCGTGCAGACCTTTCGCGAGAAACCGACGCTGTCGCATCTGGTCAGCATGGGGATTTACTGCATGAATCCAGACGTTCTGCAGTTCATCCCGTCCGGCATACCCTTTGGGTTCGACGACCTGATGCTCCAGATGATGCAGAACGGCACAACCGTGCACGTGTACAAGCATGAAGGTCTCTGGCTCGATATCGGGCGCGTCGACGACTTTCAGAACGCACAGACCATTTCCTGGGAAGACCAGTCGGCCTCGATCGAGGTCACTGCGACGGCTGCATGATGAAGTCACCAGCGCGGTTCCCACAGTTATCAGTCTAGGAGGTTGTGATGCTCTTGGTCAGTGCCCCGATCTTGGGTGTGCCGGAGAAGACTGCTTTGACCAAGGTCATCGACAGCGGCTGGCTGACCATGGGGGAGCAGGTACGAGCCTTCGAACAAGCCTTTGCCGACGTGCATGGTGCGGAGGATTGCGTCGCGGTCAGTTCTTGTACCGCAGCGCTTCATCTCATTTTGCACGCACTTGGTATCGGCCCGGGCGACGAGGTGCTGGTCCCATCCTTGACTTTCGTGGCGACCGCAAATGCGGTCCTCTATGTTGGTGCGACCCCCGTTTTCGTCGACATCGAGTCGGCCGATGTGCCGCTGATGTCCATCGCGGAAGCCGAAGCGAAATGCACGGCCCGCACCAAGGCAGTCATTCTCGTCCATTTCGCCGGCTACCTCGCCGATCGGGAACAATGGCAGAAGTTCGCCCGTGCCCGTGGGCTGCATATCGTCGAGGACGCGGCGCATGCGCCCGGCCTGAAGGAGGTGGGGACATTTGGTGCCGCGGCCGCCTTCAGCTTCTACGGCAACAAGAACATGACCACGGCGGAAGGCGGGGCGGTGATTGCCAGGGATGCCGGTCTGCTCGAGACGATCCGCCAGGCGCGTGGACATGGGATGACCACCGGGACACGTCAAAGGCTGAACAGCCGCACCCCGCAGTATGATGTCACCATGCTCGGATTCAATTATCGCATGGATGAATTGCGGGCTGCGATCGGATTGGTCCAGCTGCAAAATCTTCAGGAGTGGAATGAGATCAGGCGTATCCTGGTGATGCTGTATCGCCGTCTCATCGCGAAGCATTGCCCGGCCGTGACCATCCCGTTCCACGAGCCGCGGACGTCGGCCTACCACATCATGCCTATCCTTTTGCCGCGTTACGCCGACAGGCAAGACGTCATCGACGCACTGCGCGCGCAAGGGATACAAACCACTATCCACTACCCGCCGGTGCACCAGATGACGCTCTATCGTGAGCTCATTCCCGGTACTCATTTACCGCGCACGGAAGATTTCGCCCAGCGCGAACTCACTGTACCGCTGCATCCGCAGATCACCGCACCTTTGGTCGAAACGGTAGTGGTCGCTCTTGCCGCGGCGGTCAATAACTGCGCTCAGACAGGAACAGCCGCATGAATGCCCTGGACCTAGCCATTCACCGTCCTAACGTCTCGAGCGCCGCCCATGGGGCTGTGAGACGAGCAATCGATCTCGTCATTGCTGCAGCCGCGGCGATCGTCTTCGCTCCGCTGATGCTGCTGATTGCCCTGGCGCTGCTGCTGGAAGGCGGTCGGCCAATCTTCTTTACGCAGACCCGCGTCGGGGCCGGTGCTCGCCCATTCCGCATGTACAAATTCCGCAAATTCAGAGTGCGATGCGATCCCGGTGGCCTGGCGCTGACCATGGCCGATGACAGCCGCATGACGCCAATCGGGCGGTTCCTCGCCGCCACCAAATTCGACGAGCTGCCGCAGCTATGGAATGTCTTCAGAGGCGAGATGGCAATCATCGGTCCACGCCCGGAGAGCCTTGCCTTTGCCGATTGTTTTCGTGGGGGCTTTGAGGACATTTTACAATACAAGCCAGGCTTGTTGGGTCCGGCCCAGGTTCTCTTCCGGAATGAAGCGCATTTTTATCCGCGATCCGTGGACCCGCTATTGTTCTACCGCCAGGTTCTGTTTCCTGCCAAGGCCAGGCTCGACCTTTCCTATTATCCGCAGCGCACGATCGTCTCTGATGTCGTCTGGATGGTGCGCGGCTTGCTGGCGGTGCTTGGCGTCGTTTCGCCGCCGCCGATCGGAACGTGAGAGCAGGTGGAATACCCGCGCTCTCGTGGATTTGCAAAGTCAGTGCCTCACGTCATAGGGGGAACGCTTGGGTCATGGCATACAAGGGCAGGAAAGTTCTGGTTACCGGTGCCGATGGGTTCATCGGGTCGCATCTCACCGAAGCACTCGTCCGTAGCGGCGCGGACGTCACTGCGCTGGCTCTCTACAATTCGTTCGACAGCCACGGCTGGCTGGACGATTTGCCGGACACCATTCGAAGCCAGCTGAACCTCATCCGCGGTGATGTTCGTGACAGCGCGTTCCTTAACCGGATCGTGCGTGGCCAGGCGGTGGTGTTTCATCTCGCCGCACTGATCGCGATCCCATATTCGTATGCCGCGGCCCAGTCCTATGTAGAAACCAACATCCTGGGCACGGTCAACGTCCTCGAAGCGGCGCGGCAATGGGAGACGGAGCGGGTGGTGCACACCTCGACAAGCGAGGTTTATGGCACCGCGCTGACAATGCCCATCAGCGAATCACACCCGTTGCAGGGACAGTCACCATATTCGGCATCCAAGATCGGTGCGGACATGATGGCGGAGTCGTACGCCAGATCGTTCGACGTCCCCGTGGTCATCATGCGGCCCTTCAATACGTATGGCCCACGCCAGAGCGAGCGAGCCATCGTACCGACCATCATACGTCAGGCTCTCGACAAGAAATGCTCGGCGATCATGGTGGGAGACACCAGCCCGATCCGCGATCTTACTTTCGTGGAAGACACTGCGGCGGCGTTTTTGACCGCAGGTTCGGCCGAGCTCGAATTTGGCCATGCCTACAATGCCGGAAGCCAGCGCGCCGTGACGATCTCGGACATATTGGATCTGGTGGTCGAGTTGAGTGGCTGCAAGAAACCAATTCACCGCGACGAGCGCCGCCTGCGGCCGCAGAATTCAGAGGTGCGTGCCTTGCTGGCTGATTCTTCGCTCCTCGAAAGCAAGACTGGATGGCGCGCCCAGACCAGCCTGCGCGAAGGGTTGGAGCGGACCATCGGATGGTGGCAGGGACGCCTCAGCGAAGGCCGGGTGCGCCATGAGATGGGTTACATGACATGAGCTTTCGCCTGGGTGGATTGGCTCCGCAGTTGTCGCTGGATTCGAACCAGAAGGAGATTGTCACCAATGGTCCTTGTTAACCGAATCCTTCTTGTCGTGCTCGGCATGCTGGCTGCCATGGATACGGCCGCTGCAGCGGAAGCGCAGGTCGCCTATCGACTTTCCGCCGGCGACACCGTCGAGATAGGAATTGCCTCCATCCCGGAGCGAACGCAACGTGCCGTGGTCCAGATGGACGGCACGATCGCGCTTCCCGAAGTCGGGATGGTTTCGGTGGGCGGCCTAAGCCCGGCCGAACTGCAAACACGCATGCAGACGATCCTGCCAACCAAGATATTCCACCATCGTCTGCCTGACGGGCGGGAGCAAATGATCGTCATCAAGCCGACAGACGTGACCGCCGTGGTCGCAGAATATCGGCCGATCTATGTGACAGGGGATGTGCTCACTCCCGGACAGCAGGCCTACCGGCCGCTGATGACCGTGCGGCAGGCGATTGCCGTGTCAGGTGGTTTCAGCCTTTTGCGGTCCCGGGCAAACCAGGTTGGCCCCGATCCGGTGGATCTGCGGCGCGATTACGAATCGCTTTGGGGGGAATACACGAGAGACTACTATCACAGCGCCCGCATTCGCGCCGAACTTCAGGGCAAATCGAGCTTCGACATGCAGCCACCACAAGGATCGCCCTTGCCGGCAGTTTTTGCATCGGCGATCGCCCAGGCCGAAGCAGAAGGGCTGAAGCTCTCGTTGGACAACTTCCAGCAAGAGCAGAGCTTTCTCGATAAAAGTGGCAAGGATGCCGCTGCACAAACCGAGACCTTGCTCAAACGCGAGCAGGCCGAAGCGGATGGCGTGAAGGCGGACGAAGACGAGCTGGCGCGCGTAAGGAAAGCGTTCGAGTCCGGAAATCTCACCAATAACCGGCTCGCCGACGTCCGGCGCGCTTTGGTACTCTCTTCCAGCCGGGCACTCGAAACGTCGGTTGAACTTATGAGAGCACGACGTCAGCAGGCTGATTTTGCCAGACAGCACGAACGCAATGACAACCAAAGAAGGATAGGTCTGCTGACTGAGTTGAAAGATACCAATGTGCGTCTTGCCGACATCAATGCAAGACTTCGCGCCGCCAGCCAGAAGTTGCAGCCCACGGGAGCTGCCGCCCTGCCGTTGCCGGTTGCCGGTGAGACGATCCAAGCCGAGGTCACGATCGTTCGCAGGGTCGGCGAAGAATGGCGGAAACAGCCGGCCCAAGAAGACACCGAGGTCATGCCAGGAGACACGATCGAGGTAAGGTTCAGCAGCGCTCTCGAGAGCGCGGCGATCCGATAGATCGGCTGCGCCTCGAGCCAAGCGGCCGCCACTGGGTTGGCAGCCGCTTACTGCCTGAAAGCTCTGGAAAATTGGTCGGTAAGAGGTTTCATCAAGTAGGACCAGACACTGCGCTCGTCGGTTCTTATATGGACTTCGGCGGGCATGCCCGGTTTGAGGATTTTCTCTCCTGTCAGGCAGGTCGCTTCGTTCTCGACATCGATGCGCGCCGAAAAATAGGAAAGCTGACGTTGCTGATCCTTGATCAGATCTGCGGAGACGCGGTTGACCGAGCCTTCGCAAGCCGGTGTAGTGCCGGCGTCGAACGCCGGAAAGCGGATCGACACCTGCTGTCCGGGATGGATCTCATCAATGCGCGACGGAGGAATGGAAGCGTCTACGACAAGGTTGTCGGAATCGGGCACAATCATCATGAGCACCTCTCCGGCGCCAATCACGCCTCCGACGGTGTGGACCGAGGATTCTTGTACCGTGCCTGATTGCGGGGCGCGAATGTCTGTCCTGCCGAGCTCGTCTTCGGCCACCACCTTGCGCTCACTGAGTTCGGTCTGCTTGGCTTCCGTTTCGCGAAGTTCGTTGGTCACGTCGCTCCGCATTTGTTCGTCGAGCTGAAGCACCTGCAGGTCCGTTTCACTGATGTGAGCTTGTACCTCCGCTATCGCTGCGACAAGGCGTCCCGATTCGCCGCGAGTCCGGGTCTTCTCCAGGCTGACAGTGCTCAACCTCTCCTTGGAGACCAACTTCTTTGCGTAGAGAGATTCGACGTCAGCAAGGTTCTTGGTCAGCAGATCCAGAGACTCATCCGTCGCAGACTGCTGCGATTTGAGGCCATCGATCTGACGTTCCAGCTGCTTCGCGCGGCTTTGCAATTGTGCCTTCTGGCCAGCCAGCGCCGCAGCACGGCTTTCGAACAAGGCACGTTCGCCACTGACAAGCGCCGCCACTTGCGGGTCACCCATTTGAACCCGAAGGCCAGGCGGGATCTGCATTTCCGGCAGACCCTGGCGCTCGGCTTCCAGCCGGGCCAGACGAATGGTGGCTCGATTGAGGTCCTCGGTGATTATCTGCAGGTTTGCTCGGGTCAATGTGTTGTCCAGCCTGACCAACACGTCGCTGGCCTTCACGTGATCGCCGTCCTGCGCGAAGATTCCGCCGATGGTGCCGCCGGTTTGATGCTGGACTTTTTTTATGTTGCTTTCGACCACCACAGTTGCAGGCGCAATCACCGCGCCGGCAATCTTGGTCAATCCCAACCACAGCCCTCCGCCAAAGATCAACAGCAAGCTGGTTGCCAAGCCCAAGAGCAGATTGGCCCGGATGCCATCCGGATCCGGCTTCGTTTCCAACGAACGGCTTTCGCCACCGGGCGCGGCGTATGGCGACACGGTAACAGTAGAGCGATACCTCACATATGCCCGGCTGCACCTCTGTGCAGCGGAACGAGAATGTTCTGCCAGGCTCCGGAGCAGATTGCCCCAGGGTAAATTGGCTCTAATGCCATCCGGCTCTGGCTTCGCCCCGGTCGGCTGGCCTTCGCCAGCGACCGCAGCATATGATGACATGGTCACGTTAGACACTAAGCAATACCTCACGCATGCCCGCTTGCACCGTGCTGCAGCGGAACGACAATGTTTGGCTTGTCCGGACGCGGGAAGGGCCGGATCACATTTGCCAGAACGTCTTCGCGCGAACCGAACGAATGGAGCATCCCGTTCGACAGGACGAGTACCTGATCGATGTTGACGAGAGCGGAGGGGCGATGCGCAACGACGATCACGATACCGCCGCGCTGACGCACTGCCAGGATCGCGCCGGCCAAAGCAGCATCGCCGTCTGCATCCAGATTGGAATTTGGTTCGTCAAGAACGACGAGGAATGGATCACCGTAAAGTGCCCTGGCAAGTCCGACGAGCTGCCTCTGCCCAGCCGACAGGGCTGCGCCGCCTTCTCCGATGCGTGTTTGAAAACCCTGCGGAAGACGCATGATCATCTTGTCCACGCCCGCAGCTTTGGCAGCTGCCAACACGCCCCTTGCGTCGCTTTTGCCGCCGAACCTTGAAATGTTGTCGGCGATCGTGCCGTCGAACAGCTCAACGTCCTGCGGCAGGTAGCCAATATGAATGCCGAGCAGCTCTGAATTCCACTGATCGAGCGAGGCGCCGTCCAATCTTACCGTTCCTCGAAGCGGCTTCCATGCCCCGACCAAAGCGCGCACGAGCGTGGTCTTGCCGGAGCCGCTCGGGCCGACGACCGCCAACCCTGCGCCCCTCGCCAAGCGGAAGCTTACATTGAAGATTGTTGGCTTCTGCAGACTTGGTGGCGCGACCGTCAATTCCTCGACCGCAAGCTCCGCCTTTGGGCGTGGCAGTTCCATTGGCTCTTGCTGGCTATCAAAAGCATCCAGCGCTGCCGCCAGCTCGGAATAGCTTTTGCGGGTTGCCAGAAACCCTCTCCAATTTGCGATCGCCACATCGACCGGCGCCAGTGAGCGGCCCAGCAATATGGACGACGCTATGATCACACCCGGCGAGGCCTCGCCCCCGATCACGAGGTAGGCACCAAGCCCCAGCACGCATGATTGCAAGGCCATTCGGAGCGTCTTCGACAGTGAGCTCGCTGCGCCAACGACGTCGGAGAGCCGTTCCTGGTTCTTCAGATAAAGATGACTGACCTCGTTCCAGCGCCGGCTAAGCGGGGCGGACAGGCCCATAGCCTGAACAACCTCTGCGTTGCGGCGGCCGGAATCGGCCAGAAGCCGCTGCGCAACGAGTGTTTCAGACGCACGAGCCGCAGGTTTGCGGCCGATGATCTCCGCAGCCACCGTCAAAAGCACAACGGCGCATGCGCCGAGCGTTGCCAGCACGCCAAGCGCAGGGTGCAGCAGATAGATGACCACCATATAAAATGGTATCCAGGGAGCGTCGAATAAGACTGTCGGCCCCAGTCCGGAAAGAAAGCCACGTAGCTGGTCCAGATCACGAAGCGGATGTACCCGGTTCGCATCCGGCCCGGCAACGAGGGGCAGGGAAAGCGAGGCTGCGAACGCCTTTTGCTGCAGATTTCTATGCAGGCGGCTGCCGATGCGGACCAACAGGCGAAGCCTCACGAAATCGAGGAGCCCGTAGGCCGCGTAAAGTCCCAGCATCCCGACTGTAAATCCGACAAGAGTCGGCACGCTCTGCGAAGGCAGCACGCGATCGTAGACCTGGAGCATGTAGACGGAGCCGGTCAAGGCGAGGATATTTATCAATGCGGAGAAAACGCCTACGCCAACGAGGCCGTGCACACAGCCGAACATCGCGGATCGTAGATCGAGCGAGCGCCCTTTGGTTGACTTCATGATATGCGCTCTTTGACGCGAAATTGCCGCGCAATCTCGTCGGTTCTTTCGATGAGGGACAAACTTTAACCTTCCGGGAAGCAGCAGCTCCGCCCTTCGCTGCTGGAACATTACGAATTGCTTACATATGTGCCTTCTTTGATTAAAATGTAGCAAAATCGTGACGCCAGGCTGAGAATTCGGCAACTGGCTCGCCAGGCTGGGGATAACCGGGTCTGGTAAGGAGATATTCCTAATCATGACACAGCGCAGAAGCTTATGGTCATCTTTGTAGCATCAAGGCGTCGAAGCGTCTGGGGACGGATGGGTTTTGATTTTGTCGATCGAGAGTTAAACGGTTTTGAGATACACTTCATCGGAACGCAATTGTCGGCCACCAACGCCGGCTAAAACGGGGAGGCGAGTGTCGTGAGCGAAGAGATCAATGTTGCCGACGCCTACGGCAGGGGCCGCAGCACCTTCATGGGATTGCAGCTGCTGGTCTCGCCCGGTGCGCTTGTTCCTCGGCCGGAAACGGAACTGCTCGGCAACGCCGCTCTCGATGTTCTGAGCCAACTGAACTTGCCGGTGCCTCGCGTTGTCGACATGTGCTGTGGGGCGGGCAATCTGGCGTGCGCCATCGCGCACCACGCTCCCACCGCGCGCGTGTGGGCAAGCGATCTTACCGACGGATGCGTGGAGGTCGCGCGCCGCAACGTCACCCATCTTGATATGGAGGAGCGGGTAACGGTGCTTCAGGGCGACTTGTTCGGCGCCTTCTCCGGCTTGGAGCTTGACGGCACGATCGACGTGATCGTTTGCAACCCGCCCTATATTTCGGAAAAACGGCTCGAGGGCGATCGTTCGCATTTGGTCGAGCTCGAGCCGCGTGAAGCGTTCGCAGCCGGACCCTACGGTCTGAGCATCCATATGCGAGTGCTCAAGGACGCGCCGCGTTATTTGCGGCGCGGAGGCATCCTGCTTTTCGAGGTTGGGCTTGGCCAGGACCGGCAGGTCATGAGTTTGCTCGAGCGTTCCAAGGCTTATGAGAGTATCCGGGCAGTCACCAACCAGGCCGGCGAGGGCAGGGTGGTTGTGGGGCATACGAAGGCGCAGGCGTAAGCACCGCCGTCGCGACAGGCCTAGACGCGCTGTCGCAACCGGAAACGGTCGGGGACTTGAAACAGAGTTGCGCGAGATGTCGGCAAATCAGTTTCTCTTGCGCATGACATATTGCGCAATTCCCTCGATGGAATCGAGATTCTCGGGCAGCAGCTCGCTGTCTTCGACCGTGATGCCGAAGGTCTCCTCGATGAAGCCGATAACCTCGAGCACCCCCGTCGAGTCCACGATGCCTTGGTCGAGAAGCGAGGTGTCGCTCTCCAGGCTCTCTGGATCGGCTATATAGAAATTCGACGCCAGGAAAGCGCGAATTTGATCGCTGCAGGTATCGGTTCTATCCTTGGTAGACAACATTGATTTCGCCTCCGGTACAAAAATGAATGCTGATCAACTTCGCCCTGATACCGACTCATGACAGGGCGGTTTTTTTGAGTTTGCCCGTGTCGGTCATCGGCAGACTGGGTACGATGACGATCGACTTTGGAACCATGAAGTTTTCCAGTCGTCTCTGGCACTCTTTCTGCAACTGCTTTTCACCGATCATGCTTCCTTGCTCCATCACGACAAATGCCTTCACTGCTTGTCCAAGCAACTCGTCCGGAACGCCGATGACCGCGGCTTCCCGTACGCCCGCAATCTCCATCAACACGTTTTCCACCTCCTTCGGCGCTATCTTCTCGCCCCGCGATTTTATGATCTCGTCGCCGCGACCGACAAAATAGAGGTAGCCCTCGGCGTCCATCCGGCAGTAATCGCCGGTGTACAGGACCTGCTCGCCCGGCAGCGGTCCGGGCTTGAGCTTCCTGGCCGTCGCCTCCGGCTTGCCCCAGTAACCCTTCATCACCGTCGCTCCGCGGATGACGAGCTGGCCAACGACACCGTGGCCGACCCGCCTGTCATGCTCGTCGACAATCCACATTTCCGTATTGGGGATGGCGATCCCGACGCTCAACGGCTTTCGCTCGAGATCCTTCGGCGGCAGGTAGGTACAGCGCTTGCATTCGGTAAGGCCGTACATCGAATAGATACGGGCACGAGAAAATAGCTCCTGAAGCAGGAGAATGTGCTTGAGCGGCAGAGCGGCCGCAGTGTTCGTGACATAGCGAATACTCGAAAAATCCTGATCCCTGAGAGACTTGAGCTCCCCGAGTGCGGCGAAGATGGTCGGTACGCCGGGAAAGCCCGTCACCCTTTCTTGCTTGATCAGCCCAAGGATCTGCGCGGGGAAGGCGAACGAGCGTTCAAGCACCAGCCGGGCGCCCGCGCCGAATGCCATGATCATCTGGTACAGGCCGTAGTCGAAGGCGAGCGGCAGGACGTTGAGGATCACCTCGTCTTCAGCAAGCGCCAGGTATGAGGAAATCGAGGCGCACGCGGCAACCATGTTTCGGTGCGTCAGCATCACGCCCTTGGGCTCGCCCGTCGAGCCGGACGTATAAATGATTGCAGCAAGATCGATATCGATGCAGCGGCGCGCGGGCGGCGTGCTGCGGGCTGCCGCGACCGCAGTTTCCCAGCGCACAGCATGCGGCAGTTCTTGCAGGTCGTCGCGTTCGATCGGCCCGGAGACGATCATGCAGCGCAACGATGGGCAATTCCGCGCCGGCTCCCTGAAAATCGAATGCAGGTGGTTGTCGGTGATCAGTGCCGTCGGGCGGCAATCGTTGAGCAGATAACCAAGCTTGTCGCTTTTGGTGAGTGGATTGACGATGCACACCACGGCGTTGGCCTTGAGCACGGCCCAGAAAGCGACGACGGCCTCGACAGTGTTGTCGGCGAAGATCACCACCCGATCGCCGCGCGCGATTCCGGCCTGGCTCAAATGATGCGCTATGGCGTTCGAGCGCATATCGAGATCGCCGTAGGTGACACGTTGATTACCGCACACCAGGGCCACCTTCCCGCCGAGCCGGCTGGCAGAGTGGATGAGATAGTCGTGCAGGAGCGGTACGGCGCCATGCATCATGCGAGCACCTCTGCGCGATGCTCGCGGTCGATATCGACGCTGAGCTTGAGCGTGCGAGCTCCACTTGGTCGGCTCGCGATAAATTGCTCATGAAGAAGCTGCGTCGACAGCACCCCGACCAGCGCCATATTGTCGGAGTTGGACAGGTCGGCGCCGCCGGCGCTGGCCTGGCACTTGCTCAGGAGACGGGCAACCGACTTAGGATCGAAGACGTTTGCCTCGCGCAGCGCCGCCTCCGAAAGTGCTTCGCGAATATAGGCCGGAGCGCCATCGGCGACGAAGCAAAGCGCGTTGGGGGCCCGGTAGGGCTGCTTCTTGCGAGTGACGATTTCCGACGGCACAATCGGTTGCGCCACACGCTTCAGAACATGCTTTTCATCGAGCACGCGCAGCTTATAGGCGGCCGGAAGCGAATTCGCGAGCCTCACGAGTTCATGATCGAGGAATGGGAAGCGCCCCTCGACGGAATGGGCCAAGAGCATCCTGTCCCCTTGCGATGAAAGCAGGTATCCCGACATCAGCGTCTGGATCTCGATATGCTGGTCCTGCGCAAGGGAGCCCCATCGCGAAAACTCCGCCGGCAGGCGGGCAAGCAGCTCGGACACGGCGTTGCGGCGCTCCGTTTGGGCCCGCATGTCTGCCGAAAACAGCCGCTTGATAGCGCTCGTGGTACGCCAGCGCGTGCCATGCGCAAAACCAGGTGCGTCATGGGCGTGGATGTCGCGCCCGAAAAACTGGCGTGCCATCGCCTGCTGTTGCACCGGCGAGCGGCTGAGATAGGGATAGAGGCGCTCCAGCAGCCGGGAGCGCCGCGTCGAGGCGGGCTGGCGTCCCCAGAAACGGCGGACCTTGCCCTCGCGGAACAGATCGTAGCCGGCGAACATTTCGTCGGCCCCTTCGCCGGTCAGCACGACCTTGATGCCATGCTGACGCACCAGTCTCGATAGCAGGAACAGCGGCGCCGGCGCGGTCCTGAGGATTGGCCGCTCGGTGTGGTAGATCACCTCAGGGAAGATGCCAGCGATATCGCTGCGCGAAACAACCACCTCATGGTGCTCGCTTCCCGCGACGCCGGCAACCAGGCGCTGGAAATGAGTCTCGTCATACTCGGCGTCGGCAAAACGCAGGGAGAAAGTCTGGAAGCGCCCGCCGGCGAAGCGTCTTCCAAGCGCGGCGACCAGCGAGCTGTCGAGCCCGCCGGACAAATAGCAGCCGACCGGCACGTCGGCGCGTACTATCCTGAGCGCCGTAGCGGCTTCCAGGGCGCCGCGCACTTCCTCCACCGCGTCATCAAGTGAACCGGCGAATTCGTCATCGCCGGGTCCGTCAACCTCTGGATAGCTTGGCTTCCAAAAAGCCCGCTCGCGAACGATGCCACTGTCATAAATGCGAATGTGCCCTGGAGTGAGTTCGCTTACTCCTCCAAACACGCCTTGTGGCGGCACGACGGTCCAGAGCGTGAAAGTCTGATCGATGCCGGCTGGATCGAAGGCGCGGGGTATATCCGCATCGGCCGCGAAAATGGCCTTCACCTCGCTGGCGAAGTAAAGCCGTCCGCCGTGCTCGCAAAAATGCAGCGGACAGATGCCGAACCGATCCCGCGACAAGACGAGTCGACCCGCCACGGAGTCCCAAATGGCGACTGCCCATTGCCCATTCATCCGCTCGAAGGCGGCCTCGCCCCAGGCATGATAGGCATGGACGATGACCTCCGTGTCGCTGCGTGTGCGGAAGCGAAAACCGAGCGCGACCAGGTCTTGTCGCAGCTCGATGTAATTGAAGATTTCGCCGTTAAAGACGATCCACATTGTGTCGCCCGCGCCAGCGAGTGGCTGCTGGCCACTGGCGAGATCGATGACGGACAGACGGGCATGCGCCAATCCCGCACGTTTGTCCCGGTAAAGACCGCGCTCGTCCGGGCCGCGATGCGCCAGTGTGCCTACCATGCGCATCAGCGCATCACGGGAAGGGGGCGCCGCGGCGGCGCTCAGCGACACAATTCCGGCGATGCCGCACATCGCCTAGCCCTCGCCCATTGAAGAGGACACCAACGGCCGCGCGTGAAGATAGCGTGCGGCGCGCCGTTTGCTGTCGATATCCTTGAAAACTTTCTGAACCTGCACCACGGTGAGACCGGTGGCCTCGGCGACGTCTTCGCTAGCGATCCCGTGGTTTAACCCGTAGAGGCACAAATCCATCAGATAATAAGGCAGTGCGAAGTAGAACTCCTCCTGGCTCTGCGCCATCGAGAAGGTGTCCGTGGTGGGCGGTCTGCGCTGGACCTCTTCCTCCACCCCAAGATATTCGGCCAACTGGTAGACCTGGGTCTTGTAGAGGTGAACGATTGGCATCAGGTCGGCGATTCCGTCGCCCTGCTTGACGAAGAAGCCCTGGTCGTATTCCAGGCGGTTCGGCGTGCCCGCTACCGCGTAGTTGAGGCGGTCGGCATGATAGTACTCGGTCATCTTGCGCAGGCGCTGCTTGTAATTGGTTGCGGCGACGATCTGCAGATAGGCTGCCGACGGCAGACGCACCGTGTCGGTCCTGCCCTCAGGGTCCTGAACCGTGAGGCGCGTGATGTTGAGACCATTGCTCTCGAGAACTGAGGCCAGCACCAGCTTGCATTTCCAGCCGTCCCCATATTCGGGAACGACAGTCTGGATTGCCTCGGTCTGCCGACAATAGGCGCCGATCGCTTCGAGGGACGGTGTTATGTCCTCCAGGATCGCATCGATGCCAAGCTGTGCGGCGACAGTGCGGCCAAGCCTTAGCGAGTCACCGGAGGAGTGGCGCTCCGGCATGAATATTCCGAGGACCTTGTCTTTCCCAAAGGCGCGAACACACAACGCCGCGACGACGGAGCTGTCGATGCCGCCTGAGAGGCCGACAACCGCGCCTCGACGTCGCAGCGTGCCAAGGACCTGCTGGCGCAGGATCTGGACGATGCGATCGACCTCCGCAGCAGCGTCGAGCACAAGCGCGTCCTTGCTGAATGTTGAGATCAGGTCGATAGCTTGTACTCCAGTTTGCGAGACTCGGTTGGCGAATAGGTTTGCGCCACCGCTTTCTCGATAAGCGGGCGGTTGGTGGCGAGGTGAGGTTCTACGACCAGATCGATGTGGCTGCCGACGATCGGAATCACGTCCAGACGTCCGAAAGCGCGATCCCAGCCGATGGCCAGAGGCATTCCGGGTCGAGCACAGCGGAACAGGGTGCCTGTGATCGGCAGCGCCGGCTTTGGCTCGGCCACCCACTGGAAGAAGGCTCGCGCGCGCAAAACCTCTTGCAGTTCCAGTTTGGTTCTAAAACTCGTCGCGTTGAACTGTCCCTGAGCGAAACGATCGAGAAACCGGACCAGTTGCGCCTCGCGCCTCATTGCCACGGCGACTTTCGCGAGGGCCCGGCAAGCCATCCGATAAGCGGATACGCGGTTGGTTCGGATTCGATTGAATGTGCGCGTAAACGTCTCCCAGCGAGCGCTTCGCTCGCCGACGAGACTGGTGTCGAGAATGCCAAGGAACCTTACGGTCCGCCCCGCGGCCAGCAGCCGCGCCGCAACTTCGAAAGCGACAGCACCGCCGAGCGAATGACCGAGAAGTCGTATATGACCCGCGGGTTGAGCGCGGCGGATCTGCTCGACGGCGGCATCGGCCATGTCGGAGAGGCTGTTTTGCCCGCGCAGGATCATGGTCAGGGCTGGGTACCTGATCGGGGCAACGCGGGTGATCTTGCCCATCGCTGCTGCAAAGGCAGCAAGGCTCGGGCCGTAGCCGACGGATCCCGGGAACAGAAAAAGAATTGGAGGATCATGCTTCTGGGCGCGCGCGCTTTGGTCGCCTGCCTGTGCAGACGCGACCGCCTTGACCATCTCGTCCAGGCTCATTCCAACGGTGAACGCCTCAAGGCCGAGTTCCTGCCCGATGGCGCTTTCGATTTCCATGACGCAGTGCAGCAGCTTCAGCGAGTCTCCTCCGGCGTCATCCCAGCGTCCCGCCGCTACGCGCGTATTGAGGATGCTGGTCCACGCCCGCTGGACGATCTGCTGCGCCGTCAGCTTGCCTCGCGGCTCGAGCGGACGCGCCGTCGCTGCCGTCCCTCTGGCTGAAAGATCCATCTCTGCAAGTGTCGAGATGTCCACCTTGCCGCTTGGCAGACGCGGGATCTCGGCGATCGTGTGTAACCGCAAGGGACGCAGCGGCGGTGGCAGATTGGTCCTCACAAGCTGGCGAAGCTCGTCCGAAAAGCTCGCTTCGGCCGAGCGCCGAGGAACGGCAAAGGCGACAAGCTCATTGGCCGCAGTCACGATTGCCACGGCATCCGCAACAGCAGGCGCGCAACGCAGCACCCGTTCGAGTTCGGCTGGCTCGACGCGTCGACCGTTGATCTTTACCTGCCGTCCCTTGCGACCGACGATGTGCAGTAAGCCTTGATTATCAAGTCGGACGAGGTCACCTGTCGCGAAAATCCGAAGGCCTGGATCGTCCGGGTCTGATGTCGCCGGCATAACCGCCCCGTCCTCCCAATGGCCAAGCAAGACATACGGGCTCCTGATCAGAAGCTCTCCGCTGCGGCCCGATTGAACGCAGCGGCCCGCTTCGTCGACAATTGCGAAGGTGATTCCAGGCAGCAGCCAACCAACTGGAACCGAATCTCCATGCTCCGGCCAGTCTCGCGGCAAGAACCATTGTGAGCCGGTGGTCTCGGTTGACGAGTAACCGATCTGGATGAGGCACGTATCGGAGACGGCCTTGCGCAGCAGTGCGATGTCGGTCCAGGGCACCTTCTCGCCACCGATCCGGGCGACTCTAAGCGAATGGAACGCTTCAGCAGGTCCGTCGGCCATGAGCGCGCGAAGCAGCGCCGGCACCAGATAGGTGATTGTCACGCCTTCGGATCGCACTAGGCGCTGAACGGCGCGCAAGCCGACCGCTTCGACTTCGACCAGATGCAAAGTGGCCCCGGTGAGAAGGGCTGCAAGAATCTCCCGGTACCCGGCGATTGTGGCGGGGCCGGTCAATGGCAGGAAAACATCATCCGAGTTGATGTGGCATGCATCGACATATTGCTGGACCCGGCACAGCAAGCTGCGCTGGCTGTTAACGATGCCTTTGGGGCGGCCTGTGCTCCCTGACGTATAAAGCACGATGGCGGGCGCATCGACGGAGACGGGGTAAGGCTGAGGCACTTGTACCGATTGCGAGGCCGCACTGGTGGGCACATCGATCCAACTGACTTGGTGAGGCAAACCGGCGGGTCGGACATTGCCCTCGCCCAGGATGGCCGAGAGCCGCGCCCCCGCCACGATTTCCAGGATCCGCGAGCTGGGATCTCGCGCGTTGAGTGGCACCGAAAGTCGCCCAGCCGTCATGCTTGCCAGCATGGCGATGGGATACCAGGCCGAGTTGGCCTGAAGAATCCCTATCGCCTGTCCGTCTGGGACGGCGGCAGCGATCTGGTAGGACAGCGTCTCAACTGACCGGAGAAGCTGGGAATAAGTCAGACGATTGGCGCCGTCGCTGATTGCAAGCTTGTCGGGGTGCTGGCGGCCCATATTTCTCAGGTGATCGAATACGGCAACGTTGGTAAAATCAGTGCCCAATCCTTGAAATGGGCGCAGTACCGGACCACCCTGATCCAGTGCGTATTGTGGAACACTTGACCATTTATTGGAGGTCGTTGTCTGACAATCCACCGCTAGATCCTGATCCGCGACTTCTGATCCCAAATATGCCGAAGACATGAGTTGCCCACGCTAAGATTAGGATCACTTATCGCCTCCCGCCCCAATCTTTTCATCGATCATTCTGATGATGCCCCGATCTTCGCCCAAGGACGCTTGGTTAGTCACTTCGCCTGTTTCGCAAGCCGCCGGCAGAGCCAATCATGCCGGGCTCGCGTGGTGCGCTTGACGCAGCGAGCACTGGCGTTCGTGCCAAGTTGGCAACGCCTGTTACACATCTGCCAAGGTGGGATCGAAGACGGAATCGCCGCTATTCAGGCACATTGCCTATTCTGTGGTTCTCCCGGGCGATACCGGCAATGGTTCAGTATCGGAGTAGCTGCCGGCGACAAAACAATATGCATAGATCTGTCCCCGATTTTCGTCAGTCACGCGGATCCAGTCTTTTTCCCACTTTCGGAAGGTAATATGTCCATCGATCACCATGGCCGCAGCCTTGAACGGACTCGGCGCGTTGACGACGCGCACCGAGATCACATCGTCGCCGTCCATACGCTCGACGAGATACGTCTGCATCAAGCCTCCCGCTAAACCACCCGCACTTTAACGCCGGCTAATAGATTCGGTTGCAACGTGCTTGGCGAAACTTGGGGTGGACACGTTCCATACCTGCAGGCACCTTCGCACTCGGCGTCGGCCGCGATGGTCTCGCCTGTCGGCAACGGTTCGCGCGCCCTGAGCGTCGAGACCAAAAGAAGCTCAAGACAGCTCAGCGGGCTGAGATATCGGCCGGATGGCTGAGCGCGCAGCCTGCGCGCCGCCCAGACCGGCACCATCGCCGCGCCGATTTCGGACGTCACCAACCCCTTTTTCGCCGAGTTCGTACGCGGACTGGAGACGCAGCCCACCAGCGCGCCGAGCGCTATAATATTCTGCTGTTCAACACCGAGGAGAAACACGGCACGCGAAGCGCGCGAGATCGACCGGGTGCTGGAGCGCCGCATCGACGGCATCGTCATGGCACCGGCGGCGGCAACGAGGAGTTGCTCGCCGACCTCGCCGAGAGCGGACTGTCACTCGTCTTCGGCCACCGCAGGCTGAAGGCCGTGCTGGAACGTCAGTCGTATTTGGCCAGGAAGCGCCCGACGGCGGCGAGGCAGTCGTGCTTTTCCTCGACATGCGGCATGTGGCTGGAATTCGGGAAGACCAAACCTTCGACGTGCGGGATAAGATCCAGAAAGGGCTGGACGCAGGCCTCGGTCGCTTCGTCGTAGAAGCCGCGGAAAACCAGGGTCGGCGCCTCGATCTGATGCAGGCGGTCGACGATGGTCCAGTTCCGCATCGTGCCGATGACGTGGAACTCATTGGGACCATTCATGGTGTGATAGACGGTCGGATCTTCCTCGATTGCCGCAAATGTCCGGGCGACCTCTGGCGGCATCGGAACGACGCGACAGACATGGCGGTCGTAGAAAGCCTTCGTCGCCGCAACATATTCCGGATGATCGGTGGTTCCTGCCGCTTCGTGCCGGTCGAGCGCGCTTTGCACATCGGCTGGCAGCCCGGCGCGCAATTGCCGGGCTCCTTTCACCCACAGCACCATCGAGGCCAGCGAATTGGCCAGGATCAATGCCTTGAGCCCCTCCGGGCGGCGCACCGCGTGCTCGGCCGAAAGTATGCCGCCCCAGGATTGGCCCAGCAGGGCGTAGCGGCTGGCAATGCCGAGATGGGCGAGCAGCGCATCGAGTTCGCCCAGGAAGAAATCGACGGTCCAGAAGTCACCGCCCTTATCCGGCAGATGGGTCGATTTGCCATTGCCGATCTGGTCGTAGTGGATGACGGCTCGTCCGGTTTCGGCAAGCTCCTTGAATGAATCCACATAGTCGTGCGTGCAGCCCGGTCCACCATGAGCGACGATCAGGGGCAGCTTGCCCGAGGTGAGGTCTCCGGTCACTCGGTACCAGGTGCGATAGCCCTGGTATTGGCTAAATCCTTCGGTGATCGCATGCGCCGTCACAATCAAAGCTCCGCATCATGGCGCGGCAGGGGCCGAAGTGTGGACCCCTCCCAAGCCTTGTTTTGCGGCCGACGGTACTAAGCGGCCCGGCGCATTTACAGCTAGCACTATTTATAGGTTTGCCGGTTATGGGTTTGCCCGAGGCAAGGCCGATCGCCCGCAGGTCGAGAGCCTCAATGCTCCGGTTCAAGCAGCCGGTAATGGGCGGCGAGCGCGATGGCATGGAAGCGGTTGCGCGCGCCAAGCTTTCGCGTGGCCGCGTTGAGGTGCAGCGTTGCGGTAGGCACCGCGCGGCCAATCTCGCGCGCGACCTGCTTGGCCGTCAGTCCGGCAGCGGCCAGGCGCAGGCACTGGCGTTCGCGCGACGTCAGATGGACATGTTGGCAGGTGCGGATTCCAGCATCGAAACCGGCATAGACGGAATCATGCAGCAGATGACCCAGATCGCCGATCTCGGCGATGAAGGGTCTGGCTTCGGCCTCGAACCCGGCCTCCGGATCGGCACGGATAGCGGTGAAGGTGGCGAGATCGCCGCCGGCAAGGCGAATGGGTACGGTGACGCCGCAGGTCATCCTCGTGTCAAGCAGATAGCTGACCACAGGATCGTGCTTGGACTGAAGCACACGCTGCATGACGTTGCTCTGAACGCCGTTGTGCGACCAGAGAAACGGTCTCGATACCGCGAGCGCGGCCTCCTGCACCGGGTCGAGCTGATAATATCCGCCCTTGCACCAGAGATCCTGCATGTCGCGCGGCACGTTGCGCAGAGCCATCAGCGAGGCGTGATAAGCTCGCCCTTGTGGCTGACCGGCACCGGCGTATAGTCGTAGATGAATGCGGTGAAACCGATGGGCTCCAGCACCTCCGTCGCCATCGCCATGGCAGCGTCGATGCTCATTCCAGTTCGGAACCGGCTCTCTAGATCGCCTGGAGGGCTTTGCATCCGGCAAGCTTACCCGCTGATGATTGCTTGTCAAATAGCCATGTCGGGCGACTGCTCAACAAATAGGCGGGAATAAGCCTGTCCGACCCTATCTATCTTAATAGCTATCCCGTCCGGCTTCGCTCGCCGTAGTCTTTTGCGATTGGGCGAAGTAGCGAACGCCGTTCGCAAACCCAGGACTGTTTTCAGCCGCGCGGTGGTCGATCGACCGGATTCAGCGCGGCAAAAGCCGACACGCCTCCATGAGGGAACAAATATGCGACCCCAAAAAGCATTTGCAGCGTTGATACCCGGGCTGGCTCTGCTCGGCGTGACGATGATGTCGCCGGCAAGCGGTGCCTTGGCCGCCGAGGGCAAGCCAGGCGGCACGCTCCGATTGCTGGCCAATGCCGCGGCAGGCACCGCCGATCCGCACATCAATTACACGCTGCAGTATTTCCAGATCAATTATGTCCTCTACGATGGCCTGGTGACCTACAGGAAGGCCGGAGACAAGACCGGCTTCGAGGTCGTCGCGGACCTGGCGGAAAGCCTCCCGCAGGTCGAGAACGGCGGCAAGACCTATGTCTTCAAGCTGCGCAAGGGCATCAAGTTCGCCGATGGCTCGGACGTCACGACCAAAGACGTGGTCGCTTCGTTCCAGCGCATCTTCAAGATCAGCGGGCCGACGGCCGGGACCTTCTACAAAGGCATCATCGGCGCGGATGCATGCTTGAAGGCGCCCGCGACATGCTCCCTCGAAGGTGGCCTGTCTGTCGACGATGCGGCCGGAACCATTACCTTCAACCTGGTCCAGCCGGATGCCGAGTTCCTGCAGAAGCTTGCCGTTCCACACGCGTCGATCCTGCCGGCGAGCGCGCCGCTCAAGGACGCCGGCACCGATCCGATTCCGGGCACCGGACCCTATATGATCGCCAGCTACGACCCCAACAAGCTGATGAAGATTGTGCGCAACCCTCACTTCAAGGAATGGAGCAAGGAAGCGCAGCCGGCCGGATATCCGGACGAGATCGACTATGAATTCGGCCTTACCGACGAGGCGGCGGTGACGGCGGTCGAGAATGGCCAGGCGGACTGGATGTTCGATCCGCCGCCGTCCGACCGTCTCGCCGAACTCGGCACCAAATATGCCAAGCAGGTCACGGTTCACCCGCTGACGGCGATGTGGTACGCGCCGATGAACACCAATCTGGCGCCGTTCAACGACATCCGCGTTCGCCAGGCGGTGAACTTCGCCATCGACCGCGCCGCGATCGTCAAGCTTTTCGGCGGCAGCAATCTGGCGCAGCCGGCCTGTCAGATCCTGCCGCCGGGCTTCCCGTCATTCGCAGCCTATTGCCCGTTCACCGCCAATCCGGGTGAGAAGTGGTCCGCGCCGGATATGGATAAGGCCAAGCAATTGGTTGCTGAATCGGGAACCGCAGGTCAGGAGGTGACGATCATCACCGAGGACACCACTGTCTCCAAGGCGATCGGCGTCTATCTGCAGGACGTGCTCAACCAGCTTGGCTACAAGACGTCGGTCAAGCCGATTTCGCAGAACATCCAGTTCACCTACATCCAGAATACCAACAACAAGGTGCAGATTTCGATCTCGCAATGGTTCCAGGATTACCCGGCGCCATCGAATTTCCTGCAGGTCTTGTTCAGCTGTGCCTCGTTTACGCCAGGTTCCGACGCCTCGGTCAATATTTCGGGGTTCTGCGACAAGTCGATCGACGCATCGATGAACGAGGCAGAGGCAGCCACCATCGCCGATCCGGCCAAGGGCGCGACACTCTGGACCGCCATCGACAAGGCGGTGACGGACAAGGCGCCGGTCGCCGTCCTGTTCACGCCGAAGCGGGTCGATGTCATCTCGTCCAGGCTGAAGAACTTCACCTTCAGCCCACAATTCTACTGGATCGTCAGCCAGTCTTGGGTGGAATAACCTCCCGGAGCCAATGCGACGGAGCGCCGCCGGCTCTCCGTCGCATTTCCTTTTCCGGCGGATCAGCGCATCTTTCAGGCCGAGATTTTTCCTAGGCAATCCTGTTCATGGTCAATGTCATTGCGGATCAGCCCGCCATCTCGGTTCGCCGGGCCACCGATGGCCCGTGGCGCACGGCATGGCGCAAGCTGAAAGGCGATCGTTCGGCAATATCGGCATTCGCCGTGCTCGTCGTCGTCGTGATCGCCTCGCTCGCGGCGCCGCTTTATGCGCGGTACGTCTCCGGCACCGATCCATTTGTGACCAATCTCAATGGCGAGGTCGTCGTCGATGGGGTGACCCAGCCGGTGCTGCAGCCCTCCACAGAAGGCCTTGGCCTCGGCATGACGCCGATCGGGCCGACGTGGCGCATCGGTCCCTACCTGCTCGGAGCCGACAACCAGGGCCGCGACGTCGCGGCGCGGCTGCTTTACGGCGGACGGGATTCGCTGTTGATCTCGGGTGCTGCAGCCGCGCTGTGCCTCGTCCTCGCGACGTTTCTGGGGGGCGTCTCCGGGTTCTTCGGTGGCATCGTCGACATCGGCCTGTCGCGCATTCTCGACGTGCTCTGGGCCTTCCCGATTTTCCTGCTGGCGATCTCGCTGTCGATCGTGCTGATTGCGCAGAGTATCCAGATCGGTCCATTCGAAATCCGCTCCGGCAGCCTGTGGCTACCGGTCTTCATCATCGGCATCGTCTATGTGCCCTATGTGGCGCGGCCGATCCGTGGCCATGTCCTGACCTTGATGCATGCCGAATTCGTGACCGCTGCGATCGGCCTGGGCGCGTCGCCCTGGCGCATCCTTTTGCGCGACATCATGCCCAATGTGGTGACCCGGATCATCGTTTTCGTGCCGTTGATCCTGGCGCTCAACATGATGACGGAATCCTCGCTGTCGTTCCTGTCGATCGGCGTGCAGCCGCCGGATGCCAGCTGGGGCACCATCATCCAGGACGGCCAGGGCCTGCTCTATTCGCGGCCGGTCGTTGCACTGGCGCCGGGGCTGGCCATCGTCATCACGGTCCTGGCCCTCAACATTCTGGGCGACGGCGTACGCGACGCGCTCGATCCGAAATCCTCGCCGAGGGGCGTCTAGTGGTTGCCGCGCTCGGCTTCCGGCTTGGCCAGATGGTGCTGGTCATGTTCGGCATAAGTGTCGTTGCTTTCCTGATTTTCTTTGCGACGCCGGGCGCCGATCCGTCGGCGCGCATTGCCGGCCGCAATGCTTCGCAAGAGACGTTGATCCAGGTGCGCCACGATTTCGGTCTCGACCGGCCATTGCCGGTGCAATATGGGCTGATGATGAACCGGCTTTTCATCAGCCGTGATCTCACCTCCTTCGTCAATCGCGGGCAGCGCGTCATCCCGACCGTGATAAGCGCCATTCCCGTAACGCTGTCGCTGGTCGGCGGCGCGGCAGTGCTGTGGGTGCTCGGCGGATTGATCGTCGGGGTGATCGCAGGCGCAACGCGCGGTACACTCGTGGATCGGGCGCTGATGATCCTGAGCTTGATAGGCGTGTCGATCCCGGTCTTCTGGCTGGGCGAGGTCGCCAACCTGCTGACACAAAGCCGCTGGCACGACAGCTGGCTGTTTTCCTGGGTTCCTCCGCTCGGCTACATCCCCCTGACCGAGAACCCCTGGGGCTGGTTCAAGGCTCTCGTCATTCCGTGGTTCACGCTGGCAACCCTCTATGTCGGCCTCTATGGACGGGTGCTGCGGGCAAGCCTGATTGAGATGATGCAGGAGGATTTCATCCGCACCGCCCGGGCCAAGGGGATCGGCGAGCGCCGGGTGTTGCTGCATCATGGCCTCAGGACCTCGCTGGTCGCATTCGTCACCATGTTCGGCCTCGATTTTGGTGCCCTGGTCGGCGGCGGCGCACTGTTGACCGAAGTGGTCTTCGGACTGCAGGGTGTCGGGAAACTGACCTATGAGGCACTGCAGACCCTCGATCTGCCGATGATCCTGGCCACGGTGATCTACGCCGCCTTCTTCGTGGTGATGGCAAACTTCGTCGTCGACGTCGTCTTCGTCATCATCGACCCGAGGGCACGCAATGTCGGCTGATGCTCCTCTTCTGGTGGTCAAGGACCTCACCGTCTCCTTCCGCAGCGACGAGGGCCTGGTGCGAGCGGTGGGAGGCGTCTCGTTTGCCGTCGAGCAGCGCGAGATCGTCGGGGTGGTCGGCGAATCCGGTTCGGGCAAAAGCCAGACCTTGCTCGCCATCATGGGGCTGATCGACAGCCCCAACGCTATCGTCTCCGGTTCCATCCGTTTCATGGGACAGGAACTGATCGGGCTCAGCCGGCGTGCGCTCGACGCCATTCGCGGCCGCCAGATCGCGATGATCTTCCAGGATCCGATGTCGGCGCTCACTCCTGTGCATACGATCGGCAACCAGATCGGCGAGCAGGTGCGCGCGCATGAAAAGGCGTCGGCGAAAGCCGCGCGGGCGAGGGCCGTGCAATTGCTGGATGCGGTCGGCATCGCAAATCCGGATCGGGTCGTCGACAGCTACCCGCACCAGCTTTCCGGCGGCATGCGCCAGCGTGCGGTGATTGCCATGGCACTCTCCTGCAACCCGGCGCTGCTCGTCGCGGATGAACCGACCACAGCCCTCGATGTTACCGTGCAGGCGCAGATCCTCGAATTGATCGGACGATTGCGCGACCAGTTCGGGTCGGCGGTGATCCTGGTCACGCATGATCTTGGCGTCGTTGCCGAAGTCGCGGACCGGGTGCTGGTGATGTATGGCGGACGCTTTGTCGAGGAGGGCGGCAAGAGCAGCGTGTTCCGGGCGCCGCTGCATCCCTACACATGGGGCTTGTTCGGCTCGATCCCGCCGATGGGGGGACCACGTCCGGCCCGGCTTGCCGCTATCCCGGGGATTCCGCCCTCGCTCTCCAACCTGCCGAAAGGCTGCGCCTTCGGCCCCCGGTGTGCCTTTCGCCACGACGCCTGTCTGGTCCAGCTGCCGATCATGCAAGGCGAGAGCCATCGCGCCGCCTGCGTGTTGCCGGAGTGCACGCGCAGACAATTCGCTGTCCAAAGGCCTGGCGGCGTGGAGATGCAACGATGAATGCCGTGCCGCGCCCGCTGCTTCGCGCCGGCGATCTGTCGAAACGTTATAGCGTCGGCCGCTCGATCTTCCCGGCACAGCGCCGGACCGTACATGCGGTCGATAAGGTGTCTCTCGACATCTGGCCCGGGGAAACGCTCGGCATCGTCGGTGAGTCCGGTTGCGGCAAATCCACGCTTGGCCGGTGTCTGGTGCGTCTGACCGAAATCAGCTCGGGGTCGCTGGAATTCGAGGGCCGCGACATCAGCGATGCCTCCCAGCGCCAGCTTCGTCCGTTGCGGCGGCAGATGCAGATGGTCTTTCAGGATCCCAGCGCTTCGCTCAATCCGCGCCGGCGGGTCGGCGATCTGCTGGCCGATCCATTCCGTATCCATGAACGCCTCTCGGCATCGGAAATGGCGGATCGCGTGGCCGACCTTCTGCGCCGGGTCGACTTGTCGCCCCAGCACGCATCGCGCTATCCGCACGAATTCTCCGGCTGCCAGCGCCAGCGTATCGGCATCGCCCGTGCGCTGGCGCTGCGGCCACGGCTGATCGTGGCCGACGAGCCGGTCTCGGCGCTCGACGTCTCGATCCAGGCGCAGATCGTCAACCTGCTCGCCGATCTGCGCGAGGAGTTCAACCTGACCTATGTGTTCATCGCCCACGACCTTTCCGTGGTGCGTCAGATCTCGAACCGTGTGGCGGTCATGTATCTGGGATCGATCGTGGAGAGCGGGCCGACCGACGAGGTCTTTGCGGCGCCCAGACACCATTACACCGCGGCGCTGCGTTCCGCCGTTCCGATACCCAGCATCGACCGTGCGCGGCGCGGGCGGTTGGTACTCAAGGGCGAGCTGCCAAGCCCGATGAACCCACCTTCGGGATGCCGGTTCCACACCCGCTGCCCAGCCGCCACCTCCCTCTGCCGCAGCCAGCGTCCGCTTCTTCAAAGCATCGGCGATGGCCGCCTGGTTGCATGCCATCATCCAGCCGGCGGTTGAGAACACACGTTTCTCGTTCACCTGCATCATCTGATCACGACCGCTCGGGCCGGGATTTCATCACGGCACGTCGGCTTCAGAGAGATCAGGCGCCATCTGGACCCCGCACGATCCGGCCCTATGTTGCGCTTCGACGTCCGCGGCATGGGCACCGCGAGCCTAATACTAAAGTAACTGTTCTCGCGTTGCCGCGCGATGCTACGATCTGAGGGACGGGCATAGCCGGCCGTACAGCGCTGCGATTTTCCGCCGGAGAGGACGGAATATGGGAGGCCACTCTTCGTGCCGCAGCAGGCAGCCGCCGACATGTTGCTCGGTTGTCGACCATAAGGGAGGAAGTCACCAATGAAGATATCGTACCTGGCCTCGGCCGCGCTTCTTGCAGCGACTGCGATGCCTGCCGCAGCCGCCGAGATTTCTGACGGCAAGGTCAAGATCGGCATTCTCAACGACCAGTCGGGCGTCTATGCCGATTTCGGCGGCAAGTGGTCGGTCGAGGCCGCCAAGATGGCGGTCGAGGATTTCGGCGGCAAGGTACAAGGCGCGCCGATCGAGATCGTCAGCGCCGACCACCAGAACAAGCCGGACATCGCCTCCAACATTGCGCGGCAGTGGTATGATACCGAACAGGTCGATTCCATCATGGAACTGACCACCTCCTCGGTGGCGCTGGCCGTCCAGGGGATTTCCAAGGAAAAGAAGAAAATCGACATCGTCACCGGCGCCGCGACCACCGAGCTGACCGGCAAACAATGCTCGCCCTATGGCTTCCACTGGGCCTATGACACGCATTCGCAGGCGGTAGGAACCGGTGGCGCTCTTGTCCAGCAAGGCGGCGACAGCTGGTTCTTCGTCACCGTCGATTATGCATTCGGCTATTCGCTCAAGGAGCAGACCGCCAAGTTCGTCGAGAGCCATGGCGGCAAGGTGGTTGGCGAGGTGCGCTATCCGCTCGGCTCGACCGATTATTCATCCTTCCTGCTGCAGGCGCAATCGTCGGGCGCCAAGGTCGTCGGGCTGGCGAACGCCGGCCTCGACACCTCCAACTCGATCAAGCAGGCGGCCGAGTTCGGTATCGTGCAGGGCGGTCAGCGACTTGCAGCGCTTCTGTTCACGCTGGCCGAGGTGCATGGGCTTGGCCTCGAGGCAGCGCAAGGCGTGGTGCTGACCGAAGGCTTCTACTGGGATCGCGATGACAAGAGCCGCGAGTTCGCCCAGCAGTTTTTCAAGCGCACCAACCGCATGCCGAACATGATCCAGGTCGCCACCTACTCGGCAGTGACGCAGTATCTGAAGGCGATCGACAAGGCCGGCACCGACGCGACTGAAGCCGTCGCCAAGGAATTGCATTCGATGCCGGTGAACGACGTCTTTACGGCGAACGGCAAAGTGCAGTCCGACGGCAACATGGTCCACGATATGTATCTTTATCAGGTCAAGTCGCCGAGCGAGAGCACCAAGGAATGGGACTATTACAAACCCCTTGCCACGATCCCCGGTAACGAGGCGTTCCTGAGCCCCAAGGAAAGCGGCTGTCCCACGGCCGGCGAGTGATTGGCGGGCCGATGGCGCCGCCCGAACCGAATGGGCCGCGGGTGGTGCTTTCCGCCCGCGGTTTGCGGCGCGACTTCGCCGGTTTCGTCGCTGTCAGGAATGTCGATCTCGACCTCTACCATGGCAACATCCACGCGCTAATCGGGCCCAACGGCGCCGGCAAGACCACCGTCTTCAACCTGCTTACCAAGTTCCTGCCGCCGACCAGCGGCAGGATCGAACTGCTTGGCCACGACATCACCCGCACGTCGCCGGCCAAGGTCGCGCGGATGGGCCTGGTGCGCTCGTTCCAGATATCGGCGGTGTTTCCGCATCTCAGCGTGCTCGACAATGTGCGCGTTGCGTTGCAGCGGCCGGGCGGGCTCAGCGTTCAGTTCTGGCGCTCGCTGGCTGCGCTCGATCGATTGACGCCGCGCGCCGAGGAGCTTTTGCGGTCTGTCGGCCTCGACGATGCCAAGAACATGCCCGCCGCCGATCTCTCCTATGGCAGGAAACGCGTGCTCGAGATCGCCACGACGCTGGCCCTCGATCCGAAAGTGCTGCTGCTCGACGAGCCGATGGTCGGCATGGGGCATGAGGATGTGCGCACGGTTTCAGACATCATCCGCTCGGTCGCCAGGGACCGCGCCGTGCTGATGGTCGAGCACAATCTGACTGTAGTGGCCGATCTTTGCGACTGGATAACCGTCATGCAGCGCGGCGAAATCCTTGCCGCCGGCGACTACGCCACGGTCAGTCGCGACGAACGGGTGAGGATCGCCTATATGGGCACCGCCGATGAGTGACGCCGCGCCTCTTCTCGCAGTCCGCGGCCTCAACGCCTGGTATGGCGAAAGCCATGCGCTTCACGGCGTCGATCTGGAGGTCTTTCCAGGTGAAACGGTGACATTGCTGGGCCGCAACGGCGTCGGCAAGACCACGACATTGCGCGCCATCATCGGGCTGATCCGCCAGCGGACCGGCCAGATTGCTTTCGACGGCAAGGATCTGATGCGCCTGCCACTGCACCGGACGGCGCATCAAGGCATTGGCCTGGTGCCGGAGGAACGCGGCATCTTCGCGACGCTGACCGTGGACGAGAATCTGGTCCTGCCGCCGATCGTAGCCGAGGGCGGCATGAGCGTGGAGGAAATATTCGATCTCTTCCCCAATCTGAAGGAGCGCCGCAACAGCCCCGGCACCAGGCTGTCGGGCGGCGAACAGCAGATGCTGGCGATCGCGCGCATGCTGCGGACCGGCGTGAAAATGCTGCTTCTCGATGAACCGACCGAGGGACTGGCTCCCGTTATCGTGCAGCGCATCGGCGATCTGCTGGCGACGATGAAAAAGCGCGGCATGACAATCCTGCTGGTCGAGCAGAATTTCCGCTTTGCCAGCCGTGTCACCGATCGTTTCTATCTGATGGAGCACGGCAAGGTGGTGGCGGGCTTTCCGGTCGGCGAACTTCCGGATCGCATGACGCTGCTGCATGAAGTGCTGGGTGTATGATGGCGCCATGACGATGATCTTCGGAATACCCGTTCAGGCATTCCTCGGCCAATTGCTGGTCGGCCTCATCAACGGCTCTTTCTACGCAATGTTGAGCCTCGGCCTGGCCGTCATATTCGGCCTGTTGCGTGTCATCAATTTCGCCCACGGTGCGCTCTATATGCTCGGCGCCTTCATCGGCTATCTGCTGCTCACCCGGTTCGGCATCGGCTATTGGCCAGCTCTGATCCTATCGCCGCTGATCGTCGGCGGCTTCGGTGTCGTGGTCGAGCGCCTGGCGCTGTCGCGGCTTTACGATATCGACCCGCTTTACGGTCTACTTTTCACCTTTGGCCTCGCGCTCGTGCTCGAAGGCGTGTTCCGTTACTACTATGGGGTATCGGGAAGTCCTTATTCCGTGCCGCCGCTGCTCTCCGGCGGCACCAATCTCGGCTTCATGTTCCTGCCAAATTACCGCGGCTGGGTGGTGGTCGCCTCGATGATCGTCTGTTTCGGCACCTGGGTGCTGATCGAGAAGACCAAGCTGGGCTCCTATCTGCGCGCGGCAACGGAGAACCCCCGCCTGGTCCAGGCTTTCGGCGTCAACGTGCCGTTGCTGCTGACCCTTACCTACGGCCTCGGCTGCGCTCTTGCCGGTCTCGCCGGCGTTCTCGCTGCGCCGATCTATCAGGTAAGCCCGCTGATGGGATCTGATCTCATCATCGTCGTGTTCGCCGTTGTCGTGGTCGGCGGCATGGGATCGATCCTCGGGGCGATCGTCACCGGTTACATGCTTGGGCTCGCCGAAGGCCTGACCAAGGTTTTCTATCCCGAAGCCTCCAATCTGGTGGTCTTCGTCATCATGGCGATCGTGCTTCTGGTCCGGCCCGCCGGTCTTTTCGGAAGGGACGTCTGAGATGGCCGAACTCTCACTTCGCGAGACGCGCGCCAAAAGTTCGGTATGGCTTGAATGGACGCTGGTGGGGCTCGGCATCCTAGCGCTGCTGGTGGCGCCTTTCTTCGTCTATCCGATCTTCCTGATGAAAATGCTGTGCTTTGCGCTGTTTGCCTGCGCGTTCAACCTTCTGCTCGGCTACACCGGGTTGTTGTCCTTCGGCCATGCGACGTTCTTCGGCGGGGCAGCCTACTTCAGCGCATATGCGGTCAAGGTCTGGGGCTGGCCGCCGGAAGCGGGCATCCTGCTCGGCGTCCTGGGTGCCGCGCTGCTTGGCCTTGTGATGGGCTTCTTTGCCATCCGCCGGCAAGGCATCTATTTCGCCATGATCACGCTGGCGCTGTCGCAGATGTTCTTCTTCTTCTGCGTGCAGGCGCCGTTCACCGGAGGTGAGGACGGCATCCAGGGCGTGCCGCGCGGCAGGCTGTTTGGAATGCTCGACCTGAACGTCTCGATGAACATCTACTATTTCGTTCTGGCGGTCTTCCTGATCGGCGTGTTCGCCATCTGGCGCGTCATCAACTCGCCTTTCGGCATGATCCTGCGTTCCATCCGCGAAAACGAGAGCCGGGCAATTTCGCTTGGCTATTCCGTCGCCAACTACAAGCTGGCGGCTTTCGTCATGTCGGCAACATTGGCCGGGCTGGCGGGCGCGCTCAAGGCGATCGTTTTTCAGTTTGCCACGCTCACCGACGTCACCTGGCAGATGTCGGGCGAGGTGATCCTGATGACGCTCCTCGGCGGCATCGGCACCATGGTCGGGCCGATCATCGGCGCCAGTCTGGTCGTCGGCCTGGAAAACACGCTCGCTACCTCGAATTTTCCGGTGACCATCGCCACCGGCCTGACCTTCATGGTCTGCGTGCTGGTTTTCCGGCGCGGTATTGTCGGTGAGGTCTATGCGCGGTTTCTCGGGCCAAGGGGTGACGCGAAAGACTGAACGGCTCAGCGCCTCGTCGCTACGCGATACGTACGCCTTGCGCGTCGAGAAGCACGCAACCCAGCGGGTCGAAGCAGACATCGACCGTTTCGCCTTCACGCAGCGGCTGGCCGTCGATCAGCGTGTTGGCGCGCAACGGCGTGCCAGCGCCGATGTCGATCTCGTAGACCGCATTGCCGCCGAGATAGGAGGTCGAGACTATTCGTCCCGACAGCCTGTTGGCAGCACCGGCGGTGCCGACGGTAAGCTTCTGCGGGCGAACGACGACGGTGATCGCGCTGCCGGCCGTGAGCGCCTTCGGTGCGGCCGCCTTCACGACATGGCCGCTGGCCAGCGCGATCGTTGCCATGTTGCCGTCCATCGCCGTCACGCTGCCGGGCAGCATGTTGGCCTTACCCAGGAAATTGGCGACGAATGCGGTGGCCGGCTGGTCGTAGACCTGCGCCGGGGAACCGATCTGCTCGATCAGGCCGGCGTTCATCACGACGATGCGGTCGGACATCGACAAGGCTTCTTCCTGGTCGTGCGTCACAAAGATGGCGGTGATGCCCGTCTCCCGCTGGATTTTCTTGATCTCGACGCGCATGTCCTCGCGCATATTGGCGTCGAGCGCCGACAAGGGCTCGTCTAGCAGCAGCACTTCCGGTTCGAAGACGATGGCGCGGGCCAGTGCGATGCGTTGCTGCTGGCCGCCCGAGAGCTGTGACGGCAGCTTTGTCTCACTGCCGGGCAGCCGCACCATATCCAGCGCCTTCTTGACCCGGCGCACGATTTCCGGTTTCGGCACGTTCCGGTATTTCAGCCCGAATGCGACGTTGTCGAAGACGTTCTTGTGTGGAAAGAGCGCGTAGTTCTGGAACACCAGGCCGATGTTGCGCTTGTAGATCGGGATGTCGTCGACGCGCTTTCCGCCGATCGAGATCTGCCCGCTGGTGATATCCACCAGGCCGGCGATCGATCGCAGGATCGTGGTCTTGCCGCATCCGGACGGCCCCAGCAAGGTGACGAAACTGCCCTTGCGGATCGCCAGTGAAAAATCGCGCACGGCGGCGAACTTGCCGTAGAAAATATCGATGTCGCGAAACTCGACCGCAGGCTTTCCTGTCGGCTGGCTTTCGCCCCGAGCGAGCGGGTCGCGATCAGCCCCGGCCGATGCCGGCCGGGGCTGATCGTGGCTGTTATCGTCATGCACCTTTCGACACCCTGTCCCATTGCTTGGTCCAGGCGTCTTCGTTCTTCGCCCAGTAGAGCGGATCGGCGAAGGTCAGCGACTTCATCGATCCGGTCGGGTCGAAGGCCGGAAGCGCTGCGATCTTGTCGGTCAGCTTCACCTTGGTCGGATCAAGCGAGGGTGGATAATTCTGGCCTTCGGCGACAGCGATCGACGTGGCCGGATCCAGCATGAAGTTGATCAGTTCCTCGCATTCGGCCATCGGCGATCCCTTGAGCACCAGCATGTCCTCCATCCATGCGTATGAGCCGGCGGGGTCGAGATAGCCGATCGGCTGGCCCTGCTGCTGCAGGGCGGCGACGCGTCCGGACCAGGCATCGGTAACGACGATTTCGTTGCGCGACAGGAGGTCCATCAGTTCCGCGCCGGAACTCCAGAACTTCTTGGCCAGGTCGCGGGTCTCGCGAACCTTGGCCCAGACCGCATCCATGTCCTGGATGTTGTTGGGGTCCTGTTTCGTCTGCAGCGCCGCATACCAGACGCGCGTCGTCATATCGGCGTAGCCGCCGACCTTGCCGGCATATTTCTTGTCGGTAAGCAGGTTGGCGCCCTTTTCCTTGGCTTCCTCCGGCGAGATGACCTTGTTGTTGTAGGCGATGCCGGTGGTGCCGTAATCATATGGCACTGCCGACAGCTTCGGCGTGATCTTGCGGAACGGCTCGATCATGGCGGTCAGCACATTCGCCATGTTCGGAATGTTCGCCTCGTTGATCTCCGAGTTGAAGCCGCCATTGACGTATTTGATGTAGTAGTTGACGCCGGAAGAATGGACGATCTGGAAGTCGCCCGGCTTCGACGTCTTGATCTTGGTGATGATCTCGTTCTCGTCGCCAAAGGTGCCCTGGACGACCTTGACCTTGGACTTGGCGGTGTAGGGCTGGAACGCGTACTTATCGATCGCCTCCTGCACCACGCCGCCCCATCCGTCGAAGCGCACTTCCGAAACCGCGGCCAGCGCGCGTCCCATCCAGGGCATGGAAAGCCCGGGGGCGGCGGCAGCGGCGGCCGTCAGCGTCAGGAATGATCGCCGGCTGATGTCGCCATTGGCATAGCGTTCGTTGAGCCGTTCCAGTCGTTTGGTGGTTGTCAGTTTCATTTTCATTCTCCCATTTTCATTTTCACTTGCCTGCCTTGAACCAGGTGAGGCTTTGCAGGATGAGCCCACCAGCCAAGGGAATGCCGACCGTCAAAAGGATCATGACAGTGCCCAGCGCGTTCACCTCGGGGCTGATCGAGATCTTCAGCATCGAGAGGATTTGCGTCGGCATGGTCTCGACGCCCGCCGGTCGCCAGAACAGGCTGGCCGAGGTGTTGTCGAACGAGATGGTGAAGGCGAGCAGCACGCTGGCAAGCACTGCGGGAATGAGCAGCGGCAGCGTGATCTCGCGGAATGTCGACACACGCGGCGCCCCGAGCGACAGTGCCGCCTCCTCATAGGAACGTTTAATGCCGACCATGCGCGCCTGAACGATCAGCACCACGTAGGGGAGCGTGAGCAGAATGTGGCCGAGTACCAGAAGCGTCATGCTGCGCGGTTGGTCGACGGCTTTGATCATGACCAGCAGGCCGACGCCCAGTATCGTCTCGGGGACCAGCGCGGGAAGAATGACAAGCGTGTTGATCGCCTGCTTGCCACGGAACTCGAAGCGCACCAGCGCCAATGCCGCCATGATGCCGAGCAGCGTCGTCACCGTTGCCGTCACCAGGGCAATCCACATCGATGTCCGGAAGGCATCGAGGACCGGCCCGTTGGTGAGCAGCTTCTCGTACCAGCGCAGGCTGAAGCCGGTGAGGGGAAAGCCGCCAAACATCGAGGCGTTGAAGGAAAGCACGACCGTGGCGAGGATCGGCGCGAACATGAAGACATAGACGCACACCGTGATCGCGCCGGTTAGCCGCCACGCCCATCTGCCTTCGCGATCGGGATGCTCCGCTCTCATGCACTGAGACCCTTCATGATCTGCGACAGGCCCATATAGCGGCTGTAGGCGGCCGCGGCCGCACCGAGCAGAACGAACAGGACGATGGAAAGCGTGGCGCCCATCGGCCAGTTGAGCTGCCCCATGATGGTGTCGTAGATCAGATTGCCGAACAGCGCGTCGCGGCTTCCCCCGAGCAATTGCGGCGTCACATAGGAGCCGGCCGCCAGCACGAAGCAGAGCAACAGTCCGGCGCCCAGCCCCGGAATCGACAGCGGCAGGGTCACTTCGCGGAACGCCTGTGCGCTGGTGCAGCCCATCGAGCGGGCGGCGGCGATCAAGGTGCGGTCGATGCCCTCCAGGCTGACATAGACGTTCAGGATCATGTAGGGCAGCAGAAAATGCAGCAGCCCCATGATGACGGCGCCCTCGGTGTAGAGCATCGGCAACGGCTCGTTGATGACCCCCAGCCGGATGAGCACGACGTTGATCAGCCCCTGTTCGCCGAGAATGTGGATCCACGAGAATGTCCGGATGGTGAAGCTGATCCAGAAGGGCACGATGAGCAGCAACAGCAGCAGCCATTTGTGCTTGAAAGTCGTGGCCCAGATGAAATAGGCGGGGAAATAGCCAAGGATCGCGCAGATCACAGCGGTGATGGCGCCGACGCGAACGGTCTTCCAAAGAAAGCCGTGATAGTAGCTGTCGGTGAGGAATTCCTTCCAGTTGTCGAAGGTCAGCACCGCCGACTCCACCCCAGCGGTAACGAAGGTGAAAAACGTGTAGACAGTCATCATCGCGATCGGCAGCAGCAGAAGCAGGGTAAGCAGCAAAAGCACGGGCGCGACGAGGACCCAGGCCAGTCGCTGATCATATAATTTCCACCCTTTGGTCACGACCCGTCCAACCACTTCATGTCCAAGCCGCCATCACCGGGCTCGGCTCCGGACTAGATTGGGCGATCGGCGTTCAGGTGTCCACTCTGCATATGGCTCCTGCACAAATTCTGTGCAGGGCCACCGCACGACCGTCGCCCTGCTGGATTTAACAAATTGCTCGGGTTCGCCTGCGCATTGATTAAATCAGATATCCCGATATACAGGATAATTTCGGATATAGATTTGGCATGGGCCCGGGCATTTTATGAGTCGCAATTTTCTGGTGATTGAACCTGAGGAAGGCATTGCCGTGCTAAAGGGGCTTGCCTCCTCGGCGCGTATCTCGATGCTGAAACTGCTGCATGAGAAGGGGCCGATGAATGTCAACGAAATCGCCGCCGTGCTGTCGCTGCCGCAGTCGACCGTCTCGACCAACATCCAGGTGCTGGAGGATGCGGGGCTGATCCGCACCGAGAACCTGAAAGCGAAGAAAGGCAGCCAGAAAATCTGTTATCCGACGGCCGAAGAAGTGCTCGTCGTGTTCAAGAGCGAATATCGTGCGGTCAAGAACGACGCGATCGAAGTGTCGATGCCGATCGGGCTTTACACCGGCTTCGAGGTTACCGCGCCCTGCGGCCTTTGTTCGCCGGACGGCATCATCGGCTTGCTCGATGTACCGAACACTTTCCTCGATCCGGATCGTATGAAAGCCGGGCTGTTGTGGTTCACCCGCGGTTTTGTCGAATACCAGTTTCCCAATAATGCCAAGCTCGCCGATGCCGAGATCACCGAGCTCGAAGTGGCGATAGAGCTGTCTTCGGAAGTGCCGGGCACCAGCGCCGATTGGCCCTCGGACATCACGCTGACGATCAATGGCGTCGATGTCGGCACCTGGACGTCGCCGGGGGATTTCGGCGACAAGCGCGGCGTCTTCACGCCGTCCTGGTGGAAACTCAAGGGTTCGCAATACGGCAAGCTCAAGAACTGGCGAATTGCCAATGACGGCACCTATGTCGACGGCCTCAGGATTTCCGAAACCGGCCTCGCCGCACTCGATCTGAAGAGCCATCATTCAATCCGCGTCCGTATCGGCGTCAAGGACGACGCCAAGCGCCCCGGCGGGATCAACATTTTCGGCAAGGGCTTTGGAAATTACGATCAGGACATCCTGCTCCGGATCAAAACTGGTTGATATCATGAAACCGGGTTCTGAAGATAACGCCGCAATTTCAATGAACTGGCTTTCTGCTGAGCCAAAACCTTCGTCTAATTGTCCTACTTTTGGCTATTTTGGCTTGACGAAGGGCTGCCAATTCCTCTTTGATATCGGGCAAGATGATTTAAATCATCGTTTGTGATATCGATGGGAGGAATGCATGAAGGCAGCCGTTACGGCACATCCGCATTATGTTGTCTCGGAAATCGATCCGAGGCTCTACGGATCCTTCATCGAGCATCTCGGGCGGGCAGTTTATACCGGCATCTACGAGCCAGGCCATCCGACGGCGGATGCCAATGGCATGCGTCAGGACGTCATCGATCTCGTCAGAGAACTTAATGTTCCGATCGTCCGCTATCCCGGCGGCAATTTCGTCTCCGCCTACAATTGGGAAGACGGCATCGGCCCCAAGGAAGAGCGCCCGGTGCGGCTCGACCTCGCCTGGCATACGTCGGAAAGCAACGAAGTCGGCCTGCACGAATTTGCCGATTGGTGCACCTCCGCCAACACCGAGATGATGCTTGCCGTCAATCTCGGCTCGCGCGGCCTTGACGAAGCCCGCAACCTTCTGGAGTACGCCAACCACCCCGGCGGCAGTAAATGGAGCGACAAGCGCATCGCCAATGGCCGCAAGGAGCCCTTCGACGTCAAGCTCTGGTGCCTCGGCAATGAAATGGACGGCCCCTGGCAGATCGGCCACAAGACCGCGGACGAGTATGGCCGCTTAGCGCATGTGACGGCCAAGGCAATGCGCGCCTTCTCCAAGTCGCTCGAGTTGGTGGTCTGCGGCTCTTCGAATGCCAAGATGCCGACCTACCCTGAATGGGAAGCGACGGTTCTCGACCATACCTACAACGAGGTCGACTACATCTCGCTGCACATGTATTTCGACAACGAAGCCAACGACGCTTCGAACTATCTCGCCATGAGCGAAAAGCTCGACGACTACATTGTCTCGGTCGCCGGCGTCATCGACTATATCAAGGCCAAGAAGCGCTCCAACAAGCAGGTCTACATCTCGTTCGACGAATGGAACGTCTGGTACCATTCCAAGGAGCAGGACAAGAAAATCCTCGGCGGCAGCGACGGCTGGCCATTCGCCCCGCCGTTGCTCGAAGACATCTATAATTTCGAGGATGTGCTGCAGGTCGGCCTGATCCTCAACACCTTCATCCGCCGTTCCGATGTCGTCAAGATCGCCTGCCTGGCACAACTGGTCAACGTCATCGCGCCGATCATGACCGTTCCGAATGGCCCGGCATGGCGGCAGACGATTTTTTATCCCTATCTGTTTGCTTCTAACTACGGCCGCGGCAATGCGCTGGATCTCAAGGTGGAAAGCCCGACCTATAAATCCACCGTTGCGGGCGACGTCGCCTACGTCGACATTGCCGGCGTGCACGACACGAAGACCGGCCACGTCACCTTCTTCGCCGTCAACCGCCATTCGAGCGAGGCAATCGAAACAGTGGTCGACCTCACCGGCTTCGGCGCAGCGGAAATCGTCGATCACCGGGTCGTGGCGCACGCCGATCTGAAAGCCGTCAATTCGGCCGAGAACCCAGGCAATGTCGGCCCAAGGAAGGGTGAGGGCGCCTCACTCGCCGGCGGCAAGCTGAGCCTGTCGCTGCCGGCCTATTCCTACCAGGTCATTCGCCTGAGGCTCTGAGTTCAGGCGGATCATCGAGACAAGCGCAAGCGCTGAGGAGGAGCGTCGACGTGACGGCCGATATCGAGATCAGAAACGTGAGCAAGCAGTTCGGTGCCATGACGGTGCTGGATCATCTGTCGCTCTCCATAAGGGCACGCGAATTCATCGTGTTCCTGGGGCCGTCCGGTTGCGGAAAATCGACGCTTCTTCGAATGATTGCCGGTCTCGAAGCTGTCGATAGCGGCGAGATTGCCATCAACAATGAGCGCATCGATCATCTGCCGCCGGGCAAGCGCGGCATTGCCATGGTGTTCCAGTCCTATGCGCTTTATCCGCATATGACGGTGCGCGACAACATGGCCTTCGGGCTTGCGAATATCGGCGTTCCAGGCAAGGTCATCGAGGCGCGCATCAACGAAGCCGCCCGCATCCTCGAAATGCCGCATTTGCTCGATCGCAAGCCGGGCCAGCTCTCCGGCGGTCAGCGCCAGCGCGTCGCCATCGGCCGTGCGATCGTCAAGGAGCCGAAGGCGTTCCTGTTCGACGAGCCGCTCTCCAATCTCGATGCGGCGTTGCGCACCCGCACCCGCATCGAACTTGCCCAGCTTCATCAGCGCCTGCAGTCGACGATGATCTTCGTCACCCACGACCAGGTCGAGGCAATGACGCTCGCCGACCGCATCGTCGTCATGAACAATCGCAAGATCGATCAGATCGGCACTCCGATGGAGATCTACGAGCGTCCGGCGACCAAATTCGTCGCAGGGTTCGTCGGTGCGCCGGCGATGAACTTCGTTGATGCGACGCTCAACAAATCCGGCGAGAACGCCACGGCCAGGTTTGCGGACGGCATCTCGGTGCAGACCGAGATCGCCTCCAGCCAATTGACCGATGGCAAGTACACTTTCGGCATCCGTTCGGAAGACGTCCGTATCGTTGCCGCCGGACAGGGCAATGCCGATGGCGTGGTCGATGTGCTCGAGCGGCTCGGCGAACGCACCCTGATCTACGCGCGGCTGGGCGATGGCCAGCAGATAGTCGGTTCCGATGCCGGCAACAGTCGCGTCGCCGTCGGCGACAGGATCGGGCTCGCCTTCGACGGCCAGAAATCGCATCTGTTCAATGAGACCGGCCGCGCCTGGCATGCGAGGGAGGCCTGAGATGGTTGACCGGCTGGCGATGTCCCCGACCGCGACGCTTGCTGTCGGCGCCAGAACGCCGACCGCCGACATCTATGCGCCGCAATGGCGAAACTTCATTTTCGTTGCGCCATTCTTGTTCTTCTTCACGACGCTGCTGCTCTTCCCGCTGCTCTGGGGGATGTGGCTGAGTTTCCACAAGGCCGACACGTTCTCGTCCGGAAATTTTGTCGGTTTCGGCAATTACGTCAGGCTGTATCACGACAAGGTCTTCCTGCAATCGATCTGGAACACCTTCTACTTCGTGCTGCTGACGGTGCCGACGCTGGCGCTGATCGGTCTTTTCCTGGCGCTTTGCCTCAATCGCCGGACGCGCACTGCTGCGGTTTTGCGGACGCTGTTCTTTTCCTCGTCGGTGCTGTCGGTCACCATCGTCACGCTGATCTGGCGCATCGTCTTCATTCCGAATGTCGGTCTGTTGTCGACGATCTACGGATGGTTCGGCGCGACCGCCCCGGCTTTCATTTCCGATCCCAACCTGGCGATGGTCGGCATCGCCATTGCCACCATCTGGTGGTGCATCGGCCTGCCGATGATGCTCTTTCTCTCGGCGCTCCAGCAGATTCCGCAGGATATCTACGAGGCGGCGGCGCTGGACAATGCCAATCGCTGGCAGACGCTACGCTCGATCACGCTGCCGTCGATCAAGCGGACCTTCATCCTGGTGATCATTATCCAGATCGTGCTGCAATTCCAGCTGTTCGGCCAGGCTTGGCTGATGACGCGGGGCGGTCCGAACAACCTGACCAAGCCGATCGTGCTCTACATCTACGACACCGCATTCCGCCGCTGGGATCTCGGCCTGGGCGCCGCTGCATCGGAAATCCTGTTCATCCTCATCCTGATCGCGGCCATGGCCCAGTACCTGGTGACACGCAGCAGGGGAGACCAGGCATGAGCGCTCCAGCCGCTTCCATCAAGGGACGGGCATTTGGCGACCATTTGTTGCTGGCCCTGGTCCTCCTGCTTTCGATCGTCATGATCGCGCCGGTTCTGTGGGTCATCGGCCTGTCACTCAAGGACAATGCGGAGCTGATGGCAGATCCGAATTCGGTGTTTCACGCGCCCTATACGCTGAAGAACTACATCAACACGGTCGGCACCTCGTCGGTGTTCATCTGGGTGCGCAACAGCATCATCGTCTCGGGCGGATTGACGCTCGGCACCTTGATCCTGTCGTCGCTCGCCGGCTACGGCTTTGCACGGCTGAATTTCCCCGGCCGAGACGTGCTGTTCGTGATCGTGCTGTTCGGCCTGGCGGTCCCGGAGCAGGCCGTGCTCGTCGCCCGTCACCAGATCTTCAGCATGCTGAAGTTCCACAACACCTATCAAGGGCTCATTCTGCCGGGCCTTTCGGCTCCGTTCGGCGTCTTCCTGATGACCCAGTATTTCAAAGCCATCCCGAAGGAGTTGGACGAAGCCGCCATGCTCGATAACGCCAGCCGGCTCAGGATTTTCTGGAAGGTGCTTCTGCCGCTCACGCTGCCTGCGCAGGCAACGCTCGGCATCTTTACCTTTCTCGGCGCGTGGAACGATTATTTCTGGCCGCTGATTTCGGCAACGAGGAAGGACATGTTCACGCTGACGGTCGGCATGGCCTCGACGCAGACCAACTTCGCCCAGTCCGAAGGCATCGGCTTCCTGATGGCGCAGGCGGTGTTTGCCGGTGCACCGATCCTGATCGTCTACCTGTTTTTCCAGAAATACATCGTCACGGCGGTCTCCGGCGCTGCGGTGAGATAACGAAGATTGCCTGACGGCCGGGGGGAATGCGCAGCGATTGAAGCACGAAGGCCAATCCAGGGTGGAGCGGCGGAAACTCAGTAGGAGGAACTGATATGAAACTGAAGAAAATGCTGTTTGCCGCAGTCTCTGCGGGCGCAATGATGCTCGCTAATCCAAGCTTCGCGGCCACGGAACTGAGCGTGCAGCGCTTTTTCGGCGCCTGCGATGCCGATTTCGGCACCAACACCGATCCCACCAAAGCCGTTGGCGAATGCGGAATCATCACCTCGCTGATCAACAAGTTCAACGCCGACAATCCCGATGTCCACGTCAACGTCACCACCGTGGAATGGCCCGGCTACGATCAGCTGACCGCGCAGTTCGCTTCAGGCGACGCTCCGGACATCGTCACGATCCATGAATCCGTACTGTCGGATTATCAGTCGAAGGGCCTGTTGATGCCGCTCGACGATCTCTTGACGTCAGTCGGCGTGACACCCGACGCCTTCACCGACGCGGCGCGCAATGGCGCCACCAAAGACAGCAAGATCTATGGCCTGCCGATCGACAGCTGGACGATGCTCTATCATGTCAACATGGATCTTTTCAAACAAGCCGGCCTCGTCAGTGCCGACGGCACGCCGATTTTTCCAAAGTCGCCCGAGGAACTGCTCGCCCAGGCCGAACAGTTCAAGCAGAAGACGGGCAAGCCTTATTTCGTCCAGAACCTGACCAATGAGACTGCGCTCTACACACGCAATCTCTACACTTATCTTTTCCAGCAGGATTCCGATTTCTTTGCCGATCCGAAGCATGTGAAGTTGAATACGCCGGAAGCCAAGAAGGTCGTCGAGATGTACAAGGCGATCTTCGAGAAGGGCTACACCACCAAGGACCTCGATTATGGCGGCTCGATCAATGCCTTCCTTGCCGGCGAGGGTGGCGTCCACCTCAACGGCACCTGGGTGGTCGGCGATTACAACGCCCAGTCCGAAACCAAGGGTACGGCGCTCAACAAGGGCGGCTATGCGGTTTATCCGTATCCGCAGCTGTTTGGCGGCACCCACGCGCAATATGCCGACGGCCACACCTGGGCCGTGTCGCAGAAAGACCGCACGCCTGAACAGATCGCGGCCATCGGCAAATTCCTGAAGTTCTTCGCCGACAACGACTTTGAGTGGTCGCGCACCGGTCACCTGCCCGCCTACAAGGCCGTCATCACCTCGGACGCCTTCAAGGCCCTGCCGCATCGCAACACGATCTCTGCGGTCGCCGACCTCGGCAAGCCGCTGCCGTCGGCCGTACAGCGCCAGTTTGCGATCCAGGACATTATCGGCGAAGAGATGAGTGCAGCAATCAGTGGCCAGAAGGACGTCGACACCGCCCTTGCCGACATGGAAAGCCGCGTCAACGAATTGCTCGCCAACATTTGACCACGGGTTTCGAAAGGCCCTCCCAAGGCGCCCCCGCGGCTGGAAACGGCCGCGGGGTTTTGGTGAGGCGGTGGTTGCAGTGGTTATTGCGTGACTTGCCCGTGGCGACCGGGTCGAACACGCCAATCACGGCGCCGCAACCTCGGCAGCAGCCGACGCGAGCCCTGACTGGAGGATTCCGCTAGAACGCCGCGGCCATGGGCATTGCGATCTTGTTGGGGATCTGGATGTCGATCTCCAATCTCGACGTCGTTTCGCCGTGATCCATGCTCACCTGCAGGAAATCCTGGTCGACCTGAACATGCCGGGCGATCACCGCCATGATCTCCTCGCGCAACACGGAGACGAGATCGGGCTGGTTGCGGCTTCGACGCTCGTAAGCCAACAGCAGTTGCAAGCGCTCGCGCGCCACGGGCGCGCTGCCGCGGCGCTTGAAGATATCGAGCAGGTTCATGCTGCCCTCCTTCCCAACAGCCGGTCGAGGAGGCCCCTCCGCTCGAAAGGCAGAACGACCGGCAGGTCCTCGCCCTCGAGTCTTCTTGCCGCGTCGATATAGGCGCGTGCGGCGGGGTTGGTGTTTTCGCTGAGCGTAACCGGCGCGCCCACATTGGATGCGCGCAGCACGTCCTGGCTCTCGGGAATTATTCCCAGCAGAGGCGTGGACAGGATCTCGAGAACGTCATCAATGCTGAGCATCTCGCCGCGGGCAGCGCGGGCAGCGTCATAGCGCGTGACGAGGACGTGTTTGGCAATCGATTCACCTTGCTCGGCTTTCATCGTCCTGGAGTCGAGCAGGCCGATAATGCGATCGGAATCGCGGACCGAGCTCACTTCCGGGTTGGTCACGATTACCGCCTCGTCGGCAAAGCGCATCGCAAGCTGCGCGCCGCGCTCTATGCCGGCCGGGCTGTCGCAGAAGACATAGTCGAAAACCGAGCGCAGCTTGTCGATGACATCGGCGACGCCTTCCTCGGTGAGAGCATCCTTGTCGCGCGTTTGCGAGGCCGGCAGCAGGAACAGCGTGTCGAGCCGCTTGTCACGGATCAGCGCCTGCGAGAGCTTGGCGGTTCCCTGAATGACGTTGACGATATCGAAAACAACGCGCCGCTCGGCGCCCATGATCAGATCGAGGTTGCGCAGGCCGACATCGAAGTCGACGAGGGCCACCCGCTTGCCGGTTTTCGCGACCGCGGCGCCGAGAGCGGCCGTCGAGGTCGTCTTGCCGACACCCCCTTTGCCGGACGTGACAACCACTACCTTGCCCATATTTGTGCCTCCAATGTTGTTAGTTGAGCGGTGCGACGCAAAGTGCGCCGTCCTCGAGAAAGGCCTGTACCGGCCTTCCTCGCGAGGAGGCGTCCATCTCCTCGGCGGTGCGGTACCAGCCGTCTACCGCCAGAAGTTCGGCTTCATTTTTCCGGCAAAAGATACGAGCCGCAGAATTTCCCGTGGCGCCGGCGAACGCACGCCCACGCAGCGTGCCGTAGACGTGGATCGACCCCCCGGCGATGATTTCGGAACCGGAACTGACGGAGCCGACAATGACCACATCGCCATCGGGGTGAAAGATCGACTGGCCGGAGCGGATCGGTGCCTTGATCATCAATGAGTTCGGCGCCTCCGGCTCTTCCGTCTTGGCCTCAGCGGCGGCTTTTGGGTCCGGCTGCACGTAAAGCGCGTCAGCGGTGGCCTCCTTGGCGCCAACGAGGAGCGGCGGCAGATCAGCATCGAGACCAACATTGCCGTCCGCCTCGATCGCGTAGATGCGAATCCCGCGCTCCGCGAGCTGTGAGACCAGATCTTCGATCTCGCCCGCCTCGGGCTTGAGCATATTCAGGTCGAGCACGACCGGGCGACCGGCAAAGAAGCCGGGAGAGTTTTCGGTCCAGTGATCCAGGCTTTGCAGCCATTCCCCCAACGGGGCCTCAGGGGTGAGGGTGAAGGCTACAAACGAGCGCGCTCGAAAGCGTATGGACTTGTTTTGGATGGGAGCGACGCAGGTCACAGAGGCGACTCCTTACTGATTGGTTAAGGCTAGCCCGGCATGGTTAACGAACAGTTAATGGCGGCCTTCCGAGGCTTCCATTCTTGCTGTTTCGGAGCGCACCGACGGTCGATCTGATTGGACCCTGGAGACCCTCGCCGTTGCCGAAGACCGGCCGATGGGCGGAAATGAGGCGTTGCGACGGTGCGGAGGTGCCATTCGACCTCCGCACCGCAATCGCCATGGCACTTTTGTCAGTTACCCATCATCTGCTTGGCGTTTTCCGGCGTGATCGCCGTCGTTGCAACTGTGACCGTCGGCTCGACGGATGTGGCGCAATCGAGAAGAACCGACTTTGCCATATCGATCGCCTCCTTGGCGCCCGTCGGATAAGTGAAGGTTGCAGCCCATTCGCCTTCGGCAACGGCCCGGATGCCGCCGGCAGGACCTGGCAATCCGTCGGTGCCGATGATCTTGATCTGCCCTTCCTTGCCGGCGCCCTTGGCGGCAAGGCGCGCTCCGGCGGCCATCATGTCGTTGCTGGCGTAGACCATCTTGATATCGGGATTGGCCTGAAGCATGGCTGCGAACGCCGTCTGTGCCTTGTCCGGCAGCCAGTCCGCCGCCTGCTCGGCGACGACCTTGATCTTGTCGTTCTCCTTGACGCCGTCCTTGAAGCCGTTGAGCCGTTCCACGGCAGGGGTCGAACTGGGCAGCCCTTCCAGAACGGCAACTTCACCGCCGTCAGGAAGCAGTTTCGTGGCGGTATATTTGCCGGCTTCGAAGGCGATCTTGTAATTGTCGCCGCCAATAAAAGCCGTGTAGTCCTTGCCCGGATCGCCAACCGTCTTGCGGTCGAGCTCGATGACGGGGATGCCGGCCTCCATGGCCCGCTTCACCGCCGGCGTCAGCGGCGATGCTTCGAAGGGCGATATCAGCAGCAGGTCGACCTTCTGGGTGATGAAATTGTCGACCTGTGAGGTCTGGGTGTTCACGCTGCCGGCGCCATCGGCGATCTGCAAGGTGAACTGGGACACTGCCTTGGCGGCGGCGGTGAGTTCGTCATTGACGTGCTGGCGATACGGCTCGGCATTGTTGGCCTGAGAAAAGCCGATTACGAATTCGCCGGTCTTGGAGCAAGCCTTGACCAATGGTTCCGCAGCTTGAGCCCCTCCGGCGGCTGCGAGAAAGGTCCCGGCAAGCAGACACGTTTGCCAGGCCCTTTGTCTGCTATTGCGTGTGCTCCTGATAACCATGGTTGTTTCCTTCCTGTCGATGCCCTTGGCTCGACTGTTGGTTTGCTGAGCTTCACTCTCCCGACGCCGGGTAAGCTGGCGTTCAGGGGTCTTCCAATGTCGCCCACTTAACGGACCAGACCTTCGCGGCGACGGACGAGGGACTGAAGAACCGCCGCCAGGATGATGATCGCGGCTGTCGCGAGCAATTGCAGGGCGGGTGTGATGTTGTTGAGTTGCAGGACGTTGGCGAGCGCGCCGAGCATGATCGTGCCGGCGACCGTGCCGACCATCGATCCGGCTCCACCGAACAGGCTGGTACCGCCGATGACGACCGCGGCGATGGCGGTAAGTTCGTAACCGGCGCCGTCATTGGCACTGCCGAAGTTGAACTGCCCTGCATGGACGATGCCGGCGAGAGCGGCCGCGAAGCCGGTGATCGCATAGACGGTGATCTTGACGGCGGACACCGGAACGCCCGAGAGGCGCGCCGCCCGCTCATTGCCGCCGACGGCAAAGACATAGCGGCCAAAGCGGGTCGTGTTGAGAACCACTGTGGCGATCGCCGCAAAAGCGATGAAGACGATGGTTGCCACCGGCACCACATTGTTGAACAAGCGCTCGCCCAGAATGGCAAATACCGGAGGGGCAAGCCCGGGTCCGTCGCCATAGGAGATGTTGATGTACTCGTTGCCCGAGACGACCAGGGCCAGACCGCGCGCGGCCTGAAGGCCCGCGAGGGTGACGATGAAGGGCTCAAGGCGGAAGCGCGTCGAGATCGAGCCCTGAACGGCACCGAAGACCACGCCGGCAAGAAGCACGGCAAGGATCGTCGGCACGAGGCCAACGCCACCATTGATCATCATCGTGGCCGTGACGACACTGGCCAGGCCAAGCAAAGCGCCAACCGAGAGGTCGATCCCCGCAGTGATGATGACGAAGGTCATGCCGATCGCGATGATGCCGGTCTCGGACACGGCGCGTACGATGTTGGCGATGTTGTCCGGGGCGATGAACAGTATCTGTCCGTGCCGGCGCGGCGAGAAGATGATGCCGCCGATCACGACGACCACCAAGCCGATCAGGCTCTGGAAGCGGACGATGAGTGCAAGCGGATCGCGCCGCTTCTGAGCTGTCTTGCCGCTCGGCAGTTCGGTATCCGCCGTGCTGGTGTCGGACATCAGGAGGCCTTTCCGGTTGCGGCGGCAAGCACCGTGTGTTCATCGACGCCGCGCTCGAATTCCGCCACGTTGCGGCCCTCCCGAAGAACCACGATGCGATCGCATAGGCCAATCAGCTCAGGCATTTCGCTCGAGGCGACGAGTATGCCGAGGCCTTGCGATGCCAGATCGCGAAGCCTGGCATAGATTTCCGCCTTCGCGCCGACGTCGACGCCACGCGTCGGTTCATCCAGCAACAGCAGCCGCGGATTGCCGAGGATCTCCTTGGCGAGCACCACCTTCTGCTGGTTGCCGCCCGACAGCGCGCCGACCGGGATGGCCGCATTGCGCGGTCGTATGTCGAATTGGCCGAACGAGCGCGCCACAGCGGCTGCTTCGCGTGCAATCGACATGAAGCCGCGCGGCGAGATTCGTCGCAGCACCGACATGACCAGGTTGCGGCCGACCGCTGTACGCAGCATCAGCCCGCTTCCTCGCCTGTCGTCGGTGACGAGGGCGACGCCGGCCCTGCGCGCAGCTCTGATGGACTCGAGGCGCACCGGGCGATCGTCGACCTCGACGGTGCCGGCCCAACGGCCGGCCAGGCCGGTGCCATAGAGCGCGCTGAGCAACTCGGTACGGCCGGCACCCATGACGCCCGCCAGGCCGACAATTTCGCCCTCATGCACGTCGAGCGAAACGTTTTGGGGAACCTGCCAGCCGGCGCTGGCTCGAGCGGGATGGAAACGGGCGTCCTTGAGATGAAGGAGCCGGCGACCTGCGGTGCGTGTGCGTTTCGGGTAAAGGTCCTCCAGAGGCCGGCCGACGAGAAGGCTGACCAGTTCGGCCTGTGGTGCGTCCGGGGCTGTCGTCCCGGCCACGCGGCCATCGCGCATCACCGTTACCCGGTCCGCAACTTGGGGAACCTCCTCAAGCCGATGCGAGATGTAGATGATGCCCACGCCGGTGGCACTGAGCTTGCGCATGATGGTGAAGAGCCTGTCCACCTCGCTGACCGTCAGGGCCGCCGTCGGCTCGTCCATGATCAGGACACGCGATGCATAGGACAGTGCCTTGACGATCGCCACGACCTGACGATGCCCGATCGACAGTTCGCCGACGGGCCGTTCGACATCGATGTCCAACTCGATGGCGGTCAGCCGGGTGCGGGCTTCTTCGCGCATCCTTGCGACATCGAGAAAACCGCCGGGCTTCACCAACTCGCGACCGAGGAAAAGATTGGCCGCGACATCGAGGCCAGGCACGAGATCGAGTTCCTGGAAGATCGTGGCGATGCCGGCGGCCTGCGCTTCGCGCGGATTGGCAAAATGCACCGGTGCGCCATCGATCGTGATCGTTCCTTCGTCAGGGGCGTGCACACCGGACAGGATGTTCATCAATGTCGACTTGCCAGCGCCGTTCTCGCCCAGCAGGGCATGGATCTCGCCCACGCGCAGTTCGAAATCGACGCCGCGCAAAGCGTGAACGCCACCGAAACGTTTAACGACGCCATTCATGGTCAGAAGCGGCGAAGTCATGCCGGTCTTCCGCAGGATGCGCGCAGGCGCAGCGTTGGCTCAAGGCGAACCGTGCGTCGTTGGCCATCTGGAAGTCCAATCCGCTCAATCAGCAACGCGGCTGCCTGCCGGCCCAAATCCTCGCAGGGCTGTTCGACCAGCGTCAGTCGCGGCTCGAAGTAATCGGCCCATTCGAAATCGTCGAAGCCGACCACCGATATGTCCCTGGGGACAGTGAGCCCTCGCTCACGGACCGCGCGCATCACGCCTATCGTCGACAGATTGTTGCCGGTCACCAGGGCAGTCGGAGGCACCAGCAGCGACAACAGCGCATGGGCGGCGGTGCTCGCACTGGCGGTGGTCGCGTTTCCCGTCACGACGTAGTCCGGCACAAACTCCAGGCCGTTGGCCTCCAGTGCCGCGCGAAATCCGTTCATGCGCTCCAGCGTGGTGGCAAATCCCCGCTGTCCGGCAACAAAACCGATGCGGCGATGTCCGAAGGACACGACGTGGTCGATCAGCGCGCGGATGGCCTCGAAATTCTCGACACCGACCTGATCAAAGCGATCGTCAGGTAGTCGGTCGATCAAGACGCAGGGCAGGGACCGTTCCGAGAGATATCGCAATGCAGCTTGCGGCGCGGCAGAGGGCGCCAGGATGATCCCGTCGACGCGTCGCTGGTGCAGTGCCTGGACGACAGCCAGTTCCTTGTCGGAATCGTCCTGCGTATCCGACAGGAACACCATGAGGCCAAGGCGCGCGCACTCGGTCTCGACGGCGCAGATGATGTCGCTGAAATAGGGGTTTGAGATCGCCGAAATCGCCAGGCCGACACTGCTCGTCGAGGCCAGCTTTAGCGAGCGTGCGACACTGTTGGGCATATAGCCGAGAGCAGCGATCGCCTCGCTCACCGATCTGGCAGTGGCCGGGGAGACATAGCGGGTTTGATTGACGACGTGTGAAACGGTCGACACCGACACGCCTGCCCTGCGAGCGACCTCGACGATCGTCGTCATCGCGGAGCTGTCGCGCTCGACGTGGTGACGGGCAAGCGCACGCACGCTCCTCCTCGAATCTTGCGTTTCCCAGTCTCACAATCTTTGAATCCGCCTGGGCGGCCGTTGTGACTTTCCGAAAGCTAGCGCCATCGAAACGTTTGCGCAACCGGTTTTCTGGCTTGATGTGACTTGCTTGCGCCGAAATCAGCCAGGACTTCCGTGCCGGCCATCAGCTGCGGCTGGATGCCACCGCGATCTGTTGGCCGGGCGCGACAACTAGAGCAAGGCTTCGTACCGATCGCCAATCCTGTCGACTGTGAAATCCGCCGCCCGGCTTTTCAGGACGGCAGCAGGGGTGGGGTGGTCCAGCATCTCGGCCATCGCCTTCGCCAGGGCTGCGGCGTCACCGACCGGCACCAAGGTGCCGAAACGGCCGTCACCGAGTATCTCGCGCGGGCCATGCGGAGCATCGGTGGAGATTACCGGGACACCGGCAGCCATGGCCTCGACCAACACGTTGCCAAAGCCTTCGCTGGTGGATGTAAGGACGAACAGATCGGCTGCGGCATAACAGGCTGCCGGATCGTTGACGTAGCCGGCAAAGAGCACGTCAGGGCCGATGCCGGTCTCTTCGGCATAGGCGTGCAATTCGGCAGCCAGCGGACCTTCGCCGAAGATGACAAGCCGGGCACGGCGGCCGGCGCGCAGGGCAGCGAAGGCCCGCAGCAAAGTCCGGTGGTCCTTGACCGGCACCAGGCGCCCGGCGGTGGCGATGACCGGGCCATATCCCATCGCTGCCAATTTTGCCTGCCAGGCATAGGAAGTCCCCTGCGGTGCTTCAGCCGGCGGCAGCGGGTTGCTGATGACCACGACCTTGGATTCGGGGAAGCCGCGGGCGATGATGTCACGGCCGACACCCGCCGAAACGGCGATGGCTTTGGTCGCGCGCGCTGCAACCAGCGCGGAAAGCCAGATCGCCAGCCTCGCGCCGAGGCCGCTCGCAGGCAGCGAGGCGGCGGCGTGGAAGCTTGGAAAGAATTTTGCGCGGCTTCTGGCCAACATGAGTGACAGCGCCATGACCAGATTGGCGAATTCCGGGGCACTATAGACCGCATCAGGATCAAGGCGGCGGAACAAATTTGCGCTTCGCACGATGCCTTTTAGCGTCGCCGACTTGGCGTAACCCTCGCCGCGCAAGAGAAGGCCGAAGTCGACCAGATGCACGGCGGCGGAGCGCAGCGCCGCGTTAGGCCCTTGCGCGTTCCAGGTAAAAAGCGTGACCTCGTGGCCACGCGACGCCATTTCATTTGCCATCAGGACGAAGACACGCTCGGCGCCGCCGCCTCGCAGGCTGGCGATGTGGAAAACGATGCGCTTCGCCATGCCTTGCTTCAGGCTCGGCTGGCAGCAAGGTCTGATCTGTTCGGCGGCCGGCGCATGTCGCGGATAATGCCCATGCCAATGGCCAGCAGCATGCCCAGGGCAAAGCCTGCGAACGCTCCTGCGCCTGCCACCAGGGCAGTGCGCGGGGGCCATGAGCGCCCTGGCGGGGGCACCGCGGTCGAAATCACCTGTACGTTTGTGGTGTCGATCTGCTCGCGCTCGCTGATTTGGCGCGCACGTGACAGAAAGCTCTCATAGACCGCTCTCTTCGAGGCCGCATCGCGTTCAAGCTCACGCAGGGCGACTTCGGACTCGCTGTCGGTGAAAACGTTGCTCTTCAGATCGTTCATCCTGGCGTTGAGAGAGGCCAACGAGGCCCTGGCCTTGTCCAGGCTGGACTTTGCCGTTCCGACGGTGCGGGAGAACTCGGCTCGGAGTTGCGAGTTGACGGTCTCGAGCTCCGTCCTCAGCCTGACAATCGTCGGGTGGCGCGGACCGAAGGTCATCGACTGTGAGTCGATCTGCTGTCGCAGGCTGTTTGACCTGTCGCGCAGCGCCGCGAGCGCTTCCGAAACCGTGGGGTCGGGATTGGCCCCATTTATCCCGGAGGCAACCAGGGCGTCGTAACTTGCCTGCGCGGCGATGACGCGCGATTGCGCATCGACGATTTCGCCGTTGAGCTGCGTCATCGTCTGCGAACTGACGAGCTGGCCGTTGCTGGAGGACAGGTTGTGGCTGCGCCTGTAGCTCTCGACCTTCTCTTCGGCAGCCTGCACGTCGCTCTTGAGTTGGCCAAGTCGGCTATCGAGGGCAGCCGCGGCACGGCTGGCACCGGCAGCTTCGGCCTTGGCCAGTTCTTCCTGGAAGTTTTTGACTATGGCCTGCGAGATCAGGATCGCTTTGGCAGTGGTTTCCGCGGATACCGAGAGGGTTGTGACAAACGAGGTTGGGTCCGCAGCGGCGTTTACCCGGTCCGCCAGGTTCTTCAAGGCGATAAGCTTCGGGTCGGGCTTCGCCACCGCGCCAGACGTAGACGTGCTCCGGTCTGGATCGAAAAACTCTGGATCGTGAGTCAGATTCAGTTCGTCCACCACACGGGAAAGCACGTTGCCCGAGGTCAAGATGCGCTGCTTGCTGCGCGTGCTGAGCAACTGGCTATCGACCTGGCCCGGTTGCGAATAGAGGTCGTTTTCCACAACCTGCAAATTGGAGGGGTTGATGAGTACCTCTGTCGTGACGGTGTAACGCTGCTTGCTCAGCAATGCATAGGCGCCGCCGACAATGCCGCCGATTACCGCCAGCATGAACGCCAGGGCGAGACCGGCCCGCAGCCAGACGAACAGGCGTCGAAAATCGAGTTCGAGGAAATCGCCGATCTTGTCCAGGGTCACCGTCGCGACAGGCTCGGATGGTTGCGGCGTCACCGGTGCGGAGCTGCGCGCCGCGACTGGGTCGTGCTGTTGCAGCATCGCCCTGCGCCGCGCATTGGCGATACGCTCGAACGCACTGTTATTGGAAGCCGTCGCGGAGATGGGGGGTGTGCCGGAACCGGCAGACATGGTGACAACCCTTGTTAAATCGTTACGCTTGGCCTGCTCTACAGAAACATCGTTAATATCTTATTTTCCAAGCTGGCCCATTTTGCCGTTCATCCCCCCTTCCGTCCGGCGGACGTTGAAGGGATTCGTTGCCCAGAATTTGGCGCGCATTCTTGCCGTCGCCCGATTTGCGTCCGCAACCGGTGAGTGATTTTCATGAAATCGGTAACGCGCACTTAACGGCGCGGTTGTATTGAAAAGATGGCAATGCCTTTTGAATGACATCTGAAGCACTGACCGCGACCTGCAGGATGGCGTCAGTCGCCTGCAATTGCAGGAGAGGAACGTGACGAAATTCTATTCGGTCCAGTATCTTCGCGCCTGCGCCGCTTTGTTGGTTCTGTTCGCGCACGCTTTTTCCTACCAGATCGGCATAGATAATCCGATTATCGTGACTGCGGGCCGCCTTGGTGTCATTCTGTTCTTCGTCATTAGCGGATTCATAATGGTCTATATTACGGGGAGCGGTCCCTTCTCTGCTCCAACCTTCCTGAAACGCCGAGCGATCCGGATCATCCCCCTCTACTGGCTTTTCACAAGCGTCGCCGCACTTCTGGCAGCTCTTGCACCAAGTCTCTTCCAGAAGACCGTCTTTACGTGGCCCCATTATCTCCAGTCGCTGTTCTTCGTTGTCCACCAAGCGCCGGAACGAGATGGCGTCAGCCCAATTTTGTCACTCGGCTGGACGCTCAATTATGAGGCCTATTTCTATATCGCATTCGCGGTGCTCGCATTCCTATCGGTGACCGCGCGCGCATTTGTGTTGACGGTCTTTTTCATTGCGATGTGGCTGGCCGGGCTGTTGATAGCTCCCACCAACCCTGTTCTCCAGTTCTATCTGAACGCTTCGCCGGTGGCCTTCGTCGTCGGCATGTGGATAGGCCGGCGCTATCTGGACGGCGGCTTTGCTTCCGACACACGCCATGTCTGGCTACTCGGCCCTATGGCCGCTGCAGGCGTGTTGCTTGCATTCGTCGATGACGGCACGCCGCTGATGAGCCAGATCAGCTTCGCGGGGCAGGTAATGTGGGCCGCCAGCCTGCTTCACCTTGGCCTCATTCTGGAACCGAAACTGAAGCACTGGAGCCTGCTCGAAGAGCTCGGCAACGCCTCCTACGCGCTTTACCTGTCGCATATCTTCGTGATCGGCGCCGTAGCCTACCTGGCCAGGCGCACCATCGGCTACGACCATCCGGCAACAGTGTTGCTGGTCTCGGTGGTCAGCATCGTGACTGCCTGCATAGCCAGCCTGGTGATCCACCAGATGATCGAGAAGCCGATTCTTCTCATTCTGAACGGCAGAAGGAAGGTTAGAGCCACATCGCTTCCTTACGCTGCCACGGGGAACAAATAAGGAGACCGTGCAAACGTCCGGGCATCGAACTTAACGGTTGTGGCAAACGCATGGCCCGGCATATTTTGACAACACACACGCCGCATCCGTTCGGCAGTCTCTTGAATGGATCTCGTGGCCGGAATGCCGTTTGAATACCTTCACTTGGATGGGCCATGAGCTATCCTGCTGCCGCATCGGAACGATTGTTGTCCAGCCAGGCGCGCCGTCAAAACGCGTTGTCGCTGCTGTTTTTCCTATGCGCCGCATTCGCGTTCCTGCTGCGCTTTACGGTGTCGCCGCAGGTGATGAACATGGTCGTCGACTATACGGCCCAGGGAGGCTCGTTCTACGAGAAGCTGCATTTCGGCACTTACGCGATCTTCCTGCTGCTTGCTGTCGTTCTTTTCAGCCGACCGTTTCTGCTGCAGGGCGACGAAATTGGAATATTCAAGGCGTTGATGCGCTATTCGGTGCTGATGTTCGCGCTGGTGCCTTATCTGTTCATTACCGGCCGTGCGGGCTCCTCCGGGTTCATCATCGATACCTATCTGGTGGCCGGCGCCACAGGCCTGTTGATGCTGGCATTAAACGCGGAGTCGCGGCGGGCGCTGGGCGACGTAGTGCTTGGAATGGCCATCCTGAGCGCCGTGATCGGCACTATCGAAGCGGTGACTCAACATCGATTCCTGCCTTACGGCATCAACGAACTGCAGTTCAGGCCGATCGGCCTAGCGGCCCATCCGCTGTCACTAGGCGCGCTCTGCGCCACAGTCATCGGATTCGTACCGCTGACGCGCTGGCGCATATGGGTGCGGGTGGTGGCGATTTTCGTATTGGTCGTCGGTTGTGCTGCATCGGGCGCTCGCGCCGCGCTTCTGCTCGCTGCCGGAGAAATCCTCATTCTGCTGCTGTTCGTGCCTTGGCCGGGCCTGTCGCTCAAGTATGAGCGGCAGGCCAAATTTGTCGTGCTGATGTTCACTATGACAGGCGGCGCGGTGCTTGTTGCGATGCTGTTTGCTGGCGGTCTGCTGAACCGGTTCAGCAACACCATTTTCGACCAAAATTTTATGGCGCGGGTGACGATCTACCAGGTGTTCGGACTTGTCAGCTGGAAAGACATCCTGTTTGGCATGAACGGCGACGAACTCCTGGCGATCGTCAACGAGAAGCTGCATCTGCCGTTCATCGAGAGCGCGCCGGTGGTCATCGTCATGCTCTTCGGCCTGCCCATAGCCGTGCTCTTTACGGTGCTGATATTCTGGTTCGTTTTTCGGCTGCTGCGCGGGGCGCCGCTGCCCGCATGGATAGGCATCATCACCTTCCTGCTTGCTGCGCTGTCGAACAACGCGCTCTCATCAAAATCGCCTGAAATCGCGATTATTGTGGTGTTGCTGCTTGCCTATAGGAAGCAGCCCGATAGAGGCCAGCTCGAGAGCATGCCTTCGGCCGCTGCATCCCACCCAAACCCGGCCGGGTCTCGTTAAGCACGGACCTCGGATCCGGTCAGCCGGCGCTATCCACGACCTCGACATCGCCGGCGCGATTGAGCGTGTGGATACCCGCCCGCGCCCATGCCGGCCCCGGATCGATTGGGCGGGGCAGTTCAAAACGGACGTCGAAATCATTAAGCCGATCCAGCCGCATCAACCCCAGGCCACCGCCATAGGCTCTCGAGCCGTTTTGCACCGGCAGCAGCAAGGCGTCGCCCTGACGGATGAAAGCGCCGCCCGGCCGAGTGGCCGAGTGATCGACGGCGACGGGATTGAGCGCATGCGCTACCCAAGGCCCACGCAGCGCCGTGGCGGAATAGACGGTCATCGTGTCCGACGCGCTGCCGTGACCGAACCTCTCCGTCCCCAGCAACCAGAAGCGGCCGTCGGATTCTAGCAGCGTGGCGTCGTTGAAATCCCTGTCCGCGATCAGCACCGTATCGCGTACCCAGCGATCCGGAAACTGCACGGCACGGTAGAGCACCAGTTCGCGTGCCGTAGCGCTTTCAGGAATCATGAAAATTTCGCCGGAGTGGGCGAACACCTGCGGATATGACAGGTGATGCGCTTCCTCCAGCACCAACCTCGGCACGCCGAAAACGCCGTCGTCGCCAAGTTCAGCGACGGAAATCACGCCGCGGCCGGTGGCGTAGGGGAACTCCTCGACAAAAAGATAGTGGCGGCCGTCGCGTTCGAGAACGAACGGATCGGCGTAGAATCGCTGCCCGTCATCGGCAAGCACGGTGAACGGCTTGCCATCCAGCTGTCCGGTTTCGGCGACGCCTGGACCGTCGATCAGCCGGTAAGCAACCTGCCAATAGAAGGGGCGCCGGCCACGTCGCAGTTTTTGCACGGCACGGTCGACCAATCCCCTGCCGAAAAAGGGCAGATAGTGCCGGATAAATCCGCCTTTCTGCAGGGGTGGCGCCGGGCTCTCGGCAATCGGCGCAAGTTTGCCCGTGGAAAAGCGGGCGACACATTGGGCAATCAGGGAGATGGCGCCGGCGAGCAGGTCGTTGCTGCTGCGGGACAGCCAGAGCCGATCGCTGATCATCGGCCGCGCCCTGGCGATGGCAACGCCGTCGAAGCGGGCGGTGAGTTCGGGTAGCCGCCCGCTCGCCAGTATCTCGGTCATGCCCGCGGCAAAGCTGCTGCGGCCACAAAATTCGAGCGTCAGGACAGGCGTGCCCCGTCGTGCGGCGGTAGCGGTGAGATCGACTATAAGGTCGGCGGGGCCGGTATCGCCGGACGGCAACGGCTCGGAACGGCTTGCCAGTGAGGGGCCGAAGCGTCGGCCCTCGAGCGCCAGCACATTATCCATCCCGCGCGCGTTGGCTTCAGGCGTCGGCGCGCGGCAACTCGAGACAACGTGTCCAGCCGCGCTCAACCGCACCAGAAGCTCATTTTCCCAGCGCCGGGATGCGTCGGCGTGGCCGATGATTAAAATATTAGTCAATCCAATATATTCTTTTTCAAGACTACTACCATAGACTATTTGTCAGCCCGACCTTTCACAAGAGTTAACCCGGGAGAACGCGGCCTTGGTTGTTAATCATATATTAAGAATTGAGATCACGAAGGCGTTTTCCGGCGCTATTATGGCTGTTGCGGACAATAGTCGGCATGTTTCGAGTGCTGCAGGCGGCCAGGATCAGCAATGAACGTCCTTTCACGTCCAAAACTGCCGTCCAGGCGGAAACTGCTGATCGTGTTCGGCACGAGGCCGGAGGCGCTCAAATGCTTTCCGGTGGCGCGCGCCGCCCTTGCTCATCCAGGCTTCATCACCGAAATATGCATCACCGCCCAGCATCGCGAGATGGTCGACCAGGTTGTCGAACTGACCGGCCTGCCGGTGCATCACGATCTCAACATCATGCAACCCGGCCAGTCGCTGTTCGACGTGACCTCGCGCGTGCTCTTGGGCATGGCCGAGGTGCTGGACAAGGCGAAGCCCGATATCGTCATGGTACAGGGCGACACCACCACGGCGATGGCCGCGGCTCTGGCTGCCTTCTACAAGCGCATCCCGGTCGCTCATGTCGAAGCAGGATTGCGCAGCCACAACATCAACTCGCCGTTTCCTGAAGAACTGAATCGCAAGATTGCCGGCGACATCGCCACCTGGCATTTTGCGCCGACCGTTCAGGCGCGCGACAACCTCATCGCCGAAGGAAAAGCCGAAAGCACTATCTTCGTGACCGGTAACACCGTGATCGACACGCTGTTGCATTTTTCAAGCGCGATCGATGCCGACAGGTTGATGAACGCGAAGCTCGCCGCCCGTTTCCCCTTCCTCGACCCTACGAAGAAAATGATCCTCGTCACCGGCCATCGCCGCGAGAATTTCGACGGCGGCATCCAGCGCATCTGTACGGCGTTGAAAGGATTGGCGGCGCGCGGAGACGTGCAGATCGTCTACCCTGTCCATCCAAACCCCAATGTGCGCTCGGTGGTCAACGCAGAGCTGGAAGGCGTGCCGAACATCCATCTGGTCGAGCCGCAGGACTATCTGCCGTTCCTGTATCTGCAGAAGCAGAGCTATCTGGTGCTTACCGATAGCGGCGGCGTGCAGGAAGAAGCGCCTTCGCTCGGCAAGCCGGTGCTGGTGATGCGCGAGAATACCGAGCGACCCGAGGGGATCGTGGCCGGCACCGCCCGCCTCGTCGGCACCGATGTCGAGAAAATCCTGTTCAACGCCAATCGCCTGCTCGACGATCAGGCTGCCTATCGCGGCATGGCGGAACGACACAACCCATATGGCGATGGCCGGGCCAGTAACCGGATTGTTGAGGAACTGCTGCATCATGGCTGAAATCAAAACCGTTTCCGTAATCGGCATGGGCTATATCGGCCTGCCGACCTGCGCCATTTTCGCCAGCCGAGGGCTCGACGTCATTGGCGTCGATGTGAACGGAGCGGTCGTCGAGAAAGTCAATCGCGGCGAAATCCACATCGTCGAGCCGGACCTTGACGGCCTGATCCAGAAGGTCGTGGCGAACGGCAAGCTCAAGGCCTACAGCACGCCGCAGCCGGCGGATGCGTATATCATCGCCGTGCCGACCCCGATGACCCACGACCATAGGCCGGACGTGACCTACGTACTGGCGGCGGCACGAAGCATCGCCCCGGTGCTGAAGCGGGGAGACCTTGTGGTGTTGGAATCGACATCGCCGGTCGGCACGACACGCATCATGAACGGGCTGCTTGCCGAGTTGCGGCCTGACCTCAAATTTCCTGTCCTGCATGACGAAGACGCCGATGTGCTGGTCGCCTATTCGCCCGAGCGCGTGCTGCCGGGAAAGGTGCTGACCGAGCTGATCAATAACGATCGCTCGATCGGCGGATTGTCCCGCAAATCGTCGGAACGGACCGCGGCACTCTATTCAACCTTCGTCACCGGCGACCTGTTCATGACGACGGCCGAAAGCGCTGAGCTGGTGAAACTTACCGAGAACGCGTTCCGCGACGTCAACATCGCCTTCGCCAATGAGCTTGCCGCAGTGTGTCAGGACCTGTCGCTCAATGTCTGGGAAGTGATCGATCTCGCCAATCGGCACCCTCGCGTGAACATCCTCCAGCCGAGCCCGGGCGTTGGCGGTCACTGCATTGCGGTCGATCCATATTTTATCATCGACGCCGCACCCAACAGCACGCGGCTGATGGCTTCCGCACGCCGGATCAATTCCGAGCGGCCCATGTCGGTGGTCAGGGATATCGAGGCTTTGCTCGACCCCTCCCGCAAGCAAACGATCGCCTGTCTTGGCCTCAGCTTCAAAGCCAATATCGACGATTTGCGCGAGAGCCCGGCCGTCGAGGTGGTGAAGCTTCTGTCCGATAACCCCAATGTGAAGATCATTGCGGCTGAACCCAACACAAATGCGCTGCCGCATGAACTCGAGGGCAGGGGCATCGTGTTCACCGACGCACTTTCGGCCATCGACAAGTCCGATATCGTCGTCCTCCTGGTCGACCATCGGCAGTTCAATCTGGTCGACCCCGAAGCGCTCAAGGACAAGAAGCTCGTCGATACAAGGGGCCTATGGACCTGGCGCAAGGCACGCAAGCCCGACGCCCGTATCGAAGGCAAGAAACCAGAAGTCGCACAAGTGACGCTCGCAAGGGAGCAGGCTGCATGAACGCGCACGACCCGGCTTGGGCGCAGCATTCCCTGTTGGCATCACGGCGCCGGGAGTTTCTTGGCGCACCGATCCATGCGCTGACCATGGCCGAGACGCTGGCCATCGCCGACGAGGCGATGACCGTGCGGCGGCCGCTGCATCATGTGGTCGTGAATGTCGCCAAGCTGGTGACCATGCGCCAGAATGCCGAACTGCGCGAGGATGTTGCAGGGGCGGACGTGGTCAATGTCGACGGGATCGGCGTGCTTTGGGGCGCACGTCTGTGTGGCGTCGCGCTGCCCGAGCGGGTGGCGGGCGTCGACATCATGATCAATCTGCTGAGCCTCTGCGCGAAGCGTGGGTTCAGGCCCTATCTGCTGGGGGCCGAACAGCACGTTCTCGACGCGGTTGTAGCGAGACTTGCCAAGGACCATCCGAGCCTGGTCATAGCGGGGATGCGCAACGGCTATTTCAAGCCGGAGGATGAGGCCGGGATCGTCGCGGCGATCAACGCGTCGGGCGCCGACTGCCTGCTGGTGGCCATGCCGACACCGCGTAAGGAGCGCTTTCTCAAGCGCTACCGCGACGAACTCGCCGCAAGCTTCGTGATGGGCGTGGGCGGCAGTTTCGATGTCTATGGCGGCAAGGTTGCCCGTGCGCCGAGGCTGATACAAGCTGCCGGCCTGGAGTGGCTGTTCCGCGTGGTCCAGGAGCCGCGACGCTTGTGGCGCCGCTACTACGATACCAACACTGCCTATGCCGGGCTGCTGTGCCGGGAGTTCTGGGAGCGTCGCTGGCGCCGAAACGCCGGTTTATAGGTTCGCGTTCACCCATAAAACAGGCGTTGGCCGTGGGAGCGACGTTCGAACTCCCGAGACTAAGGCCGTGACTTGCAAAAAAACAGCGCTCACCGTCGGGTTATCTGAGTGTCACGATCGGAGATGCCCGGTCTCGGATTCATCGCCTCCGCCTTGCGGCATGTTGCAGGCGGGGGTTACCCCTTTCGGACTTATATCACAGACTTAGGATCGCGAAGGCTGTTCCAGGCCGGAGCGCTTTCCAACGCCGTATAGTTCCCCGTTGCGATCTCCTGGCCTATTTTCATCAGTGCTCCGCTAGCCGCGCGCGCAAGTGAGCCGCCCACGCTTATCCGCCGTACACCCACCTCGGCAATCTGCTCAAACGTGAGGCCGGAAACACCTTGGCCAAGGAGATGATTCACTGGTGCACTGACAGAGCTGCAAATCTGCTCGAGAGACGCCAGGTCCGGGACACCCGGCGCATACAGCACCTCAGCGCCAAGAGCTTCGAAGGCCTTTAGGCGGCGAATTGCCTCATCGAGACCATAGACGCCTTTACCCATCCCGTCGGCGCGGGCGGTGAGCACGATGTCGTATTTTCGGGCAGCTTCAACCGCCGCCGCTACACGTGCCACCGCCGTATTAAAATCGCGTATTGGCTGGCCGGGCTTTGGTTGTCGATCTTCGATCGAAAGTCCAGCCAATCCCGCTTCGGCGGCAAGCCGAACGGTTTCAGCCACGCCTTCAGGTGTGTCCTCATAGCAATCTTCCAAATCGGCAGTGACCGGCACGGTCGTCGAGGCTGCGATCTCGGCGGCGTATGCCAAGCTTTCGTCGCGGCCGACTTCCTTTTCTCCGTCCTTCTTCCCCTTCGAGAAGGCGTAGCCGGAAGATGTTGTCGCCAGCGCCCTAAAACCCAGACCAGCTACGTCCCATGGGTTTGGGATCACGAAGCAGCCGGATTCATGAAGAGCGCGAAATTGTTCGACCTTCGTGGATCGGGAAATCACACTGCCTCCTCAGACTTGGACGAAAAGCCGGGTTTAACTAAATGCCGATGATTGCGGCTTTTCAATCGTCCGCTTCTCGCCCTGACTGCGACGCTGCGGATTCGTGGGCATCTTTCCGCGGGCGCGACAGGCAGACCACTATGGCGCCTCGCTCTTGTGATCCGAACACCCGGAGACCGAATGTCCAATATGCAACGAGCCCGTCTCCGCAAGGTGCACCATGTTGCAACCCTCGGAAAGACCCGCTTACAGATCGCTTGCGAAATTACGCGATCCGCAACCGCGCCCGCAGCTGGGCGACGAATTGCGTCGCTGCCACAGGGTGGAATAGCGAGGTCAACCCGAAGAAAACCGCAGCTCCGGCGGTGCCGCCGGCGATAAGCGAAAAGATTACCGGCACGTCGCCGGCCACCATGCTGGCAAGCTTGGCGGCCACCCCTGTGCTGAGCGAGATGATTGCCGAAACGCCAATGTCGCGCCACGGCACCGGCACCGGCGTGAGCCGCTCGCTGATGATGATGCAGGTTATGGAGCCAACCACCGAGCCGCCCGCCAGCGCCAAAGCGGCGCCGATCTCCGCCATCGGAGGGATCAACAGCAGAGACAATGCGATTGTTGCCGCCGAGCCGAAGAGATTTGCGATGATCAGCAGCCACGGCCGCTTGTGCGCGTGCACCACGACGCCATAGACGAAGCTCGTGAGGTTGGCACACAGCACGCTGAAGGCGATGATCGGAAACAGCAGGCCGAAGCGGCCGTGATATTGCGAGGGCAGCATGAGCTCAGTGATATCGCTGCTGAGCGCGACCAGCATAGCTGCAATCGGCAGGCAAAGCCGCATCATCAAGGCCATCAACTGCGATAGCAACCGACCCGATGCGGCGGGCCCGTCCTCGTCGAACCGGCTGACCACCTCGGGAAAGGCGCCCATGTTGATGGCGTTGGCGACCATGTCGATCGGTTGACGGGCCAGCGCATAGGCTGCGGCGAAGATCGCCACAGCGCTGGCATCGTAATAGAACTTGAGGAACAGACGCTCCGCGCTGTTGAGCCCGAAGCCAACCAGCGCCATGATGATCAGCGGCACACCGAGCGCAAAGAAGTCTCTGTGGGTGAAGCGCGGCGGACCGGTCACGACGCGTCGGGATGCCATGATGCCCGCCACGATGCCGGCAATCAAGGCGCCGAGGCTCGAGCCGAGCGATACCGTCAGAAAGCTATCCTGGAAGATAAGGATGGCGCCGATCGGCAGCGCGAGTTGCAGCAGGGCACGCAGGGCTTCGAGCATCGAATAGACCGAGTGGCGCTGCTGCATCTGCAGCACCGTCAACGCGAAGCGGCTGATGGATCCGGCGACGAGATAGCCGCAGACCGCGATCGCGAACTCGACCCAGCGTTCCGGCACGACCACCGCCGACGCGCCTACCGATATGACCAGCGCCAGTGCCGTGGTGGCAAGCAACACCTGCCCGGCCAGCATCAGGCTGCCGCGGCTGACTTCGCCCTTGCCGCCAAGCCTAAGCAACGCGATGCGCAGCCAGTTGGTGACGGCAATGTCGGTCATTTCGCCGACGGTCACCACCAGAGTGAGCAGGCCATACTCGGTCTGGTCGATCAAACGCGTCACGACGACCAGCAGGAGCAACGCCGAGATTCGCGTCAGCAGGATCGCCGGAGCATAAATGAGCGTGGAACGGAGCAGCAAAGGCGTGTCCCTGGAAAATTCACCTTCGACTAGCCGCCGATTGGCGGAAAATCCAGCGCGATGACGGCGAAGGGTGAACAGATTCAGTTTGAACTAAAAGATTTGCCGTAAATCTTATCGGGAACGTTTGCTTTGCAGTTACCCGGTCTGTGTTATTTAGAGTACCATCATGTTGCAGCGCCTCATATCCGATCGAAAAATACATGTCCTGGTCGCGACGCCGTCGGGCGTTTCGGGCCAGGGCGGCATCGACCGCATCATGGGGGCGCTGAAGCAGGAGTTCGAACGGCAAGAAGTCACCGACATCGATGTGCGCTTCCTTGCCAGTCGTGGCTCGGGGCATGTCGGACTTTCGATCTACTATATGCTCGGCTTTTGCTTGCGGATGCTTAAAGCGCGTCTGGCTGGACGCGCCGATGTCGTTCATATCAACATCTCAGTCTCCGGCAGCACCTATCGCAAGATGGTGATCGCCGCCTGCGCACGGCTGCTGTCGATACGCTATGTCCTGCATTTGCACGGGGCGCAGTATCAGACATTCTGGAAAGACGATCACGGGTTCATAAGCCGCCGTATCAAAGCTCTGTTCGAGCATGCCGATCGGGTGATCGTTTTGGGCAGGCTTTGGCGCGATTTCGTCGCCAGCCGGGCGCCAGGCGCTGCCGGCAATATCGTGATCGTGCCCAATGCGACCGAAGTCCCGTCGCTGGCGCACGTCGGTGGCGGCGGCCACGTGCATATCCTGTTCCTGGGTCGTATCGGCGACCGCAAGGGCGTACCGCAATTGTTGGACGCGCTGCACCGCATGAACCCCGTCAAGAACTGGCGCGCCACGATTGCCGGCGATGGCGAAATCGATGCGGCACGGGCAAAATCGGCCGGGCTAGGGATCGCAGACCGGATCGCCTTTCCGGGTTGGGTGGGACCCGACGATGTCGCGTCGCTGATCTCTTTCGCGGATATTCTGGTTCTTCCCTCCTTCGCCGAAAACCTGCCTATGTCGGTGATCGAAGGCATGGCAGCCGGTTTGGCGGTGGTGGCAACCCCGGTTGGCGCGGTCGAAGACATAATTACCGACGGGCAATCCGGGCTGCTGGTGCCGCCAGGCGATGTTACTGCGTTGACCGACGCGCTGGGCCGCCTCGTGGAGAGCCCAGCACTGAGGGCGAGGCTTGGTGCCGGTGCCATGGCCGTGCATCGGGAACGGCTTGAACTCGCCCCGTTTGTCGGCGCAATCTGCGATGTCTGGCGGTCGGCGGCGTCAAGCCGTCAACCGGTCAAGCGCTGAGGCTGATGATCGCGGCGGCGCCTCAAGCCTGAATTCGCGGTGGAATAGCTCCAAATTCAACAGCGCCCATATCAGCTTTTCGTGGTCTGCGGCACCCGTGGTGTGTTCCGAGACGATTTGATCAAGCTGTTTCGGGCTCAAATAGCTGCGAATGACGGAGTTAGGCGAGCAAAGGTGATCGTGCACGTAGTTCCTCATCGACCCCCGAAACCATTCGGCGACGGGCACCTTGAATCCGATCTTGCGGCGGTTGAGAATTTCCTCCGGAAGTATGTTGGCCATGCTGCTGCGCAAGATCAGCTTGCCCTTCCGCCAACCCACCTTGTAGCGATCGGGCAATTTGCTGACGAACGCAACCAGATCGCGATCGAGGAACGGCATTCTTCCTTCGATTGAACCGGCCATCATCATCCGGTCGCCTCGTTCCAGGAGATTGTCGGGCAACCACGATGTCTGATCGAAAAATAGCGCGCGGCGAAGATGGGATGCTGTCGCGCTTGAGGAAAACGGTAAGTTGTTGCGTCCATTGCGGCAATTGGCCGGCGCACCGATGAGGCGACTGTGTTCCTGCTCTGTCATGGCTCCAAACCAGGAGATCATCCGGGTGGCAAAGTCCCTTTCACCCGCGCTTCGGGCAAATGTATCGAACTTGGCCGATGCGCCAGGCATGGCACGTATCAAAGGGGCGAGGAGGTTGTTGTGGAGCAAGGCTGGAACGAGCGACCGGTAGATTCCAGCCAGTGACTCTGCGCGATGTTTGGGATACCCGCCGAGAACCTCGTCTGCCCCTTCACCTGTGAGCACCATCTTGACGTCCTGTGAGGCTCGCTCCGACATCAGGTAAATCGGAATGTCCGAACTTTGTGAAACGGGCGCCCCCAGATGGCGAATCAACTTCGGCAGGTGGTCAATCAGGTCGTCCGCTTCTATGACCAGTTCGCAATGATCGGTCTTGAAATGATCGGCGACGCGTCGGGCGAATGGAAGTTCACTATAGGCCGGTTCGCTGAAACCGACCGAAAATGTGCGAATGGGCTTGTCGCTGTGCTGGGTCATCAGGGCCACGATTGCTGACGAGTCGAGGCCTCCGGAGAGAAAGGCGCCGAAAGGTGCATCGCTGCGCATTCTGATCTCGACGGAATGGTCGAGCAGTTCCAGAAATCGTCGCTTGGCGGTTTCGTGGTCGATGTCCTCGGTCAGGTCCGTTTGATCTGGAGGCGTATAATAGCGCGTTTCCGTCACAGTCCCTTGCGACCAAACGGCATAGCTTCCGGGGTTGAGCTTGCGGATTTGTTTAAAAAGCGTGCGCGGTCCAGGCACGTAACGCCAGCGCAGGTACTCGTGCACAGCGTCCAAATCGAGTTGCTGCGCATTTGGCTGCGATGACAACAACGCGTTGATCTCTGAGGCAAAGGACAGCAGTTTTTCGCTCTGCATGAGGTAAAGGGGCTTTTTGCCGAACGGATCACGGGCGAGGATCAATTCGTGCCTCTGAGCATCCCAGAGCGCAAAAGCGAACATGCCGCTCAACCGTTCGAACATGGACACGTGCCACTGATCATAAGCTCTGAGCAGCACCTCGGTATCGGAGCGCGTTCGAAAATGATGACCGAGGCCGATCAGTTCCTGGCGCAGCTCGATATAGTTGTATATTTCGCCGTTGAAAATTATTCTGAGATGGCCGTCCTCGATATGCATCGGCTGATTTGACTCTGGCGCTAAGTCAATAATCGCCAGGCGGCGATGGACCAATGCCAATTGTTCCTCGCCAGTATTCAAGTCCAAGAACTCGATGCCTTCGGCATCGGGACCGCGATGCCGCAATGCATTTGACATTCTGGCGGCCCGCTCTTGTGGATTCTCGGCCCTTCGGCCGATCCACCCGGCAATTCCACACATTGTTCCCCCTAGGCGCGCGTATTCCTCACTCCAGTACAACAAATGTATTAAACACTTCGTGGCTAACAGATCGAGCCGCGAGGGAAAAACTGCCACAGGCCGTTCTCGATCCAACCTGGCGTTGAGAGGATCGAAGTTGACGGCTGCTCATCCGCGACGAGAACTGACGGCAATTAGGGCAGGCCCAGTGCCTGCAGCATCTCCGGGTCGGGCACCGGGGGGCCATCGGGCCGGATGAGGCTCATCCCATAGCGATTGGAGAACTCCCAGACAGACCATGGGATCGCGAAGCGTTCGGCCTCTCGGCGCACCGCCTTGAGATAGCGCGAACGGTCGGCCTCGAAGGCGCCCATGCGGCCGTCCGCTGACATGAGGATAGCGCCGAATTCGCCCATGAAGAGCCGCCGGCTTGGAATGCCATGGCCTTCAGCCCAGTCGACGGCCTGACGAAAGCTCGTCTCGAGTTGGCTCTGCCCCCAGTTCTGCTCGAAATATTTCGCTACTGCTTCGCGCGCGGTGGCCATGTTCATCATCTGCTCGACCCTGCTCAAGCCGGCAGCTTCCATCCGCGCCCTAAGGGTTTCGGTCACCACTTCGGGTGTACTGCTGTCGGCAGGCCAGGGAAGTCCCGAAACAAAGCTGTTTGTGTCGTCGGGCCGCTGGTGGGTGAAGCTGTGCGGCTCATACATATGGAAGCTGTAATAGAGGTTTGGGTCATCAAAGCCGGGGCTGAGGTTGACCAGTCCGGCAATGCTGCCGCCGCAGGCGCCCGTCGCAACGATGGTGAGTTCGCTGCTGACCGCTCGAATGTCGTGGACGGTCCCCGCCATGATCCGCTGCCAGTCATCGCTGCCGCTTGGATCGCAAGGGTAATATGCTGGCTCGTTGTAAGGTTCGAGGGCGACTTTGTCGGTGCCTATCTTGACCAGCATGGCGGCGACCGCCACAACCATCTGGCGGTAGCCGGCGACGCCCTCGCTGTCGGCGCCGCCGTAGATCATCTCCATGCTGTAGTCCGGAACCTGAGTGACGCCATGCAGGTCGAAAACCACCTTGAGGCCGGTCGACGTGATCCGCTCGACGGCGGCGGCAAGTATGTCCAGCGCCTGCTGCCGCCTGGCGCCCTCGCTGGCAAGCAGAGGGCCGGGATCGACGCTCAGCCGGACGAAGTCGAAGCCCATCGATCGGATGTGGGCAAACACCTCCCCGGCCGGCCAATCGGTGAACGGCCTGCTTCCCGCAAGCCACTCCTTTTCGCTGCGATAGGGCGGCCAAACGTAGGTTCCGTCTTTCTCCACCGGCGACCAGTTGAGCCACTCATGCACGCCAACGCCGCGCTTGAGAGGGATGGGCGCTGCCTCGGCCGCCATAACCAAGGCGAGCACCCAGGCAACAACAAACACCGCTTTTCTCATCGCTCTCTCCGCATGGTCGCCGGAGATATTAACCGCAACGAACGGGAAAGAAGATTGCCGGCGCGCAGCTTTTCGACGGCATGGTATACAAGGACCGAAACGTTGACGGGGCGTGCATGAGAATCGGCTGGTACATCAACCGATTGCGCAGCATGGGACCGGCCGAGGTGTTGCACCGGCTGAGCGAGCAACGTCGAAGGATCGCGTCGCGCCGCCGTGATGATGGGTGGGAGCGCTATCCATCGCCGCAGTTGCACCCGGTGCTGCCGGGATTTCGCCACGCTGTGCTGGCAGCGACCGACGCTCAACGGCAAGCCATAGCGGCGGCCGCGCAAGAGACGCTTCAGGGCCGGTTTTCGGCACTCGGGCGGACATGGCCAAAGCGCGAGCCCGATGTTTTGTTTCCTGCTGAGCTTTGGCGTCTTGATCCGGTGACCGGCAGGCTTTGGCCTGGCTCCGAGGCTCATACTTTCGACATCGATTTTCGCCATGGCGGCCACCTTGGCGATATAAAATATGTCTGGGAAATCAACCGGCTGCAGCAATTGCCGCCACTGGCTGCACACCTGCTCCTCAGCGAGGACAATCGGTCCCGGAGGGGCATCGAGGTGGCAATCGGCAGTTGGCATTCCGCCAATCCGCCGTTCCGAGGCATTGGCTGGGCGTCCGGCATCGAGGTAGCGCTGCGAGCCATCAGCCTGATCGTCACCCTGGACCTCGTTGGCGACCGGCTTGACCCGGCGACCCTGCGGAAAGCCGGTGAGATACTCGCGGCAAGCGCCTATTGGCTGCCGCGGTTTCCATCGCGATATTCCTCCGCCAACAACCATCTCGTCGCAGAATTGGCTGGCGAATATCTGGTCGGCCTGGCGCTCGGGGCCGAATCCGAAATCGCCCACGGCGCCCTCCTGAATGAGACGCACAAGCAGATACTCGCCGACGGCGCCGGTGCCGAGCAAACGCCGACCTACGCAGCCTTCAGCGCCGAACTCATCTTGCTGTGCGCCGCCGCGGCACGCCAGGCGGGAACGCCGTTTCCCCCCGCTGTCGAAGCGCGTCTGGGTGCCTTCGCCAATTTCGTCGGCTGGCTGCCACTGAAAGCCGCCCGCTTCGGCGACGACGATGAGGGCCGCGTGCTGAAGCTGGGGGACGAGCCGAACTATATCCGATCCGTCGCGGCCGCCATCCAAGGCTTGCTGGGGACGCCGGGCAACGTGCCGGGGCCCGACGACTTTCGTTCGCTTTTCTTTGGTGCGCCGTCGGGCCCGGCACCGGCGGTGCATGGCTTGCAGACATTCGCGCGAGGTGGGCTCTCCGTCTGGCGCGGAGCAATGAATGGCCGCGATGTCGAACTGACGTTCGATCATGGACCGCTCGGCTATCTCTCGATAGCGGCGCACGGCCATGCCGACGCGCTGTCGCTCACCCTGTGCATCGACGGTGAGCCGGTGCTGGTCGATCCAGGCACCTGGCTCTACGGGTCGGGAGGCGCATGGCGCGACTGGTTCCGCTCCACGCCGGCGCACAACACGCTGAACATCGAGGGTAAAAACCAAAGCACCATCGCTGGGAATTTCAACTGGTCGCACAAGGCAGTTGCGACGCTGGTGGACAGCGAGCCTGGAACGCACTGGAGGCTGTGTGGCCGGCACGACGGGTATAGAAGCCGCTTCGGCGTCATGCATCAGCGCACTTTGGCGCGCCAGGCCGATGGCATCCTCATCACCGACCAACTGCTCGGCGGCAAGCATCAGTCCGAGACCGTCTTCCAACTGGCCGCCGGCCTCCATACCGACCGGCATGAAAACACGGTCACGGTGTTGCGCGGCGACGAGGCGCTATTGGCCATCCGCTTTCCTGATGCCGCGCTCGACATCCGCGCCGGCGGTGACATGCCGGGGCAGGGCGGTTGGGTTTCACTGCGTTTTGGTACCAGGCAGCAAGCCGAACGCCTCGCCTGGCACGGTGAAGTGGGCGAAGCCGGAATCCATATCCATCTTGCTCCAATTCACCCGCCGCAGCGGCAAAAACCGGCGCCAACGTAGAGTTGCCGGGCGAGTTCCAGCCGTATTCGACATTAATTACGTTTGGACATTTAGCGGTTTCGTTACTGTTGATCTGCTAGTCTCGCACCATCCAGCCTGCTTTGCCCGCTGCGCCCGCAACAGCCACTGGTTGCAGGCGGCGTAGCGGGTTTGGCGGGGATTTCGTGCTTTGCAATTCGCCCCAGGAGCCGCTGCAACGATGTTTTCCGAATTTGCCAGAGCGATTGTGGAAAAGCTTTCGAACGTCAATCTGACCACGCTCGGCCTGCTTCTCCTCACCGCACTGGGCAGCGCGGTGATCGCCTACTGGCGAACTGCCGAACATAAGTCCCTCAGGGACTTTTTCGACTTCGCCTTCCCGGCGGAAGTCATCCTGCACCCGTCGGCGCGAGCCGACGCCCTGTTCTGGATCACGAAACGGGCGATGATGCCTTTCCTGCTCATTCCTGCCGGCGTCACCTTCGTCGTCGCGGTGGGCTACGGCACACGCGAGGCAATCGGCTGGCTCCTTAACATCCACGCGCCGCTTCTCGGCGGCCCGGCGGGACCGATGACGATCGTCATCTTCACCGCAACCATGCTGGTCGCCTATGATATTTCCTACTACCTCTACCACGTCGCCCAGCACCGCTTTCCGTTCCTGTGGGAATTGCACAAGGTGCATCATTCGGCCGAGGTGATGGTGGGGATCACCAAGGACCGGGTTCATCCGCTGGACGATCTGATGAACCGTATGTGGGATGGCGTCATCCCGGGCATCTGCTTCGGCATCTGGAGCCTCATTGCACTCGATCCGGTAGAGATCGCTATCTTCGGCATCAACGTCTACGTCATCCGCAACATCCTGATGATGGACTTTGTTCGCCATACGCATCTCAAGATATCGTTCGGCTCGTTGAACAACATCATCCTGTGTCCGCACTGGCACCAGGTGCATCACAGCATCGACCCGCGTCACTACGATAAGAATTTCGGCCTGCTTTTTTCGTTCTGGGATCGTCTGTTCGGGACGCAATTTGTCCCGGAGCCGGATGAAGACCTGAAATTTGGCCTGGTCGATCGCGATGTGCGCGATTACCAGTCGCTCTTTGGGCTCTACATCCTGCCGCTCAAGAAGATGGCAAGGCATGTCATGCGACTGTTTCACAGACGGCCCAATGTGGTCGCGCAGCCACAGGACAGTTCTCCTTCATGAACACCGCTGTTTCCATCGACGTCCTAGGCGCGGAGCGCCTGGAAATCGTCCGTTCGGCGGATCGCCTGGCTGCGGTCGAAGCCGCTTGGATGGAGCTTTGGCATCGTACCGACGGGCTGATCTTTCAAAGCCATGCCTGGATTTTGGCATGGTGGAGTACCGTACAACGCCGTGACCAGCGCGCGTTGCGGATCGGCCTGGTCTGGAAGGGCGAGAGACTCGTTGCTGTCGTTCCGCTGGCGATCGGCAGGCGCAGGGGGCTGCGGTTTCTCGAATGGGCGGCCGGCAGCTATACCGACTATGGGGATATTCTCGTTGCTCCGGAATGCTCGTTGTCGGCGTTGCAGGAGCTATGGAGCCAACTCTGCGATGCAGGCGGCTTCGATCTTGCCTTGATCAGTCGTCTCTCGCCGGATGCGGCGGCCCGCAAAATTTTCACGCCGGGAGCTTCCTGCGGCATCAGGCTTCGTCCGTTTCACCGAACGGAAGTCAGCTATCGCGTTGCCGGACAATGGGAAAGCGGAGCGGCATGGTTCGCGGATCAGTCGAAAAAGACGCGCCAGAACTATCGGCGCGGCATCAAAGTGCTGGAAGAAACCGGAGAGGTGAGATTTCGCCTGCTTGCCCCCGACGAGCCGCTGCAACCGGTACTGGAGCGCCTCGCGGCCTTGAAGCGGAAATGGCTGACCGAGCGCATGCGTGAGTCCGACCTGTTCGAAGAGGGCGTGCCGGTACTCGCCGCGCTCGTCGACGCGCTGGCGCACGCCGGCGTGCTGCATATCTTCGTCCTGGAATGCAATGGCATAATGGTCGCGGTGTCGATCAACTTCGTCCAGCACGACGTGATGATGGCCTTCGTAACGACTTTCGATCCGGATTTCGGCCGGGCGTCGCCGGGTGTGATCCTGTTGATGGATTACGTACAGTGGTCGATCGATCACGGCTTGAGCGTGGTCGATTTCCTCTGTGGTGCAGAGTCGTTCAAACACAAATTCTCAACGCAGGCGGTTACGCTGGAATCCGTCATCGGAACGCGCACGGCACAGGGCGCGCTTGCATCCCTTGCCGATCGTGTCCTTCAGACCGTCAGGCACATGCGCGAGCGTTCATTGGCACCACCAGAGGGGCGCGATATCCCCGCCCAAGCCGAAGCAGCCTTGGACTAGCGGGACGCTGGCAAAAAAGCTCAAATGAAGCGCGGTATTGGACCGTTTTGCGGCGTGGTGCGGTCGCCGAGGTCGAGGAAGATATCGTCGATGTAGCACCATCCCCAGCCTTCCGGCGGATCGTAGCCTTCGATGACGGGATGGCCGGTTGCCCGAAAATGCTTGGTGGCATGACGGTTGGGCGAGTCGTCGCAGCAGCCGACATGGCCGCATGTGCGGCAGAGCCGCAGATGCACCCACTGCGAACCGCTCTTCAGGCATTCCTCGCAGCCGAGCGCGCTCGGCGTCACGTCGCGAATGTCCCCGGCATGCCTGCATTCGTCCGCCATCATGCGCTCCTGGCCAGTTGAGGCGCCACGGCGAGACTGCCGCCTTGCGCGAGATATGCATGCAGCGCCGCAACCACCTGGGCACCTTCACCGACGGCAGCGGCGACGCGCTTGATCGAGCCAGCGCGCACGTCGCCGATGGCGAACACGCCGCTGCGGTTCGTCTCCAGCGCACCCGCTTGGCCAATGTCCGGCCCAGTGCGCACGAAGCCCTTCGCGTCCAACGCCAAGCCGCATTGCGCCAGCCAATCGGTGTTCGGATCGGCGCCGATGAACAGGAAGAGATGGTGGATCGGACGTGCTGTCTCCGTGTCGCGGTTGCGCCAGCGTACATTGCCAAGATTGCCGTCGTCGCCTTCCAGCGCCGTGATCTGCGTCTCAGCCAGCACCTCGATGTTCGGCTGTGCCCTGACGCGCTCCACCAGATAGCGCGACATGCTCGCATCCAGGCTGCTGCCGCGCGCCAGCAGCCATACCTTCTTCACATGCGCCGCCAGATAAACAGCAGCCTGGCCAGCCGAATTGCCGGCGCCGACCAGGGCCACCTCTTGCCCGGCGCAAAGCCGGGCTTCGATCGGCGAAGCCCAATAGTGCACGGAGGTTCCCTCGAATTGCGCCAGGTTTGCCATATCAAGGCGGCGATAGCGCGCTCCGCTGGCGATCACCACCGACCGTGCCCGCACGGTCTCCCCGCCGCCGACGGCGAGCGTGTAATGGGCGCCCGGCGTGTCGCTTGCACTGCCCAGCCGCTTCGCCTCGTCCGGTATCACCATTTCGACGCCGAATTTCTGCGCCTGATTGTAAGCGCGCGCCATCAGCGCCATTCCCGAAATGCCGGTCGGGAAGCCGAGATAGTTCTCGATGCGCGAGGAGGCGCCCGCCTGTCCACCAAAGGCACGGCAATCGAGCACGATCGTCGACAGCCCTTCGGAAGCCGCATAGACGGCCGCCGCGAGGCCGGCTGGTCCGGCGCCGACAATGGCCACGTCGTACAGCTTGTCGGCGTCGATCGGCCTCACCAGGCCGATGCAGCGGGCGAGCTCGTTCTCTCCGGGATTGAGCAGCAGCTTGCCGTTCGGGCAGAGCACGATCGGCAAATGGTGGATATCGACATGGAAGCGTTCGATCAGCGTCTTGGCGCAGGGATCGGTAGCGGAATCGAGAACCCGATGCGGCTGACCGCTGCGGGCTAGGAAACCTTGCAGCCGCAATACGTCACCGCTGTCGACCGGTCCGACAATGATCGGTCCGGCTGTGCCGCTCTCGAGCAGGCCGACACGGCGCAGGATCAGCGCCCGCATGATGCGCTCGCCGAGGTTTGCTTCCTGTACCATCAGGTCCCGCAGCCTTTGCGAGGCGATGACGAGCGCCTCGACCGGCTCGACCGCCTCCACATCCACCAGTGAGGGCCGGGCTGAAAGCTGCGCCAGCTCGCCGACGAAATTGCCCGCACCGTGCGTGACGATCGTTTCGCGCCGGCCGAAGCTGCCGCCCTGGATTATATCCACTTTGCCGGACAGGACCACGATCAGACCGGGCGCCAGCTCACCGGCTTTGACGATCTGTTCGCCTGCAGCATAGGACACGGCTTCGCCGAAACGGCCCATGCGGTCCAGGTCAGGTTCAGCCAGCGCGGGAAACATCTGATCGCGACGGGCAATGGAGATCGGATTGGCAGATTGAGACATGGTTCGAGCCTATCGCCGCTGTCCGACAGATTGAAGCGGTTTTTTGCGGCTTGCGGGCCGTAGGAACCTAACCCGCCTGTCGGTAAACGCTGCGCCCCTTCGCTTCGCATTTCACTGACAGCGGGCCGTGCGCCGGTGCCGTCGCGAGGTGCCTCACATTCCGTTGCATCTCCCTGATTTGTTTGATTTGCGTATTCCGGCAAACCCGACGCATGCTGCTTCGGCCGGCGCCTGTCTAAGCCGGCCAGGCCCGGCGCGCCGTCCTGTGTCAAACTCTCGGCCGCCGGGCTTCTGAACAGGAGAAACGGCCTGCGTCCGCTAGGCGGCTACCTGAAGCACGATCTTGCCGCGCGTATGCTGCTTCTCGAGCCGTTCCTCGGCTTTGGCGACGTCCTCGAGAGGATAGATTGCCTGCACGAACGGCCTGACCTTCCCGGCGTCGATGAGGCGGCTGATTTCGGCAAGCTGTGCTGCGTTCGGCTTGGTCAGATAGGAGACGCCGCGAGCCCGATGCTGGCGGGCCTTTTCCGCCGACGGTTCGGAAAGCGTTGAGACGAGCGTGCCGCCGGGTTTGAGCACGTCCCACGAGCGGTCCTGTGTTTCACCTGCTACTAGGTCGAAGACGAGGTTGACGTCCTCGACAACCTCCTCGAAGCGCTGGTTCTTGTAGTCGACCGCCTGGTCGGCGCCAAGCGCGCGGACGAAATTGAAATCCTGCGCGGAAACGGTCGTCGCGACGAAGGCGCCCGCAACCTTTGCAAACTGCACCGCCAGATGACCGACGCCGCCGGCGCCACCATGGATGAGGACCCGCTGCCCGGATTTGAGGCCGCCGTGATCGAAAAGGCCTTGCCACGCGGTAAGGCCCGCAAGCGGCACGGCGGCGGCTTCGGCGTGGTTTAAGCGTTGCGGCTTCGCCGCCGCCTCCGTTGCCTTGACGACGACATATTCGGCGTTGCCGCCGCGGTCGTTGCCGAGCATGGCATATAGCGGATCGCCCTTCTTCAGCGTATGGGCCCGCGTGCCGCACAATTCCACCACGCCGGATACGTCACGGCCGAGCGTGACGGGCAGATCCGCGCCCGAAGAGCCCTCGCGAACCTTGTAGTCGACGGGATTGACGCTTGCCGCGTAGACCTTGAGCGTGACCTCGTCGTCATGCGGCTGAGGCAACGGAACCGCGTCCAGCGAAAGAGCCTCCGGTCCACCAAAATCGTGGATACGGACGGCCTTCATGGTAATCATGGCTTGCTCCTCGTCGGTTTGCGGTCCAGTTCGCCTCTGAACAGTTTCACCGGCAGGCTGGCGTCTATCCGGCCGGCGGTTCGGTCGTGGCAAGGCCGGTCGACGGTGCGCCGTCAGTGTATCGTTTGCGAATGCTCGCCGCCGGGTTGCGAGATGCCGCTTAGCGCTTCACCGGCTGTCGCCGTCTCGCTGTTGGTGGCGAGGTCGCCCAGCGAAACGATGCCGACCAGGCGCTTGTCGCGATTAAGCACCGGCAACCGGCGCACTTTCAGATCAGCCATGTTGCGCAGAACATCCTCCGCGTCTTCGTCGTCGAAGCAATACCTGACCTCGGTGCTCATCACTTCCCGTACCTTGGCGTCAGGTGTCTTGCCTTGGGCGACGCCGCGGATTGCGATGTCGCGATCGGTTATCATGCCGACGAGCCGGTCGTTCTCGCCCACCGGCATCGCGCCGGCGTCGAGGCGACCCATCATTTCTGCCGCATCACGTAGGGTTTGCTGCGGACTGGCGATCTCGACGTCCTTTGTCATGCAGTTGCCAACTTTCATTTTAACCTCCGTTGGTTGCAGGCCCTGCCGCCGAATTCCGTGATGGAAGGGTGAATGAGCGCCAGCGCAAAACGTTCCATGGCAAGACCCGTTTCGAGCGCTCCGCCAAATCACCCTTGCCTTCCTCCACTCCGACCGCCCTTCAGGCGGTCGGCCCGGGAAAAGTCGGTTCCGAAGGAATTTCGGAAGGCGTGCCAGGAGGAATCCCGATTGGCTCCTGGTCCGGCGTTGGAATTGGATCCGGCGAGGGTGGGGGTACGCCTGGAGGTTCTTCCGGCGGAGTCTCCGGCGGGGCAGGCGGCCGGGCCGGCTCGGGATTGGGATTGTCCGGCAGTGGATTCGGGTTGTTCGGATCGGGATTGTCCATCGATCACTCCCCTGACATCTGTGGCCTGATCTCCGCTCAGAGTGGGTTGTCGCAGCGGCGATCAGGCTCTCTTGTCCTAAACCAAGGGGAAGCAAAAGCGTTCCCGATTCCGACGCCAAGCGCGGTGCGAATCTATCGGGCGGTTCCCAGGCTGGCATACATTCCGTTGGTGCGGAATTGCGTCGGGTTGATGCCGTAGAGGCGGCGGAAGACCTTCGAAAAATAATTGGCATCCTCGAAGCCGCACATGATGGCGACTTCCTTGACCGGCAGGAAATCGGCCTTCGTCAGCAACTTCGCCGCGCGCTTCAGTCGCTGCTGCAGCACGAATTCGGCGGGCGGAAGACCTTCACTCTCGGCGAAGCAGCGCGAGAAATGCGCGCGGCTCAGGCCGCTGATCTCGGCGAGATCGGCAACGCGGAGCGGCCTGTCGAGATTGGCCTTGATGTGATCGATGACCGGTTGCATGGCGCTCTTGTCGTCGGTGACGGCATGCGAGCCGAAGACATCGTCGTAGAGCGCCATGGCGGCTTCATAGGCGACAGCCGAGGCGGCTCCGGGCGAGACCGCGCCTGTGATCAGGCGTACGCTGCAATCCGCGAGATGATCGATCGTCGAGGGCTTCAGCCGAAGCACCGGACCGACGGCGGCAAGGATCGATTTGTGAATGCGCAGTGCCTCCTCGCCGTTCATCGATATCCAGAAGAATTCCCAGCGTTCGCCCCTGGCCAGCCAGTAACGGTGGTTGTGCGGCACGAGAACCAGCAACGTATCGCCCCTTTGCAGACGGTAGTTCCGGTTCTCGTAGCGCAATCGGCCGATGCCGCTGATCGTGTGCTGGAGCACGGTAAACGGCGTCTGGCCGCGCCTGCGCCCATCCCAGTCGTAGACCTCGTTCTCGCGCACTTCATAGCCCGTGCTTGTCGGCATGGTGTGCAGGCGCTGGCGGCCGCGCGGCAGCGATACCGTCCTGCCCGCCGGCCCGGCGTCGATCAAGTTCCGCAGCACAAAATTACCCCTAAAAGCATAATCCTTCTCTGGTCGCGTGCTGAATTAGGCGCATAATCCCTCGAGAAAAGCAAAAGAAACCGCGGTCAAAGAGCGGACGGGAGGAAGCGCCTGAGTCCAGCCTGCACGCCATGGCAGGCGGGCCAGGCCTGTTTTCGCCGCCTTTGCCCTAACATTCGATCAGGTCGAGGTGAGACTGATGAGTTTCAAGATCGCTATCATCGGTGCGGGAAGCGTCGGCTTCACCAAGAAGCTCTTCACCGACATTTTGTGCGTTCCTGAATTCAGGGATGTCGAATTCGCGCTGACCGATCTCAGCGAGCGCAATCTCCAGATGATCAAGTCGATCCTCGACAGGGTCGTCGAATTCAACAGGCTGCCGACCAAGATTACAGCAACGACCGACCGCCGTGCTGCCCTCGAGGGTGCCCGCTACGTCATCAGCTGCGTTCGCGTCGGCGGTCTCGAAGCCTATGCCGACGACATCCGCATTCCGCTGAAGTATGGCATCGACCAATGCGTCGGCGACACGATTTGCGCCGGCGGCATCCTCTACGGCCAGCGCAACATTCCGGTGATCCTCGATTTCTGCAAGGATATCCTTGAAGTCGCCGAGCCTGGGGCGAAATTCCTGAACTACGCCAACCCGATGGCCATGAACACCTGGGCGGCGATCGAAGATGGCAAGGTCGATACCGTCGGCCTCTGCCACGGCGTCCAGCACGGCGCCGACCAGATCGCCGAAGTGCTCGGCGCCAAGTCGCGCACCGAACTCGATTACATCTGCTCCGGCATCAATCACCAGACCTGGTTCATCGACCTGCGTCTCAACGGCCGCAAGATCGGTAAGGACGAGCTGGTTGCCGCCTTCGAGGCGCATCCGGTCTATTCGCAACAGGAAAAGCTGCGCATCGACGTCCTGAAGCGATTCGGCGTCTATTCGACCGAAAGCAACGGCCATCTTTCCGAATACCTGCCCTGGTACCGCAAGCGGCCGGACGAAATCACCCGCTGGATCGACATGTCCGACTGGATCCACGGCGAGACCGGCGGCTACCTTCGTTATTCGACCGAAACGCGCAACTGGTTCGAAACCGAATTCCCGCAATTTCTGGAATCCGCCGCGAGGCCGATCGATCCTGCCAAGCGCTCCAACGAGCATGCCAGCCATATTCTCGAGGCGCTGGAGACGAACCGCGTTTATCGCGGCCATTTCAACGTCAAGAACAATGGCATCATCGCCAACCTGCCGCAGGATGCGATCGTCGAGTCGCCCGGCTTCGTCGATCGCTTCGGTATCAACATGGTGGCCGGCATCACGCTGCCGGAGGGCTGCGCCGCCACTTGCATTTCCTCGATCAACGTCCAGCGCATGTCGGTTCATGCGGCAATCTCCGGCGATATCGACCTGCTGAAGCTCGCGGTCCTGCACGACCCACTGGTCGGCGCGGTTTCGACCCCGGAAGAGGTTTGGCAAATGGTGGACGAGATGGTCGTCGCCCAGGCCCGCTGGCTGCCGCAATATGCCGATGCGGTGCCGGCCGCGAAGGAACGGCTTTCGAAATCCAGGGTCAAGACCCGAGAATGGGCCGGTGCGGCACGGCGCGACGTCCGTTCGATCGAGGAATTGCGTGCGGAAAAAACGGCTCTCAAGCAGGCCGTCTGAATTTCATCGGGACGGATTGCGGTAAAGTTTCGGAGGGATTTCGGCGCCGCACCGTCTGCATAGCGTTCGAGGAGAAATGGAGCGGCGTCAACGCGCTCCTGAACAACAGGGAGGAGAGACGATGAGGAATTTTCGAAACATTGGCATTCTCGCAGGGCTGGCGCTTGGCGTCTCGGCCTCGGCGCTGAGCGCATATGCATCCGAGCCGACCGTGCCGCCGGTGCCCGCGCAATTTCCCGCCGAGGGAAAGATCAAATATGTCGCGCGCGACTCCATCCTGGAGTTCAAGGCACTTCCAGAATACCACGAACCCGATTGGGTCACCGACAAATACGTCAAGCCAGGCAAGCTGCCGCCGGTCAAGGACCGGCTCCCGAAGGAGCCGCTGGTCTTCAAGACCGGCAACATGCCGGACGGCGTCGGCGTCTACGGTGACACGATGCGCCATGTCATCGGCGGCCGGCCGGAGGGCTGGAACTACGGCGCGGGGCAGACGCAAGGCTGGGGCGGCATCGACATCGGCCTCTCCGAATGCCTTACGCGAACGGCCCCGCTTTTCCAGGTCGAAGCCAAGGACACCGAGCCGCTGCCGAACCTCGCCAGGGGCTGGGGCTGGTCGAAGGACGGCCACACGCTGACGATGCATCTGGTCGAGGGCGCGAAATGGTCGGACGGCGTTCCGTTCAACGCCGACGATGTGATGTTCTACTGGGACGACGAGGTGATCGACCCCAATGTCTCGCCGCTGAACGGCGCCACGCAGGAGACCTTCGGCGTCGGCACGACGCTGAAGAAAATCGACGACTACACCGTCGAGTGGACCTTCAAGGACGCCTTTCCGAAGCAACACCTCTACGCCATGGCTTACGGCAAGTTCTGCCCCGGACCGTCGCACATCCTCAAGCCGCAGCATCCGAAATACTCGAAGAACACTTACGAGCAGTTCAAGAACGCGTTCCCGCCGGAATATATGAACATGCCCGTGATGGGTGCCTGGGTGCCGGTGGCATACCGCCCCGACGACATCATCGTCATGCGCCGTAATCCGTACTATTGGAAGGTCGACGAGAAGGGCAACCAACTGCCGTATCTCAATGAACTGCACTACAAATTATCGACCTGGGCCGACCGCGACGTTCAGGCGGTGTCGGGGGCGGCCGACATCTCCAATCTGGAGCAGCCGGAGAATTTCGTCGCCTCGCTGAAGCGGGCGGCGCAAAAGGACGCGCCGGCCCGGCTTGCCTTCGGTCCGCGGCTGATCGGCTATAATCTGCGGATGAACTTCTCCGCCAACGGCTGGGGCAATCCCGACGAGCGTGGGCAGGCGGTTCGCGAGCTGAACCGCAACGAGGATTTCCGCAAGGGCGTTACCATGGCGCTCGACCGCAAGGCGCTCGGCGACTCGCTGGTCAAGGGTCCGTTCACCGCCATCTATCCGGGCGGCTTCTCCTCGGGTACGAGCTTCTACGACCGGAAGTCGACGGTCTACTACCCCTTCGATCTCGAAGGCGCCAAGGCGGAACTCGCCAAGGCAGGCCTGAAGGACAGCGACGGCGACGGCTTCGTCAATTTTCCTGCCGGCACCGCCGGCGGAAAGAATGTCGAGATCGTGATGCTCGTCAACAATGACTACACCACCGACAAGAGCCTCGCGGAGGGCGTCGTCGGCCAGATGGAGAGGCTAGGTCTTCGCGTTGTCCTGAACGGGTTGAACGGCGTCCAGCGCGACGCGTCCATGTATTCTGGCCGTTTCGATTGGATGGTCAGGCGCAATGATGAGGAGCTCACCTCGGTCGTACAGAACACCGAGCAACTGGCGCCGATCGGCCCACGCACAAGCTGGAACCATCGCGCTCCGGAAAACGGCCAGGTCGATCTGATGCCGTTCGAGAAGGACCTCGTCGACATCGTCAACAAGTTCGTCTCGGCGCAGGACAACGACGAGCGCGCCAGCCTAATGAAGCAGTTCCAGAAGATCTCGACGCAACACGTCTATACCGTCGGGCTGACCGAATATCCCGGCGCGCTGATCATCAACAACCGCTTCTCCAATATCCCGCAGGGAACGCCGATCTTCATGTTCAACTGGGCCGAAGATTCGATCATTCGTGAAAGGGTCTGGGTCGCTGTCGACAAGCAGCAGAAATATGAACTGTTCCCCGAACAGCTTCCCGGAAAGCCCGGCGACAAGGGTCCGACGAACTGAGTTTCCTCCCCTGACTTGAAAATTCCCGGCCGCGCTGCTGGCGCGGCCGGGACAAAGCCAGCGGCAAGGGGATAACTGAAACCGAGCGAGGAGAGAAACGGCCGATGCTGCGATTTCTGCTTATGCGCATAGCATCCGCATTACCGGTTCTCGCCATTTTGAGCGTGGTTACCTTCGCGATCATCCAGGCCCCGCCGGGCAACTATGCCGACTACATCCGCTTGCAGCTCATCAACCAGGGTGGAGCCTCCTTTGCCGAGGCCGATGCGCAGGCGAAGGCTTATAGCGTGGAGCATGGCCTCGATAAGCCGGTTCCGCTCCAATACCTGAACTGGATCGCCGGCATCGTCACCCGCGGCGACTTCGGCTACAGCCTGTATTACAACAAGCCCGTCGCCGACGTGGTGGGCGAGCGGCTGCCGCGCACGCTGCTCCTTGCGCTTGTCTGCCATCTCTTGGCTTCGGTGCTGGGCATCGGCTTTGGCATCTGGGCGGCGACCAGACAGTACAGCTGGATCGACAGTACGCTGTCAGCGATTTCCTTCCTCGGCATGACGGTGCCGCGCTTCCTGATGGCCCTGATCATCGTCTACCTGCTGGTCTTCCAGTTCAATGTGTCCGAGATCGGCAGCTTCTTTTCGCCGCAATTTGGCGGGGCCCCGTGGTCCTGGGCGAAGTTCGTCGATCTCGTCCGGCATGTCTGGCCGGTTGTCGCCATCGCCACCTTTGGCGGGCTCGCCTACAACATGCGGGTGATGCGCGGCAATTTGCTCGACACGCTGAACGCGCAATATGTCGAAACCGCTCGCGCCAAGGGTCTCAGCGGTGGTGCGGTCGTGATGCGCCATGCGGTGCCCAATGCGCTGCATCCGCTGGTCATGTATCAGGGCGTGGTGCTGCCCTATATGCTGACCGGCGAGATCGAGACTGCGATCATCTTTGCCCTGCCGACCGTCGGCCCGGCGATCGTCGGTTCGATGGCGGTTGGCGACGTCTATGTCACGGCGACCTTCATGATGGTGCTGTCGGCGACGCTGATCGTCGGCAACATCATCGCCGACATGCTGCTCGTCATGCTCGATCCGCGTGTGCGCCAATATGCAGGGTCCTGAGATGCTTGTGTTCGAGCCCTCGCTGCCGCCACTTGCCGAGGAGCCGGCCAAGATCAAGCCGCGCGGCAATGAGAGCTACATCGCACTCGTCTGGCGCCGCCTGAAACGGTCCTGGACCGGCATGGCCGGGCTCATCCTGGTCGCGTTTCTGGTGCTGCTGGCGGTGTTTGCCGACTTCTTCGCACCGATGGATCCCAAGGTGACCGATGTCGGCTTCGCCCCGCCGCAGATGATGAGCTTCCATGACAAGGACGGCAACTTCGTCTTCCAGCCACGCGTCTATGCCCTGGCGGATTCGGAAGACCTCGAGCCGGTTACCTTCCAACCCGTCGTCGGGCCGGACTACGACCATCCGCGGCTGCTCGGCTTCTTCGTCAAGGGAGCGGAGTACAGACTGCTCGGCCTGCTTCCCGCGAACCGGCACTTCTTCGGCTCGACCGACGGCCAGCCGGTGCACTTCCTTGGCACCGACAAATTCGGCCGCGATGTGCTGGCTCGTGCGATTTACGGTTCGCGCATCTCGTTGATGATCGCATTGACCGTGGTTTTCATCGTCACCGTGATCGGCACGACGGTCGGCATGGTGTCGGGTTATTTCGGCGGCACATTCGATGTCTGGGTCCAGCGCTTCGTCGAACTGGTGCTCGCATTTCCGCAATTGCCGCTTTATCTGGCGCTAACGTCGCTGGTTCCGGTGACGGCGCCGACAAATGTCTTCCTGGCCTTCGTGATCGTCGTCATGTCGGCGCTTGGCTGGGCGCAGATGTCGCGCGAGGTGCGCGGCAAGACCCTGGCGCTGGCGCGAATCGACTACGTCCGTGCGGCGATGGCGGTCGGCGCCACGGATGGCCGCATCATCATGCAGCACATTTTCCCAAACGTGATGAGCCACGTGATCGTTGCCGTCACATTGGCGATCCCCAGTGTCGTCCTGCTCGAATCCTTCCTCGGTTTTCTCGGCTTCGCGGTGAAGCCGCCACTGATCTCCTGGGGGCTGATGCTGCAAGACACCGCCACCTATTCGGTCATTGGCACCTATCCCTGGATCCTCTCGCCGGTCGGCTTCGTGCTTGTCACCGTCTTCGCGTTCAACGCGCTTGGCGACGGACTGCGCGATGCAGTCGATCCTTATTGACGTGACATGATGCAACACGCGCTCGTCAAATCTTTCGCACCGCCTGTCCGGCTCGACCATGATGGACGTTCGGAAAACCCGGTCATCGATGCCCGCAACATCGCCGTCGATTTCAAGGTCGAGCACGGCATGGTGGAAGCGGTCAAGGACATCTCCTTCCAGCTCTATCGCGGCGAGACGATCGCCATTGTCGGCGAGTCCGGATCGGGCAAGTCGGTGACGGCGCGCACCGTCATGGGACTGTTGTCGAAGCGTGCGGTCGTGTCGCCGAAATCGACCGTCGAATACAATGGGGCGAACATCCTGAAATTTTCCGAGCGTGCCCGGCGCAAACTGCGCGGCGACCGCATCTCGATGATCTTCCAGGAGCCGATGAGTTCGCTCAACCCGATCTACACGATCGGCAGCCAGATCGTCGAGGCGATACGGGTGCATCGCAAGATGAGCCGCAGGCAGGCCGAGGCAAGGGCGCTCGAGCTGCTGCAGCAGGTGCAAATTCCTGAGCCCCAGGCGCGGCTGAAGCAGTATCCGCACCAGCTTTCCGGCGGTCAGCGCCAGCGTGTGATGATCGCCATGGCGCTGGCCAACGATCCGGACGTGCTGATCGCCGATGAGCCGACGACGGCGCTCGACGTGACGGTTCAGGCGCAAATCCTCAATCTCATCCGCAACCTGCAGAAGAAACTGCGCATGGCGGTGATCCTGATCACACACGACCTGACCGTGGTGCGGCAGTTCTCCGACTATGTCTACGTCATGCAGCATGGGGAGATGCGCGAGCACAATGTGACGGAGAAGCTGTTCGCCAATCCGCAGCATCCCTACACAGGCCACCTGCTTGCCTCCGAGCCGCGCGGCCAGGCAAATCCGTTGCCGGAAGGCGCCGACGTCATTCTTGAGGCCAAGGGTGTGCGCGTCTCCTTCATGCTGCGGCACGGCACGTTCATGAAGCCGGATCTGCGCGAACTTGTCGCCGTCGACAGCCTCAGCCTGACCCTGCGGCGGCACGAGACGCTGGGCCTCGTCGGCGAATCCGGATCGGGCAAGACCACGTTCGGCGAGGCGTTGCTCAGGCTCAACACCACGGACAGCGGCGAGATCTATTTCGATGGCCAGCCGATCCATGGCTGTTCGCGGGCGCAGATGCGGCCGCTGCGGTCGCGCATGCAGGTCGTCTTCCAGGACCCGTTCTCGGCGCTCAACCCGCGCATGACGATCGGCCAGATCATCGAGGAAGGGCTTGTCGTCAACCGCATCGGCGCCACGAGGAACGATCGGATCGAGCGGGTGCGCGAGGCACTGATCAGCGCCGGCATGCCGGGCGATATCCTGTCGCGCTTCCCGCACGAGTTTTCCGGCGGCCAGCGCCAGCGTATTGCGATTGCCCGCGCCGTCGCGCTCGAACCGGAATTCATCGTACTCGACGAGCCGACATCGGCGCTGGATCTCTCGGTCCAGGCGCAGATCATCGAACTGCTGCGCAAGCTGCAGCGCGAACGGGGCCTGAGCTACATCTTCATCTCGCACGATCTCAAAGTCGTGCGGGCGCTGTGCCATCGCGTCATCGTCATGCAGCACGGCCGGATCGTCGAAGAGGGGCCTGTCGACGAAGTCCTGTCCCATCCCAAAACCGCTTACACCGAACGGCTGGTCAAAGCCGCTTTCGAGGTAGCCTGATTGTTATGCCGGAGGTTATTGTGGCAAGAAATCCCAAGGTCGCTTTCATCGGAGCTGGCTCGACGGTGTTCATGAGGAACATCGTTGGTGACATATTGCAGCGTCCGGCTTTATCCGGCGCGACGATCGCACTGATGGACATCAATCCGCAAAGACTTGAAGAAAGTGCAATCGTCGTTGGCAAGTTGATCTCGACGCTTGGCGTAAAGGCCAAAGCCGAAACCTATTCGGACCAGCGCAAGGCGCTGGCGGGCGCCGATTTCGTCGTCGTCGCCTTCCAGATCGGCGGCTACGAGCCCTGCACGGTCACCGACTTCGAAGTTCCGAAGAAATACGGGCTGCGCCAGACCATCGCCGATACGCTCGGCGTCGGCGGCATCATGCGAGGCTTGAGAACCGTGCCGCATCTGTGGAAGATCTGCGAAGACATGCTCGCGGTCTGCCCGCAGGCTATCATGCTGCAATATGTCAACCCGATGGCGATCAACACCTGGGCGATCGCGGAGAAATACCCCGACATCAAGCAGGTCGGCCTCTGCCATTCGGTGCAAGGCACGGCAATGGAGCTGGCGCATGATCTCGACATTCCCTACGAGGAGATTCGCTATCGCTCGGCCGGCATCAATCACATGGCCTTCTACCTGAAGTTCGAGCATCGCCAGCCGGACGGCACCTATCGCAACCTCTATCCGGATCTGCTGCGCGCCTATAGCGAAGGGCGGGCGCCGAAGCCGGGGTGGAACCCGCGCTGCCCGAACAAGGTGCGCTACGAGATGCTGAAGCGTCTCGGTTACTTCGTCACTGAAAGCTCCGAACATTTCGCGGAATACACGCCCTATTTCATCAAGGACGGGCGCGAAGATCTGATCGAGAAATTCGGTATCCCGCTCGACGAGTATCCGAAGCGCTGCATCGAGCAGATCGAACGCTGGAAGGGGCAAGCGGAAGCCTATCGCTCGGCTGACAAGATCGAAGTGGAGCAGTCGAAGGAATATGCGTCCTCGATCATGAATTCGGTCTGGACCGGCGAGCCGTCGGTGATCTACGGCAATGTCCGCAACAATGGCTGCATCACGTCATTGCCATATAATTGCGCGGCCGAGGTGCCGTGCCTCGTCGACGCCTCCGGCATTCAACCCACCTTCATCGGCGACCTGCCGGTGCAGCTTACTGCGCTAATCCGCACCAATATCAACGTCCAGGAGCTGACGGTCCAGGCGCTGATGACCGAGAACCGCGAGCACATCTATCACGCGGCGATGATGGACCCGCACACGGCGGCTGAGCTCGACCTCGACCAGATATGGTCGCTGGTCGATGATTTGCTGGTTGCGCATGGCGATTGGCTGCCGGCCTGGGCGCGCGGAGCGCGCAGCGTTCGGGCGGCCTGAGGCGCAGGGCTGTCTATTTCACTCGCCTATGCCGACCATAAAGCCCGCTTTGAAAGCGGCGCGGCGTTGCCGGCCGATGTCTCGAAATCGAAGAGCTTCTGCGTCACCAGTGCAGCCGCCCCTCTTGCCCAGGAATTGTCCTCCCAGTCCAGCAGCATTGGCGGTGCTTGTCGAAAGGTGTTTTGCCCGAGCATCACCCGCATCGGGCCAAACAGCGCGTCGCCAAACGATACCGCTTCACCGCCGACAACAATGACCTCCGGGTCGGTGATGTTGACAAGATTGGCGAGATGCCGGCCGATGCCACGTCCGGCTTCTTCGAGAATGGCGACGGCTCGCGGTTCGCGGTCTGCCAAGGCTTCCATAAGGGTCGCTTTGCAATCCGCTTCGTCGTGCCCGGTGGCTTCGCGCCATGTGCGCAGGATCGCCGGCTCGGCGTAATAGGCCATCAGGCAGCCGCGTTTTCCGCACTCGCAAAGGCGGCCGTTCTCCTCATAGGAGGTGTGACCGAATTTGCCGGCAGCACCGTTCGCACCGCGATAGAGTTTGCCTTCGAAGACGAGCGCACAGCCGATCCCGACGCCGATCGCCAGCACCGCCATATTGCGGTGCTGGCGTCCGAGGCCGAAGAGTTGCTGGGCAATGGCGTAGGCATTGGTGTCGTCCTCAAGCCACACGGGGACGTCCACCCGTTCGGCCAGCATCGGGCCAAGGGGAACGTTGTCCCAGTTATAGCGATTGCTGCGGATACACACGGCCTTCTGGTTGTCTATAACGCCAGGCATTGAAACGCCGATCCCGGCAAGCTTGGCGCCGGGCCGATCGACAATCGCAATCAGCTCCGGCACCGCCTTGGCCAACGCCTTTGTAATACGGTCGGGATCGCTGTCCGAGAGCTTGACGCGCATGGAACCCAGCGGATTGGTCGCAAGATCGGTGACCACGCATTCGACCGACCCGACCATCAGCTTGAAACCTATGGCGAGGCCGTTTGCGTAGTTGATATCCACCGGGATAGGGCGGCGCCCGGCCGAGCCCACGACTGTCTTGCCCTCGATCAGCAGGCCATCCTCGATGAGGTCCGCCACGACGAAGGTGACGGCCGCCGGACTGAGGCCGGTAACGGACGCTATGTCGGCCCGGCTGCGCGGACCCTCCTGCCGCAAGAGATTGAGGATCAGTCTCCGGTTCATCGCCCGGGTCGTGCTCGGGTCACCCTTGAGCTTCACGGATTTATTCCTTAATTTTGTAAATTAATTATTGCCTCTCGATCAAACATATGCGTAAGTTTGCCCAGCTGTTCAACACCCGAACCGGGGTTAACGAAAATAATCCGGTTCATACCGGCAGCCACCGCGCTCTGAAGGAGCGGGCAAGCATGTTGTCTTGCCCGGGAGATGCGTTGTCGGGTTCGCACAGCGCCGGTGAGGGGGACGACCGCGTCGGCCGCGATGCCGGGCAGAATTAACAACAAGGGAGGAGTGACAATGACGTTCAAGTGGATCGAAAAGCCGTCGACGCGGCGCAATTTCCTTAAGGGAGCCGGTGGCGTTTCCGCCGCGGTGCTCACGGGCTTTCCAATGCCGGCACTCAGCCAGTCGAGCGAAGTCACCATCATTTCAGATGAAAACAATGCCGATGCCCTGCAGATTTTGCGGCGCATCGCGGCCGATTTCGAGAAGCAGTCAGGCACCAAAGTTGTGATCAACAACATGGATCACGAAGCCCACAAGACCGCGATCCGCAACTACCTTGTGGCCGGCGCGCCGGATGTCTGCTTCTGGTTCTCCGGAAACCGCATGCGTGCCTTCGTCAACCGCGGCCTGTTCGACGACATTTCGGATATGTTCGAGAAGGAAAAATACAAGGACGCGCTGGGTGCTACGACCGGTGCCGTCACGGTCGACGGCAGGCAGTATGGACTGCCGACCGGCGGCACGATGTGGGGCATGTTCTATCGCAAGGACGTCTTTGCCGAGCACGGACTTACGGTACCGGCGACCTGGGACGAATTCCTCGCTTACGGCCAGAAATCCAAGGCCGCCGGCCTAATCCCCGTCAGCATCGGCACCAAGGAACTCTGGCCGGCGGCCGGATGGTTCGATCAGATGAACCTGCGCATCAATGGTCTCGACAAGCACTTCGCCTTGATGAACGGCAAGATGGCCTATACCGACCCGGCGCTGAAGCCTGTTTTCGACCACTGGGAGGAGCTGATCAGGCAGGGTTTCTTCACGCCGGATCAAACCTCGTTCGGCTGGCAGGAGGCCGGCGCCTTCCTCGCCCAGAAGAAGGCCGGCATGATGAACCTCGGTGCCTTCGTGAAGGCTACTTTCCCTGAGCAGGATCTCGAGCAGCTGACATTTGCGCCTTTCCCGAAGATTGACGCCGCCCTCGACCGCTACGAAGAATTCTCGGTCAATTCGGTCCACATCCCGGCCAACGCCAAGAACAAGGCGGGTGCCCGCGAGTTCCTCGCCTTCTTTTACCAGCCGGAAAATTTCGGCCCCTATCTGGAACCTGGCGGCAACGTTCCGCCGCGCAACGACCTTCCAGCCAGCAAGGACCCGCTGGTCAACGCGGCTGTGGAAAGCCTCAAGACGGTGGCCGGCACGTCGCAATATTACGACCGCGACACCGATCCCGACATGGCCCAGGCGGGTCTGGTCGGTTTCCAGGAATTCATGGCCAAGCCGGAGCGCCGGGATGCCATTCTTCAGCGACTCGAGGGAACCCGTCGCCGGATCTTCAAGATCTAGCGCCTCCCAGCCGAGGGGAGCGGGGTCTTGCCCGCTCCCCGATGCGTTCCGGTGAATGAGGTCTCCCAAAATGACGAAGCTTTGGCGCCGCCATCGCTGGTGGCTGACACCGACACTTCTGATCCTGCCCGCTGCTGTGCTGTTTTCCGTCGTCATTCTGGCCTCTGCGGTCGAGAGCCTATGGATCAGCCTGCACGAATGGGACGGCTTCAGCCCGATGGTCTGGATCGGCCTTGGCAACTACCGCGAATTGTTCGCCGACCCGCAGTTCTATGTTTCGCTGAAGAACAATCTGATCTGGCTGCTGATGTTCATGCTGGCGCCGCCGCTCGGCCTCGCCATCGCGCTGCTCGTCAGCCAGAAAATCCGCGGCATGCGCCTGCTCAAGTCGCTGTTCTTCATTCCGCTGGTGCTGGCTTCGGTTGCCGTCGGCGTTGTCTTCACCTGGGTCTATACGCCGGAATTCGGACTTCTCGCCCTGATCTTCCGCACCTTCGGCGCGACCGCCCCGGCAGTGCTGTCGGATGAAAACTTCGTCACCTTCGCCGTCGTGATCGCAGCGTTGTGGCCGCAGATCGCCTTCTGCATGGTGCTCTATCTCGCCGGCCTCAACAATCTCAGCGAGGACCTGATCGGCGCCGGGCGGGTCGACGGCGCCAGGGGCTGGAACATGCTGCGCCACATCGTGTTGCCGCAACTGACACAGGTCACCTTTATCGCCATCGCTGTCACCGTCGTCGGCGCACTGCGTTCCTTCGACATGGTCTCGGTGATGACCAGCGGCGGCCCCTTCGGTTCGTCCGAGGTGCTTGCCTATCAGATGTTCGAGCAGTCCATCTTTTCCTACCGCTTCGGCTATGGCGCGGCCATTGCCTCGGTGCTGTTCGTGATCATGGCGGTCTTCATCGCCTGGTACCTGACGCGGATGATCCGCGCCGATGAAAGGGGCGGCTGATGTTTCCCCGCCCGATTCCCGAAACTGCTATTTGGCAGCGTCGCCTCTATGTCGTGCTGGTGGTCGGCATCCTGATTGTCTGGCTGGCGCCGCTCTTTGCCATCATTCTTACCTCGTTCCGCTCTACGCAGGATGTCATGGGCGGCAATCTGTGGGGCTGGCCGACCCAATTCGGCCTGGTCGACAACTACACGGCAGTCTTCACCCAGACGCCGATGGCCCGCTACTTCCTCAACAGCCTGACGATCACCATCCCCTCGGTGATCGGCGTTCTCATCTTGAGCACGCTCGCCGGGTTCGTGCTCGCCCGTTACCGATTTCGCGGCAACATGCTCGTCTTCGCCCTGTTCGTCGGCGGAAACTTCCTGCCGCACCAGATCATGATGATCCCGGTCCGCGATCTCATGGTGCGGCTCAACCTCTACGACACGATGTCGGCCCTGATCATCTTCCACATCGCCTTCCAGACCGGGTTTGCAACACTGTTCATGCGCAACTTCATCGCCGCCTTGCCGGGAGAACTGTTTCAGGCAGCCAGGGCCGAGGGCGCGACACCGTTTCAGACATTGGTACACGTCGTCGTCCCACTGGTACGGCCGGCTCTCGCGGCGCTTGCCATCCTGCTCTTCACCTTCATCTGGAACGATTATTTCTGGGCGGTCGTGCTCACCATCAGCGATACCGTAAAACCGGTCACCGCCGGCCTTGCCAATCTGCGCGGCGAATGGGTCTCGGCCTGGAACTTGATCTCGGCTGGAACCATCGTCGTGGCTTTGCCACCAGTCGCCATGTTCTTTCTTATGCAGAAGCACTTCATCACCGGCCTCACCATGGGAGCGGTCAAGGGATGAACGACCATGGCTTCAAGGCGTCGCCCATCCGATTCGAAACCGATTTTGCAAGCAGGGCTCCATGACCAGTCTTGAACTCCGGCAGATACAAAAGAATTATGGCACCTATCATGCACTGCGCGGCATTGATCTCAGCGTCGAACAGGGCGAGTTCATTGTCACCGTCGGGCCGTCCGGTTGTGGCAAGTCAACGCTGTTGAAGATCATTGCCGGGCTTGAAACCGTTTCGACCGGTGAAATTCTCATCAACAACCGTGATGTCACCACCACCGAGCCGGGTGAGCGCGGCATTGCCATGGTTTTTCAGTCTTATGCGCTTTACCCGCATATGACCGTCGCCGAGAACATGGGTTTCGGCCTGCGCATGGCGCATCGCCCCAAGGCCGAGATCGATGCCGCCGTGCTGCGAGCCGCCAAGATCCTTCGCATTACCGACCAGCTCGACAAGCGGCCGAAACAGCTTTCCGGCGGCCAGCGTCAGCGTGTGGCGATTGGCCGTGCCATAACCCGCTCGCCCGACGTGTTCCTGTTCGACGAACCGCTATCCAACCTTGACGCAGCGCTGCGCACGCAGATGCGCGTCGAGCTTTCCGATCTGCACGCCAGGCTCGGCGCCACCATGGTCTATGTCACGCACGACCAGACCGAGGCGATGACAATGGCGAGCCGTATCGTCGTGCTCAATCGCGGCTCGGTCGAGCAGGTGGGCGCTCCGCTCGAACTCTACCGCAATCCGGCCAATCTCTTCGTCGCGGGCTTCCTCGGCGCACCCCGAATGAATTTTTTCGAAGTGACCGTCGCCGCTGTCTCCGGCGGCGCCGCCACGCTGTCGACCGCCGGTCTTTCTCCTTTGGCTGTCGAACTGACGGAAGCGGCATCCGTACAGGTCGGCGATAGGGTGACAATGGGGATTCGGCCGGAGAGCATCAGCCTGGCCGCGGAAGGGACAGCGAGTTTTGCAGGACGGGTGCGGCTGGTCGAGCATCTCGGCCGCGAGACCATCCTCTATGCCGACGCCGGCCCGCTGCAATGCGTCAGTTCTGAAAGCGGCAGCGGCAACGTCACCGTCCAGATCGGCCATGCGAGCGCTGTCTCTGCCGACGCGACCGTCGGCTTAAAGGTCGAGCCGCGTGACGTCTATCTCTTTTCCTCTGTCGATGAGCGGACCATCAGTGCCCGTAAACCCACCATCACCGACTGACCTGCAGGAGTATCCTTCGTGAACAAGACTTCAAACGGCCGCGCCCTGTCGGTCTGGCGGACGATCCAGACCGACCGCTTTCTGGTCGGCGCGCCGCATTACCCCGAGCATGTGGACGAGAGTTACTGGGACAATGACGCCAGGCGCATGGCCGAGGCCGGCTTCAACGTCGCCCGCCTCGGCGAATTCGCCTGGCACATTTTCGAACCGCGTGAAGGCACCTTCGATTTCGACCTGTTCGACCGGGCAATCGAGGGCCTCGCGCGTCGCGGCGTCAACACGATCCTGTGCACGCCGACCGCCACCCCGCCGCGCTGGCTGACCGCAAAGCATCCGGAAATCCTGCGGCTTGATGGAAATGGCCGGTCGATGGGCCACGGCTCGCGCCAGTATGCCGACACCAGCAGCCCGGTGTTTCGCGACTATAGCCGCAAGATTACCAGGGCGATGGCGGACCACTACCGCGACAATGCAAATGTCATAGGCTGGCAGACCGACAACGAACTCAACACCAGCATGCCGGAATCCTATTCGCCGTCGGCATTGAAGGAATTCCAGGCTTATCTCCAGGAAACCTACAAGACGATAGACAGGCTGAACTTCGCCTGGGGTGGCGATTTCTGGGCGACGGCTTACGGCGATTTCAGGGAAATTGTCTTCCCGCTGGATTTTTCCCCGTCCTTTCCCGGTCCCGGTCACCTCCAGGACTACCACCGTTTTCTCGCGTTTTCGACAGCACGGTTCCAGCACGACCAGGTCGAGATCCTGAGAGCCACGAATGCCGGTTGGTTCATCTTCCACAATCTCGGCGGATTGCGCGATATCGATTTTCGAGGCCAGTTCTCCACCGATCTCGACTTTGTCGGCTACGATATCTACCCGTTCCTCTATGACGAGTTCTTTCGCCTCGGCAGCCACGCCAAGATCCAGGCACTGCATCTCGACATCTGCAGGGGATTTTCCGGCAACTACATAGTGCCGGAACAACAGTCGGGTTTTGGCGCCCAGCCGGGCTTCTGCACGCTGACGCCGGAGCCGGGCGAAATGCGACGCATGGCGATGTCGTCGGTTGCGCGTGGCGCCGATGGCATCATGTTCTTCCGCTGGCGTCCCGCGCATTTCGGCGCCGAGATATACTGGATGGGCATCATCGATCACGATGATGTCGCTCGCCGCCGCTATGACGAAGCGAGGCAGTTCGCCACCGAGATGATGGCGCTTAAAGACAAGATCCTAGGCACCCATGTGCGGATGGATGTCGGCATCGCCGGCTCGGACTTCGACAATCAGGAAGCCCACAAAACCTTCCCGATCGGCTTGCCAAGCCCGCAGGACGACGCAACCTTGCTGCATCAGTATTGCTATGACCGCGGCATCGCCTGCGGCTTCATCCACCCGGAAGACGATCTGTCGAAGCTCAAGGTGTTCTACGTGCCGCATTGGGTGATCTGGAAGGACAGCTGGACCGAGCGGCTGCAAGTCTTTGCCGAAAATGGCGGTACCGTCATCGTTGGCGCGCGCACGGGAACCCGCGACGAAAACAACCACGTCATCCGCGAGACAGCGCCGGGCCGGTCGCTGTCGAAGCTGACCGGTGTTCGCGTCGAGGATTTCGGGCGGCTGGCGGCACCTGGGGCCAATGGCCTGTTCAACACCATGTCGCGCTCCGGCGGGCTCGTCATTCCCCCCGACAGACCGGCCGAATCCAGCCGCCGCATCCGTCGTTATACCTTCGGCAACCACGAGTTCGATGCCGGTTATTTCTATGAGAACCTCGCAGTCGAACCGGAAGTCGAAATTATCGGGGTTTGGTCGAACCGCTACGCGGTGGGAGCGCCTGCAATCACTTCCCGCGCCGTCGGCAAGGGCCGTGTGCTCTATGTCGGCACCTACCTGACTCCGGAACTGACGGCTCAGCTCGCAACCCGCACTTTCGCCGACGCGAACGTGGAGCCTCTGGTTCCGGATCTGCCGGACGGCGTCGAGGTGACGATGCGCGAGAATGATGAACGCCAGCTTCTGTTCATGCAAAACATCAAGGACACGCCGGTTGCGGTAACCGGCGTTCCCGCCGGCAGCAACCTGCTCGACGGCAAAAGGCCTGTCTCCGGAGTGCTGACCCTGGACGGCTATGGCTGTGCTATCATCGAATTGATCTGAGCGTTGTCGCGGACGTTAGCCATACGAAACCTGAGTACTCTTTTGATCCTGGAATTCGACCGGCATCGGCAGCACGCCGGCATCGATCCACATCGAACCGGCGCTTAGACATGCGCAAGGAACGGCCGGCGCACTGCTGTTGCTCCCATTCAACGACGGCAGTTACACTACGGGCGCGACCATCGGAGCCGATGGCGGCATTTCGTTTCATCCTTGTGAGCGCCATGAATTTCGACATTTCCGTCCGCACCGAGGCCTTCCGCAGCTGGATCGCCGACTTTGTCGAGCGCGAGATCCTGCCGCTCGAGGCAGACAAGGCTTCCTATGACGGCCATGGCAATATTGCGCTGCCGCTGCTCGAAACGCTGCGGGGCAAGGCGAAAGCAGCCGGCCTGTGGTGCCTGCAGCTGAAACCCGAGACCGGCGGGGCCGGCCTCTCAAAGGTGGATATGGCCGTCTGCTATGAAGAGATGAACCGCTCGATCTTCGGTCCGGTCGTATTCAATTCCGCGGCCCCCGACGATGGCAACATGATGGTGCTGGAACGGCTGGGAACGCCGGAGCAGAAACAAAGATGGCTGAAGCCGATCGTCGAGGGCAAGGTGCGCTCGGCTTTTGCAATGACGGAACCGCATCCGGGGGGCGGCTCCGACCCGTCGATGATCCTGACCAGAGCCGAACGGCGCGGCGACAGATATGTCGTCAGCGGCCGCAAATGGTTTATCACCGGGGCGCAAGAGGCGAGCCATTTCATCCTTGTCGCACGCACCTCGGACGATCCGCGTCACGGCCTTTCGGCCTTGCTGTTCCACAAGGACCAGCCGGGCTGGCGGATCCTGCGGCGCATCGAGATCATGGGACCGGAAGAACATGGCGGCCATTGCGAGCTGGAATTCGACGGGCTTGAAATCCCGGTCGAGGACGTGCTTGCCGGCGAAGGCAGCGGCCTCAGGGTTACCCAGGTCCGGCTCGGTCCAGCGCGGCTCACCCATTGCATGCGCTGGCTCGGCCTTTCCAAGCGCTGCGTCGAAATCGCGCGCGCTTATACCGCCGAGCGTAGCGGCTTCGGGCAGCTTTTGGCCGACCGCGAGAGTATCCAGCTGTTGCTCGGCGACCTTGCCATGCGCATCGAGATCGGTCGCTTGCTGGTGATGAAGGCGGCCTGGGAGCTCGATCGCGGTGGCTTTGCCCGCAAGGAGGTTTCCATGGCCAAGATCCAGGTCGCCAATGTGCTGCATGACGCCGCCGACGTGGCGATCCAGATCAACGGCGCCCGCGGCTATTCGAAGGACACTGTGCTCGAATGGATCTACCGCTATGCCCGCCAGGCTCGCCTGGTCGACGGCGCCGACGAGGTTCACAAGATGGTGCTCAATCGCTTCCTCAACGAGGAAGGTACAGGCTTCTGGCGCTGGCATGTCGAAGCGGGCACGCAAGATGACACAGGTCGCAGCGGGAACGGCTGAGCCGGCAATGAGGACGGATTTCGATCCAACGCGCCTGGAGGATTTTCTGAGAGCGCATTTTGGCGATGGCCAGATGTCGCTTGAGCGGATCGTCGGCGGCCAATCCAATCCGACCTATTTCGTCGACTATGGCGGCCGCCGCATGGTGCTGCGCAAGAAACCTCCGGGACCGATCCTGCGCGGCGCTCATGCCGTCGATCGCGAATATCGGGTGATCGAAGCGCTAGCGGCGACAGAGGTGCCAGTGCCACGGCCGGTGCTCTTTCACGACGGCGACGAGCCGCTCGGCACGCCGTTCTATCTGATGCAGCGGCTTGACGGCCGGGTGTTCCACGATGGCTCGTTGCCGGGACTGGCGCCGGACGAGCGGCGCGGCATCTATTTCGGCATGGCCGAGGCGCTGGCAAAGCTGCACGCAGTCCGGCCGGAAGAAGTCGGGCTCGGCGATTATGGCCGTCCCGGGAACTATTTTGAGCGACAGATCGCGCGCTGGACCAGACAGTTGCGGGAATCGCCGAGCGAGCGCATCACCGCGCTCGAAGCCGTCGCCGAATGGCTGCCGCGACATCTTCCGCCAGATCACGGCCACGTCTCGATCGCGCATGGCGACTTCCGTTTCGGCAATCTCATCTTCCATCCCGAGCGGCCCGAAGTGATCGGCATACTCGACTGGGAGTTATCGGCGCTTGGCAATCCGCTTGCCGATCTCGGCTTCTGCTCGATGCCCCGGCATTCCTCGCCTGACGAATATGGCGGCATCCTCGGCCTCGATCAGGCCGCGCTCGGGATTCCGACACAACGCGAATTCCTCGATCATTACTTCGCCCACGCCGTGCCGACGGCGCCGCTGCAACGGTTCCATCTGGTGTTTGCCATGTTCCGCTTTGCGGTGATCTTCGTCGGCATCGCCGACCGCGTGCTGGCCGGCAGCGCGGTTGCGGCCGATGCGGCGGATGTGGCACCGCTGGCCGGCCATTTCGCTGCACGCGCCATGGAAGTCATCGACGGCGCGCGGCCCTGGTGAGGAGAGGCTGGCAATTGGCTGAGCGAGCCGCACGCGATACGCGTTCAGTTCATTCGAACTTCCGGTTCCGCCAGCAGTGGAATCTCCAGGCCACGCCGCAAGCCGGTGGCGACGACCGACACCCTGAATTTTCCGGCGAGTGCCTTGTCGAAGATGGCGCCGACGATGATGTCGGCATCGTTGTCGACCTCCTCGCGGATGCGGGTAGCCGCTTCATCGACCTCGAACAGCGTCATGTCCATGCCGCCCGATATCGAGACAAGGACGCCCTTGGCGCCCATCATCGAAGCTTCGTCGAGCAGCGGGTTGGCGATTGCCGCTTCCGCCGCCTTCTTGGCACGGCCTTCTCCGGCGGCCTCGCCGGTTCCCATCATGGCGCGGCCCATGTCGCGCATCACCGACTTCACATCGGCGAAGTCGAGATTGATCAGCCCTTCCTTGACGATCAGATCGGTGATGCAGCCGACACCTGCATAGAGAACCCGGTCGGCCATGGCGAATGCGTCGGCGAACGTGGTTCTGGCGTCGGCGATCCTGAACAGGTTCTGGTTGGGGATGACGATGACGGTATCGGCGCTTTCGCGCAGGCGCTCGATGCCGTCATCGGCAGCGTGCATGCGGCGCCTGCCTTCGAAGACGAATGGCTTGGTGACGACGGCGACGGTCAGTATTCCAGCTGCCCGCGCTGCCTGCGCTATAACAGGCGCGGCACCTGTTCCGGTTCCACCTCCCATGCCGGCGGTCACGAAGCACATATGCGTTCCAGCAAGGTGATCCATGATCTCGTCGATGGATTCCACGGCCGCGGCACGGCCGACCTCGGGCAGGGACCCGGCGCCCAGACCTTCGGTGATATGAGCGCCCAACTGGATCAGCCTCGTTGCCTTCGACATGGCAAGGGCCTGGGCATCGGTGTTGGCGACGATGAATTCCGCGCCCTGCAGGCCTTCGGCGATCATGTTGTTGACGGCGTTGCCGCCGCCGCCGCCGACCCCGACGACGGTGATCTTGGGCCTCATCTCCGAGATTACCGGCCTCGTCGCGGTGTTCATTGCCGTTCTCCCTGGATACGCCGAGTGGTCGCTGGAAGCTTGTCCCGGGCGCACTGCGAAAACTTTGAACCGGGCAGTGCGAATCAGAACAGCCCAGAATGCAGGGAATCAGAGCGCGGAGCGGGCTGCAAGTGCGCGATGTGCCTCTTAGGCGACTTGCGCCTGAAAGTTCACGCATTGCGCCTCAGATCGTGGCGCGGGCGCCGCACGCTACAACTTCGGCGCGAGGCGCTGCGCGACATGATCGGCAATCGCCAGGCAGGAGGTCAGGCCGGGGCTTTCGATGCCGAACAGGTTGAGCAGGCTGTCCACGCCATGCACCGCCACGTCCTGGATGACGAAGTCGGCATTGGCCTCACCGGGACCGGACAGTTTTGGCCGGATGCCGCTATAGGCGGGCTGCAGGCTGCCATCGGCCAGGTCCGGCCAGTATTTGCGGATCTCGCTGTAGAAGCGCTCGCCACGAGCTGGATCGACGCGATAGTCGAGTTGATCAGTCCATTCGACGTCCGGCCCGAAGCGGGTGACGCCGTCGAGATCGAGCGTCAGATGAACACCGAGTCCGCCTGGTTCGGGTACTGGATAGATCAGCCGCGAGAAGGGCGCCCGGCCGGCCACCGAAAAATAATTGCCTTTGGCGTAATGGAGCTTTGGCACGAACTGCTGATCTAGCCCTTCAAGCGAGCGGGCAAGCGCTACGGCGCTAAGCCCGGTCGCATTTACGAAGCGTGTGGTAGCGATCTCGAAGCGCTCGCCGCCGGTAGCGTCCACCGTGTCGAGCACGACGCGGCCCGCTTCGATGCGGCCGGCGGCGACGCGGGTGTTGAGGCTGAGTGCCGCCCCGTGCTCCTCGGCATCAGCCAGCAAGGCAAGCATCAGGGCATGGCTGTCGACGATCCCGGTGGCCGGCGACAGCAGCGCCGCCGTGCACTTGAGGCTGGGCTCCAGCGCATGTGCCTCGGCTTCGCTCAAGGGCGCCAAGTCGCCGGCGCCGCAAGCGCGCGCATTGGCCCGGATCGAGGCGAGCACCGGCTCCTGTTCGGCATTTGTGGCGACGATGAGCTTGCCGCAGCGCAAATGCGGGATCGCACGCTCGTCGCAGTAGCGATAGAGCTTTTCCCGGCCCGCCACGCAGAACCGGGCTTTCAGCGATCCAACTGGATAGTGGAGGCCGGCGTGGATGACCTCGGAATTGCGCGAACTTGTTCCGGTGCCGATGGCGCTCTCGGCTTCCAGCACCAGCGTGTCGATGCCGCGCTTCGCCATCTCTCGCGCGATCGCCAGGCCAACGACGCCGGCGCCGACGACAATGCAGTCGATTTGGTCCACGATCAGGTCAAGCCGAAGTTCTGCATGCGTCCATCCATCCGCTGGCCCTGTCGAAAGCGCTTGACACTATATCGTTCGAGAAAGATGCATCAAACCGCATAATGCACGGGGCCTGCCGATGCGGACCCACACAGGAGCCATCATGGACGCACGACCGAACTCCCCCGAAGCCCGCGACATAAGCTTTCACATGCATGGCTACACCAACGCCCGCAAGCATCAGGAGGCAGGGCCGCTCGTCATCGAGAAGGGCGACGGCATCTATGTCGAGGACCTCGCCGGCAACCGCTATATCGAGGCGATGGCCGGGCTTTGGAGCGTCGCGGTCGGTTTTTCGGAGAGGCGGCTGGTCGATGCGGCGGTACGGCAAATGTCGAAGCTGCCTTACTATCACGACTTCGGCTCCAAATCGCATTCACCGCTGATCGATCTTGCCGAGAGACTGGTGCAGATGGCGCCGGTGCCGATGAGCAAGGCGTATTTCACCAATTCCGGCTCCGAGGCCAACGATACGGCCATGAAGATGATCTGGTACCGGTCGAATGCGCTCGGCCAGCCGGCGCGCAAGAAGATCGTCAGCCGCAAGAAGGGCTATCACGGCGTCACCATTGCCTCGGCGAGCCTGACCGGACTGCCCAACAACCACATCTCGTTCGATCTGCCGATCGCCAATGTGCTGCATACCTCGACACCGCACCATTGGCGCGAGGCGCTGCCGGGTGAAAACGAAGAGCAGTTTTCGAGCGGGCTCGCCGACGAGCTGGAAAAGCTGATCCTGGCCGAAGGACCGGAAACCATCGCCGCCTTCTTCGGCGAACCGATCATGGGTGCTGGCGGCGTCATTGTTCCGCCTTCCGGCTACTGGGAAAAGATCCAGGCGGTGCTGTCGAGATACGACATCCTGCTGGTCGCCGACGAGGTGATCTGCGGCTTCGGCAGGACAGGTGAGATGTTCGGCTCGCAGACCTTCGGCATCAGGCCCGACATCATGGTGCTGTCGAAACAGATCTCTTCGTCCTATCTGCCGATCTCGGCCTTGCTGATCAACGACAAGGTGTTCCAGCCGATTGCCGACGAAAGCAATCGTATCGGCACCTTCGGCCACGGCTTCACCGGCGGCGGCCATCCTGTTGCGGCAGCGGTCGCGCTCGAGAACCTGAAGCTGATCGAGGAGCGCGACCTTGTCGGCAATGCGCGTGCGGTCGGCGCGCATATGCAGAAGCGGCTGCGCACGCTCGCTTCGCACCCGCTTGTCGGCGAGGTGCGCGGCATCGGCCTGATCGCGGCGGTCGAACTGGTCGGCGACAAGGCGAACAAGGCGCCGTGGGGGAAGACCGGTGAACTGGGCGGGCTCGTCAACGGCTTCATGCAGCAGAACGGCGTCATCTCGCGCAATATGGGCGATGCGCTTGCTTTCTGCCCGCCGCTGATCATCACCGAGCCGCAGGTCGACCAGGTGATCGACGCGTTTGAAAGATCGCTCGAGGCTGCCGTCAAGCAGGTCCGATCGCCAAGCTGATCGCGCTATTTAGCGATGCCGACCGCATCCGGCACGACGACCAGCTTGCCAACGAAACCCTTGGCGATGAAATCGGCTTGGGCGCGATGGAAATCGGACAGCTTGTAGACGCCGCCGACCAGCGGCCGGATCTTCTTCTCCTCGATGTAGCGCACGATGCGGCGGAAATCCGCCCGTGTGCCCTGGCTCGAGCCATGCAGTTGCAGCTGTTTCAGATACATGGTGCGCAGATCTAGCTGCACGACGGGGCCGGCAATTGCACCAGCCGTGGTATAGCGGCCTTCCGGCCTCAAGATGCGCAGGAGGTCGTTGAAGATCGTGCCGCCGACCAGATCGGCGACGACGTCGATCGGCTGGCCCCCGGTCGCCGCGCGAACGGCGGCCGGCAGATCGGCAACGCCACGGGTGATCACCGCCTCGGCGCCGATGTCACGCACGGCCTGTTCCTTGCCCTTGCCGGCAATTGCATAGGGAATGGCGCCGCGCGCCCGCGCCAGCTGCACGATGCCGGAGCCGACGCCGCCCGAGGCGCCGGTGACCAGCACACGCTCGCCGGCTTTCAACGCGGCGCGTTCCAGCATCTGCTCGCCGGTGAGATAGGCGCAGCAGAAAGTGGCGAGCTCGACATCGCTAAGATCGGTGTCGACGACATGGGCGTTCTCGGCAGGCACTGTCTGGTATTCGGCATAGCCGCCGTCGCGGCCATGGCCCATATAGTCGATGTCGGCCAATGAATCGTCGTCGCGATTGTAGATAGAGAAATCGACCATCACCCGCTCGCCGATGCGGGCCCGCGACACGCCGTCGCCGACGGCAACGATGTTGCCGACCGTGTCGGTGCCCTGGATGCGCGGGAAGGTCAGCGTATTGCCCTGTCGACGCCAGGTCGACACAGCGGCGGCATCCTCCTCAGTGCCATACGCGCCCTGTCGCACCCAGACATCGGTGTTGTTCATACCGCAAGCGGTGACCTTGACCAGCACCTCACCCGGGGCGGGCGAGGGTACTTTGACGTCGGTGCGGTAGACGAGCTTTTCCGGTCCGCCGTGCCCGATCAACTGCACGGCGGCCATGGTGGCGGGGATGGTCTTGGTCATGGCATTCATGTCGGTTCTTCAGATGTTGGCATGTCGGTTCTTCAGATGTTGGCAAACACGCTCTTCACCGCATCGGCCGTCTTGGAGACGACGATGTCTGCCTCTTCCCGCGTCAGGCAGAGCGGCGGCGCAAAACCGAGAATGTCGCCCTGCGGCATGGCGCGGCCGATGACGCCGCTTGCCGCAAGCGCGGTCGCGATCTGCGGACCGATCTTCTGCGAGGCATCGAAGAACACGCGATCGTTCTTGTCGGCGACGAACTCGATTGCCGCCAGCATGCCGTCGCCGCGCACCTCGCCGACGTTTTTGTGGCCACCGACGGCTTTCGTCAGCTCGGCGCGGAAATAGGCGCCGGTCTCGCCGGCGTTCCGTACCAGGTCCATCTCGTCGATCAGTTCCAGGTTGGCGACGCCGGCGGCGACGCAGATCGGATGCGCCGAATAGGTCCAGCCATGGCCGAGCGAGCCGAGCTTGTCGGAACCCTGCACCAGCACCTGCCAGACCTTGTCGGAGACGATGACTCCGGAGAGCGGCGCATAGGCCGAGGTCAGGCCTTTGGCGATGGTAATCAGGTCGGGCTTGATGCCGTAATGGTCGGAGCCGAACATGGTGCCCAGCCGGCCGAAGCCGGTGACGACCTCGTCGGCAACCAGCAGCACGTCGTACTTCTTCAGCACCGCCTGGATCTTCTCCCAGTAGCCGGCCGGCGGCGGCACGATGCCGCCGGTGCCGAGGATCGGCTCGCCGATGAAGGCGGCGACCGTTTCCGGCCCTTCGGCCAGGATCATCTCCTCGAGCTTGTCGGCGCAGTATTGCGAAAACTGCTCCTCGCTCAGCGAGCGGTCGGCGCGGCGGAAATAGTAGGGCGCCTCGGTGTGCAGGACCGGCGCACGCGGCAGGTCGAAGGCGTTGTGGAAAAGGTCGAGGCCGGTCAGCGATCCGGTCATGATGCCGGAGCCGTGATAACCGCGCCAGCGCGAGATGATCTTCTTCTTCTCGGGCCGGCCGAGCACGTTGTTGTAGTACCAGATCAGCTTGATGTTGGTTTCGTTGGCGTCGGAACCGGAGAGCCCGAAATAGACCCTCGACATGCCTTGCGGCGCGCGGTCGATGATCATCTTGGAAAGCGTGATCGATGCCTCGGTGCCGTGGCCGACATAGGCATGGTAATAGGCGAGGTTCTTGGCCTGTGCGGCGATGGCGTCGGCGATCTTCTGGCGGCCATAGCCGACATTGACGCAGTAGAGCCCGGCGAAGGCGTCGATGCTCTTCTTACCGGTATTGTCCCAGATGGTGACGCCTTCGCCACCGGCAATCACACGCGTCGGGCTCTCGCCACGCGCATGGGTGCCCATATGGGTCGAGGGATGGAAGAAGTGATCGCGATCCCAGGCGGCGAGTTCGTTTGACTGGTCGAGCATTTTTTTACTCCTGAGAAAAATGTGTCGGGCGCGGCTCACGCAACGTCGAGGCAGAGATATTTGAGATCGGTAAAGGCTTCGAGCCCGTGACGCGAGCCCTCGCGGCCGATGCCGGACTGCTTGACGCCGCCGAAGGGGATCGGCGCGCCGGTGATCTTGACGCGGTTGATGGCGACCATGCCATAGTCGAGCGCGCGACCCATGCGCAATTGCCTGCCGCCATTCTCAGTCACGACATAGGCAACCAGGCCGTATTCGGTGGCGTTGGCGCGGGCGATGACCTCGTCCTCGCTGTCGAAAGGCGTCACTGCCGCAACCGGACCGAAGGTCTCCTCGCGCATGATCAAAGCGTCGTCTCCAACGTCGGCAAGCACGGTCGGCTGGTAAAACAGCGGCCCGGCCGGATGGCGCTTGCCGCCGGTCAGGCAGCGCGCGCCTTTGGCGAGCGCATCGGCCACCTGCTCCTCGACCTTCTTGGCGGCGCGTTCATGCATCAAGGGTCCGATTTCGGTGTCGTCAGCCAGGCCATTGCCGGCCCGCAATGCCTGGACGCGTTTGGCGAAAGCAGCGCAGAACCGATCGTATAGCGGACGCTGGACATAGATGCGGTTGGCGGCGAGGCAGTCCTGGCCGGAGGTGGCGAATTTGGCGTCGACCGCGATGGCCACAGCCTTGTCGAAATCGGCGTCGGCGAAGACGATCAGCGGCGCATGACCGCCGAGCTCCATCACCAGACGCTTCATCGTCGGCGCACTCTGCGCGGCGATCAACCTGCCGACCTCGGTCGAGCCGGTGAAGCTCATGGCGCGAACGCGCGGGTCTTCGCACATCCGCCCAACGATGGTCGAAGCCTTGCCGGTGAGGACGTTGAACACGCCAGCCGGCAGGCCGGCACGTTCGCCAAGCTCGGCCAGCGCCAGTGCGGACAGCGGCGTTTCCGAGGAAGGGTGCGCGGCGATGGTACAGCCGGCGGCAAGAGCGGCAGCCGCCTTGCGGGTCAGCATGGCCGCTGGAAAATTCCACGGCGTGACCACGCCGACGACGCCGAGCGGCTCGCGCCGCACCATCATCTCCGCGCCCGGCAGATGACTGGTGACGCTTTCGGCGTTGAGGCGTTTGGTCTCCTCGGCATACCATTCGACAAAAGAGGCGGCGTAGTCTATCTCGCCGAGCGATTCCTTCAGCGGCTTGCCTTGTTCTAGCGTCATCAGCAGCGCCAGGTCATTTTTGGCGGCGATGATCAGATCGAACCATTTTCGCAGTATTTTGGACCGTTCCTGCGGCAGCAATGCGCGCCAGGCAGGAAAGGCGCGCGATGCCGCATCGATCGCCAATGTGGTCTGCCGGGCATCGAGCGCGGCAACGAAGGCGACGGTGGATCCGGTGGCCGGATCGCTCACCTCGAAACTCTCCGCGGTCTCGCTTGCCGTCCAGTGGCCATCGACATAGGCGAGTTCGCGCAGCAGCCGTCGGTCGGCGAGGCGATCAAGCGCTTCATGGCGCTGCGAGCGGGCAAAATGTGCGGACATCATCGGGCTCCCGGTTCGGGTGATGCCGCAAGACTATCTCTGCCGCGCAAACAGAGAGGCTGTTTCGGTGCCTGCACGTAGAGAGATTGTCTCTATTGCATCGCCCGGGCAGACGATCTCTCCTGTATCAGGAAGATGCGGGCAGCAGATCGGCCACTGGCAGCACACTCTCCTCCTTCACCGTCTTGGTGACGATGTAGGTGAAATAGCGGTCTATGCCGATCTCGCGTTCGAGCAGAGTGTCAACCAGCCGCTGATAGGCGTCGATGTCGCGGGCCATCACCTTCAGCAGGTAATCGACGCCGCCACCGACAGACCAGCAGGCGACGATCTCGGGGATGTCGCGGACGACGCGCTCGAAACGGTCGAAATCGGCCTGGCGGTGGCTGGCCAGCGTCACCTCCATCAGCACGGTGGCGACCGGCGCGATGGCACGCATGGCGATCCTGGCGTGATAGCCGGAGACGATGCCGGCCTTTTCCAGCTTGCGCAGCCGCATCCAGCACGGCGTCGGCGACAGGCCGACCTTCTCGGCCAGCGCCAGCTTGGTGATGCGCCCGTCGCGCTGGATGGCGTCGAGGATTTTCAGGTCGATCGGATCGAGTTTCGCTGCAGCCATGATCGTCCACTTCCAGTGCCGGACACCATGATGGCGCATTATTTCGATTGTCAATTGCACTGATTTCGATCTCTAATAAGTCATGACATTATGGCGACCAGATCCCGCTCTTATCCGGCGGCCGGCCTACCAATCGCTCGCCGACCAGTTCGCGCGGGCCATCCATGACGGGCGCCTGGCCAATGGCGCTCGGTTGCCGACACACCGGCAGTTGGCCGACGATCTCCAACTTTCCGTGCAGACGGTCAGCCGCGCCTATGAGGAGCTGATCCGCCGCGGGCTGGTGTCCGGCGAGGTCGGCCGCGGCAGCTTCGTGCAGACGCAGCGCCGCGAGCCGGAGCCGCCCTATTTGCCGGAGCGGCTGGGTGAGGTCATCGACCTCTCTATCCTGAAGCCGGTCTGCGAACCGATGCATCTGGAGCGGCTGAAGCAGGCGCTGGGCTGGCTGGCCGAAAACCTGCCGTCGAGCTCGGCGCTGTCGTTCAGGCCGAACATGGTGTTCCCGCGCCACCGCGCGGTGGGTGTCGAGTGGCTACGCTTCTGCGGCCTCGACGCGTCGCCGCAGAACATCAGCCTGACCAACGGCGCCACCGCAGGGATGACAGTGGCGCTGATGAGCGTGGCGCCGCCCGGTTCGACCGTCGCCACCGAGGCGATCGGCCATCACACACTGATCCCGCTGGCGCGTTATCTCGGTTTCAACCTCGAGGGTTTGCCGATCGACGACAATGGGCTGATCCCGGAAGCGCTGGACGAGGCCTGCCGGCTGTCGGACATCCGCGCGGTGTTCGTGCAGCCCTCGGTGATCAACCCTACGGCGACGCTGATGGACGCCGCCCGGCGCGAACAGATTGCCGCCGTTGCGCGCAGGCATGACATCGCCATTATCGAAAACGACGTCCTCGGCCCGCTGGTCGAGGACCGGCCGCCGCCGGTCGCGGCGTTTGCACCCGAGCGCACGCTCTACGTCACCTCCTTCACCAAGATCGTGGTGCCGGGCCTGCGCATCGGCTATCTCGCGGCACCCGATCGTTATGTCGCCGCGGTTGCCAACCGCCACCTCGTCTCGAACTGGATGGCGACGCCGCTGGTGGCCGAGATCGCCACCAAATGGGTGACCGACGGCACCGCGATGGAACTCGTTCGATGGCAGCGGATGGCTTTGCGGCGGCGTCTGGACATCGCCGCCGAGGCGCTCGCCGGAGTGGACTATCGGGCTCATCGCGACGGGCTGCATGTCTGGCTGCAACTGCCCGATGATCGCGGCGAGGAAGGCTTTGTTTCCCAGGCCCGCCTGCAGGGCGTGGCGATCGCGCCCGGCACGTCGTTTCGCATTTCGCAGATGCCTTGGCATCCAGCCGTGCGGATTTCGCTGGGCTCGACCACGGAGGGGGAACTGCGTGCCGGTCTCGGCGTTGTCACCAAGCTTCTGCTCGGCGATCCCGAGCATCTCCTGCTTGCGATCTAAGCAACAATTGGCGGGGAATTGTGCGGAGTCCGAAATATTGTCATGATATTATTTTCTTGATTGACATGATTTGCCGCGATCCGCATCGTTAAAGGCACAGCTTCTCCAGCACGGGAAATTCATTGTCGGCGCCCATCATCAAGATCGACGGCATTTCGAAAAGCTTCGGCACCTTCAAGGTGCTGGATGGCCTCTCGATGCAAGTCGTGCCCGGCGAGAAGCTGGCGCTGATCGGCCCGTCGGGTTCGGGCAAGACGACGATCCTGCGCATCCTGATGACGCTCGAGCGCATTGACAGCGGCCACATCCAGGTCGACGGCGAGCAGTTGTACCATATGGAGCGCAACGGCCGGCTGCTGACGGCGGATGAACGGCATTTGGCAAAGATGCGCCAGAAGATCGGCATGGTCTTCCAACTGTTCAATCTGTTTCCGCACAAATGCGTCATCGACAATGTGACGCTGGCACCGATGCTGACCAAAGCCATGCCGCGGGCCGCCGCCGAAAAGCGGGCGATGGAGCTGCTCGACATGGTCGGCATGGTCGACAAGGCCAAGGCGATGCCGGCGCAGCTGTCCGGCGGCCAGAAGCAGCGCGTCGCGATTGCCCGGGCGCTGGCGCTGTCGCCGAAGATCATGCTGTTCGACGAGGTCACCTCGGCGCTCGACCCGGAACTCGTCGACGAGGTGCTCAACGTCATGCGCAAGCTCGCCGCCGAGACCGATATGACCATGCTGCTGGTCACCCACGAGATGGGTTTCGCCCATGACTTCGCCGACCGGGTGCTGTTCTTCGATCGCGGCAGAATAGTCGAGGAAGGCAAGCCCGACGAGATTTTCCGCCATCCCAAACAGGAGCGCACGCAAGGTTTCCTGAAGAAGATCATTGCGGCCGGACATCGGGTCTGACTGCCATGCGAGGCAGCGTCGCCTCAAGCAAGCCAAGAAGACAGACAAACAAGGAGTTGGGAACAATGAAGAAATTTGCCATTTTGGCCGGCGTCGCCGGTATTGCGCTGACGGCGGTGCTGGCCGCCTCGACGGCCGGCTCGGCCGATGACAGCAAGCTCGAAGAGCTCAAGGCGCAAGGCTTTGCCCGCGTCGCCATCGCCAACGAGCCGCCCTATACGGCGGTCGCTGCCGACGGCAAGGTTTCGGGTGCGGCGCCTGACGTTGCCCGGGAAATCTTCAAACGCCTTGGCGTCAACGATATCGTCGCCTCGATCTCGGAATATGGCGCCATGATCCCTGGCCTGCAGGCCGGCCGTTTCGACGTCGTCACCGCCGGCCTGTTCATGAAGCCGGAACGTTGTGCTGCGGTCGTGTATTCGGAGCCGGTGCTGTGCGACGCCGAGGCGATGCTGGTGAAGAAGGGCAATCCGAAGGGCTTCAAGAGCTACGAGGATGTCGCCAAGGACACGAGCGCGACGATCGGCGCGCCGGGTGGCGGCACTGAGGAAAAGCTGGCGCTCACCGCAGGTGTACCGCGTGAGCGCGTCATTGTCGTACCGGACGGCCAGAGCGGCGTGAAGATGCTGCAGGACGGCCGCATCGATGCCTATTCGCTGCCCGTGCTGTCAATCAACGACCTGGTCAAGAAAGCCAATGATCCGAACCTCGAAGTCATCGCGCCGGTGGTCGGTGCGCCGGTCTATTGCGATGGCGCGGCCTTCAAGAAGGGCGACGAAGCGCTACGTGATGCCTATGATGTCGAGCTGGCGAAGCTGAAGAAGTCCGGCGAGTTCGCCAAGATCATCGAACCCTACGGCTTCTCGGCGGCGGCGGCGATGTCGACGACGCGCGACAAGCTCTGCTCGGCGAAGTAGGCGCGTTTTCCTTCTCCCCGTTCACGGGGAGAAGGTGGCCCGAAGGGCCGGATGAGGGGCGACGCCAGCTTTTGACAGATTGGCTCTGCCCCTCATCTGCCTGCCGGCATCTTCTCCCCGTGAACGGGGAGAAGGACGCTGAAGTGATCGCCTCGCCAAATATTCAATGCGGAGCCCTTTCGACCAATGACCCAGTGGTCCGGCTATTTCGGCCTGATATTGCAAGGAGCGCTTGTCACCGTCGAGCTGACGCTGATGGGATCGGTGCTGGCCTTGGTCATGGCCTTTCTTGCCGGGCTGGGGCGGCTGTCGCGGTTTTTTGTGCTGCGCGCGTTGGCCACCGCCTATATCGAGTTCTTCCGCGGCACCTCGATTTTCGTGCAGCTGTTCTGGGCCTATTTCGTGCTGCCTTTCGCCGGCATCTCGCTGACGCCGCTGCAGGCCGGCGTGCTGGCGCTGGGCCTGAATGTCGGGGCCTATGCGGCGGAAGTGGTGCGCGGCGCCATCAAGTCGATCGGCCGCGAACAATACGAGGCCTGCACCGCGCTCAACCTCGGCCGCTGGCAAGCCATGCGCCATATCATCCTGCCACAGGCCTTGCTGGTGATGCTGCCGACCTTCGGCAACAACGCCATTGAATTGCTCAAGGCCACCGCCGTCGTCTCGCTGATCTCGCTTGCCGACCTGACCTTCCAGGCGCAGGTGGTGCGCTCGCAAACCGGCAACACGCTGGTGCCGTTCAGCACCATTCTCGTCATCTATTTCGTGCTGGCGCTGCTCATCTCATGGGGCGTGCGGTCGCTGGAACGCCGCATGGCACGCGGGCTGGACGGGGTGCGCGTCTGATGGATCGGGCTCCGTAATGGAATGGGATTGGGATTTTGTCCGGCAGATCCTGCCGACACTGATCCAGGGGGTGAAGATCACCATCCTGGCGACGCTGCTCGGCTCGGTGCTGGCGGCCATTGTTGGGCTGGGCATTGCGCTGGCGCGCCGCTCGCCGAACAGGGCGTTGTCGCGCACGGTCGGCTTCCTTGCCGAGTTCATCCGCGGCACGCCGCTATTGGTGCAGCTCTATTTCATTTTCTACGTGTTGCCGGACGTTGGTATCCTGTTGCCGCCGCTGGTGGCGGGCGTCATCGGCCTTGGGCTGCACTACGGCACCTATACGGCCGAGGTCTACCGCGCCGGCATCGATAATGTGCCGCGCGGCCAATGGGAAGCGGCCAAGGCCTGCAATCTGAACGCCACGCAGACCTGGACGCACATCATCATGCCGCAGGCGATCCCGCCGATGATCCCGGCGCTTGCCAATTATTTCATCGCCATGTTCAAAGAGACGCCGCTGCTGTCGGCGATCACCGTGCTGGAACTGATGAACCAGGCCAAGAGCGTCGCCAATACCTATTATCGGTATATCGAACCGATCACCTTGGTCGGCGCCTTCTTCCTCGCCATCAGCCTGTTCTCGGTGGTGCTGCTGCGCTGGCTGGAACACCGTTATGGGCGGATCGAACGATGAGCGCTGCACCCGATATCCGCCTGCGCTCGGCCCGTCCAGCGCTCGATGCACGTCCGCTGGAAAAGCGGGTCGGCCTGATTATCCTTGCCACCGACCATACGAGCGAACCGGATTTTCACCGCATGGTGGCAAGCGATCATATCGGCGTCTATGTCGCGCGTATTCCCTACGCCAACCCGACGACGCCGGAGAATTTGCGCAAGATGCAGCCGTCACTGACGGCGGGCGCGGCCCTGATCCTTCCTGACGAACCGCTCGATGCGATCTGCTATTCCTGCACCTCGGCCTCCGTCGTGATCGGCGATGCCGAAATCGAGGCGGCGGTGAAGGCCGCGAAACCCGGCGCGCCGGTGGTGACGCCGCCGATGGCCGGAGTGCGCGGCCTGAAGGCGCTGGGCGCCAGGACAATCAGCATCCTCACCCCCTATACGGTCGAGACGAGCCGGCCAATGGCGGCCTATTTCGCGGCACATGGTTTCGAGATCGCCAGCTTCACTTGCCTCGGCTTCGAGGATGACCGCGAGATGGCGCGGATTGCGCCGAAATCCTTGGTCGATCTGGCCCGCGAGGCGACGGCCCCGCAGGCCGACGCGCTGTTCGTGTCCTGCACGGCGCTGCGGTCGGCGCTGGCAGTTGTCGGTATGGAAGAAGCCATCGGCCGTCCCGTCGTCACCAGCAACCAGGCGACAGCCTGGAATTGCCTGCGGCTTTGCGGCGACGACGAGCCACGCCCCGAATTCGGCCGCCTGATGACGCTGCCGTTGAACTGATTGCAGAGCCATGACCACGTCCAGGATAAGCCTCTCCGACATCCGCGCCGCACGCGAGCGCATCGCAGGCAAGGTCGAGCGCACGCCGACCGTCACTTCCCCGAGTCTTTCCCAACACTTGGACGCTCCTGTTTATCTCAAGCTCGAACATCGGCAGACCACCGGCGCCTTCAAGTTGCGCGGTGCCTCGAACGCTATCGCCTCGTTGACAGAAGAGGAGAGCGCGCGCGGCGTCGTCGCGGCCTCGACCGGCAACCATGGCCGGGCGCTTGCCTATGCCGCTCGACTGCAAGGCATCCACGCGACGATTTGCATGTCGCGGCTGGTGCCTGAGAACAAGCTCGAGGAAATCCGTCGGCTCGGCGCCGAGATCCGCATCGTCGGCAACAGCCAGGACGATGCGCAGCGGGAGGTCGAACGGCTGGTCGCGGAAGAGGGGCTGATCATGCTGCCGCCTTTCGATCATCCTGCGGTCGTTGCCGGGCAAGGAACACTTGGGCTGGAGATCATGGAACAAGTTGCGGACGCCGCGCTGGTGTTGGTGCCGCTTTCCGGCGGTGGGCTGGCGGCTGGCGTTGCCGCTGCCGTCAAGGGCGTCAGCCCGGCAACGAGGGTCATCGGCGTTTCGATGGCGCGCGGTGCGGCGATGAAGGCAAGCCTCGACGCCGGGCATCCGGTGTCGGTCGAGGAACTGCCGACGCTGGCCGACTCGCTCGGCGGCGGCATTGGGCTCGACAACCGGCTGACCTTCGCCATGTGCCGTGATCTGCTCGATGATGTGATCCTGCTCAGCGAGGACGAGATCGCCGCCGGCATCCGCCATGCTTATGAGCAGGAGCGCGAGATCGTCGAAGGCGCCGGCGCGGTCGGCATTGCGGCTGTGCTTGCCGGCAAGGTCGGGGCGAACGGCCCGACGGTGCTCGTGCTGTCCGGCCGCAACATCGACATGACACTGCACCGCAAGATCATTTGCGGCGAAGCAATTGCGGAGAGCGCAGCATGAGCCGGATGACGATCCTCACCGAAGCTGAATTGCGCAAGATCGTGAAGCTCGATCTCGATGCCGTCGCCTGTGTCGAGAACGCGTTTCGCGCGCTCGCCACCTTGCCGGTGGCGATGCCGCCGATCCTGCGGCTCGACATTCCCGAGCATCGCGGCGAGGTCGATGTCAAGACCGCCTATGTGCCGGGCATCGACGGTTTTGCGATCAAGATCAGCCCCGGCTTTTTCGATAATCCGAAGCTCGGCCTGCCTAGCGTCAACGGCATGATGGTGCTGCTGTCGGCGAAGACCGGGCTGGTCGAGGCGCTGCTGCTCGACAATGGCTATCTCACCGACATCCGCACGGCGGCGGCCGGCGCGGTCGCCGCCAAACATCTGTCGCGTCCGGACTCCTCCGTTGCCGCAATCTTCGGCGCCGGTGTTCAGGCCGGACTGCAGCTCGAGGCGCTGATGCTGGTGCGGTCGATCACCGAGGCTCGGATCTGGGCAAGGGATGCCGCCAAGGCCGAAGCCGCGGCGGACGCATTGTCCGAAAGACTGGGCATCGCCGTTCACGCCGAGCCGGACGCGGCAAAGGCTGCGGCCGATGCCGACATCATCGTCACCACGACGCCGTCGACCGAGCCGCTGATCAAGGCCGGCTTCGTCTCCGCCGGCCAGCACATCACCGCGATGGGCTCGGACGCGGAGCACAAGAACGAGATCGCGCCGGCGATCCTGCGCATGGCCGACCTCTACGTCGCCGACAGTGCGAAACAGACGCGGCGCCTGGGCGAACTGCACCATGCCATCGTGGCGGGCGTGATGGCGGCCGATGCCGAGATCACCGAGCTTGGCCACATCATCGCCGGCGAAAGGCATGGCCGGCGTTCGGACAGCGACATCACCATTGCCGATCTGACCGGCACCGGCGTGCAGGACACGGCGATCGCCACGCTCGCCCGCGACCGTGCGCGTGCAGCCAAGACCGGTACGATTTTCGAAAGCTGATACCGGCCGCAAGGCCCAACAAACGAGGACCAAGAACAATGCAGCCTAATTTGAAATTCTCGCGCGGCGAATATGCGGAGCGCCTCGCCAAGACGCGGAAGGCGATGGCGGCCAAGGGCGTCGATCTGCTTGTTGTCAGCGATCCGTCCAACATGGCCTGGCTGACCGGCTATGACGGCTGGTCGTTCTACGTACACCAGGCGGTCGTCGTGCCACCGTCGGGCGAGCCGGTGTGGTACGGGCGCGGCCAGGACGCCAACGGCGCCAAGCGCACCGCCTATCTCGCGCACGACAACATCGTCGGCTATGCCGACAACTATGTGCAGTCGACCGAGCGCCATCCGATGGATTTTCTGTCCAGCGTGCTCGCCGATCGCGGCTGGGGCAAGCTCAGCATCGGTGTCGAGATGGACAATTACTGGTTCTCGGCCGCTGCCTTCGCATCGCTGCAGAGGCACTTGCCCAACGCCCGCTTCGTCGATGCCACGGCACTGGTCAACTGGCAGCGCGCGGTGAAGAGCCCGACCGAAATCGACTACATGCGCAAAGCCGCCCGCATCGTCGAAGCGATGCACCAGCGCATCGTCGACAAGATCGAAGTCGGCATGCGCAAATGCGACCTGGTCGCCGAGATCTATGATGCCGGCACGCGCGGCGTCGACGGCATTGGCGGCGACTATCCGGCGATCGTGCCGCTGCTGCCGTCAGGCACTGATGCATCGGCACCGCATCTGACCTGGGACGACAGGCCGATGAAATCGGGCGAGGGCACTTTCTTCGAGATCGCCGGCTGCTACAACCGCTACCATTGTCCGCTGTCGCGCACCGTCTTCCTCGGCAAACCGACGCAGGAATTCCTCGATGCCGAGAAGGCGACGCTGGAAGGCATGGAGGCGGGACTTGCCGCGGCCAAGCCCGGCAACACCTGCGAGGACATCGCCAACGCCTTCTTCGCGGTCCTGAAGAGATACGGCATCGTCAAGGACAACCGTACCGGCTATCCGATCGGGCTTTCCTATCCGCCGGACTGGGGCGAACGCACGATGAGCCTGCGCCCAGGCGACCGCACCGAGCTCAAGCCCGGCATGACCTTCCATTTCATGACCGGCCTGTGGCTGGAGACGATGGGGCTGGAGATCACCGAATCCATCCTGATCACCGAAACGGGCGTCGAGTGCCTGGCCAATGTGCCGCGCAAGCTGGTGGTAAAGAATTGAGCCCGATGTCCAGCCTTCGCCCATCACCGATCACGCCGAGCGTCGATTTCGAGCGCGACGGCGTGCAGCACGGTTTCTTGCGCCTGCCTTACAGCCGTGACGATTCCGCCTGGGGATCGGTGATGATCCCGATCTGCGTCATCCGCAACGGCAACGGGCCGAGTGCGTTGCTCACCGGCGGTAATCATGGCGACGAATATGAGGGGCCGCTGGCGCTTTACGATCTCGCCCGCACGCTCGATCCGAAGCAGGTCAGCGGCACGGTCATCATCGTGCCGGCGATGAACTATCCGGCGTTCCGCGCCGGCACGCGCACCTCGCCGATCGACAAGGGCAATCTCAACCGCAGCTTTCCCGGCCGGCCCGACGGTACGGTGACCGAGAAGATCGCCGATTATTTCCAGCGCGAACTTCTGCCGCGCACCGACATCGCGCTCGATTTCCATTCCGGCGGCAAGACGCTCGACTTCGTGCCGTTCTGCGCCGCCCATATCCGGCCCGACAAGGTGCTGGAAGAGAAGGGGTTCGCTGCGGTTGAAGCTTTCTCGGCACCCTGGTCGATGAAGATGCTGGAGATCGACGCGGTCGGCATGTTCGACACTGCCGCCGAAGAGATGGGCAAGCTGTTCATCACCACCGAGCTCGGCGGCGGCGGAACTTCGCGCGCGGAAACGGTGCGGATCGCGCGTCGCGGCGTGCTCAATGTGCTGCGCCATGCCGGCATCGTCGCCGGCGCGGTCGAGATGCAGCCGACCCGCTGGCTCGACATGCCATCGGGAGATTGCTTCTCGTTCGCCGAGGACGACGGGATGATCGAAACCATGATCGATCTCGGCGAGCCGGTGGCAGAAAACCAGGTGCTGGCGCGCATCCATTCGATCGGCCGCACCGGCGGCGCTCCGCAGGAGATCCGGGCCAAGATGTCCGGTCTGTTGGCGGCGCGGCATTTCCCCGGATTGGTCAAGGCCGGCGACTGTGCTGCCGTGGTGGCCGTGCTGGTCGATTGAGGCTAGGAGGCCGATGTCGGAAACGGCTCGGCCTTGCCTTTAGGGCGGTCGCCGATGGCAAAGACGGCGCTCGCCTCGCTGACGATCGAGACATGGTCCTTGGCGGCTGTTCCGGCGGCCGTACTGTCGCCGCGCATGATTGCGGTAACGATGGCGTCATGCTCTTGCCAGGACTGGGCCAGCCGGCCGGGCAGCATGAATTGCGCGCGCCTGAACGGCGCCAGCCGGCCGCGGGTCATGACGGTCAACTCATAAATGTGCTTGCTGTGGGCGCCGCGATAGAGCCGGGTGTGGAATTCGGTGTTGAAAAGCTCATACTCTTCTTCGGCACCGAGCTGCACGAAGCGCGCCGAGGCCTGGTGCTCGGCCTCCAGCGTGCGGCGTTCGCCGGCCGTCATGCGCTCGGCCGAGAAGCGCGCGCAGATCGCTTCAAGCTCGGCCATGCTCTCGAACATCGAGGCGAGGTGCTCCTGCGTCATCACGGCGACGGTGGCGCCGCGGTTGGGCCGCCTTTCGACCAGTCCCATGGCGCTGAGCCGGCTGAGCGCTTCCCTGATAGGCGTGCGTGAGACGTCGAAGCGGGCGGCGAGCGAGGCTTCGTCGAGTTTTTCGCCGGGACGCAGGAAACCGGTAACGATCCGGTCGCTGATCGCCCTCACCATCTGATCGACGGTCGTGCCCGACCTGATCAAATTGCGCTTTGCCGACACGTCTCCTCCGTCCAGTCTCTTCGCGCAGCCATAAGCCACGCACCGGCTTCGATTCCTCCGCAGCTCTGTATGCCTATGTTTTAGCCTTCATGTCAAATTGGCCGTTTTAGAGGCAAAAAGTGTATGCAATTGCTCCGGCTTCGTGCAGGCTACATCGGCACACTCATTGATATTGCTGAATAAATCCAATTTCTGAAACTGGCACGCTGATTGCATACACTTCTTTCATTGAGGTGTTAACCGGCCCCAAAGGCCCCATAGAGGGAGCATTCACATGACCGAGCGATTCATGCTTAGCCGCCGCGACCTGCTCAAGACTTCCGCCGCCGGAGCGGCGCTCGGTCTTGCGTCCGCATCGTTTCCGATCAGCAGGGCCTTCGCCGCGACCGCAACCGTCGGCTTCATCTATGTCGGGCCAAAGGACGATTACGGCTACAACCAGGCGCATGCCGAAGGCGCGGCGACGCTGAAGGGTATGGACGGCATCTCAGTTGTCGAGGAGGAGAACGTGCCGGAGACGGTCGACGTCCAGAAGACGATGGAATCGATGATCAATCTCGACGGTGCGTCGCTGATATTCCCGACCTCGTTCGGCTATTTCGATCCGCATATGCTGGCCATGTGCGCGAAATTCCCCGACGTGCAGTTCCGCCATTGCGGCGGCATGTGGAACAAGGACAAGCATCCGATGAATGCCGGTTCCTATTTCGGCTATATCGGCATGGGCCAGTATCTGAACGGCGTCGTCGCCGGCCACACCAGCAAGACCAAGAAGCTCGGCTTCGTCGCGGCAAAGCCGATCCCGCAGGTGCTGCTCAACATCAATTCCTTCCTGCTCGGCGCGCGCTCGGTCGACCCGACCATCACCTGCCAGGTGATCTTCACCGGCGAGTGGTCGCTTGCGGTCAAGGAGGCGGAGGCCACCAATGCGCTGGTCGACCAGGGCGCCGACGTCATCACCTGTCATGTCGACAGCCCCAAGGTGGTGGTCGAGACGGCGGCCGGGCGTGGCGCCTTCATCTGCGGCTATCATGCCAACCAGAGCCCGCTGGCGCCGGAGAAATACCTGACCGGCGCGGAATGGAACTGGGCCAAGGTCTACAAGATGTTCGTCGACGATCTGGTGGCCGGCACGCCACTTCCCAATTTCACGCGCGGCGGCCTGGCCGACGGTTTCGTCAAGATGAGCCCGCTCGGCCCCGCCGTCGGCGAGGCCGCCCGCAAGCAGTTCGACGGCACGCTGGCCGAAATGATGAAAGGCGGATTTTCCGTCATCAAGGGTCCGTTGAAGAGCAACAAGGGCGTCGTCGTCGCGACCGAAGGCCAGGCCTTCGTCGAGACCGCGCTCGAGCTGGAAAGCATGGACTACCTCGTCGAGGGCGTGGTCGGTTCGACCGCCTGAACCGGATCGGAGACGGGGCCATGGCAGACACGGTCAGTACCGCGAGCGCACCAGCGCTGTTTGGCGCCAGGAATTATCTGGCGGCACTCGAATGGGTGGCACGGCGGGCGGAAGCCTTCGTCATACCGCTCGCGGCGCTGATCGTCGGCATGGCGCTGTTCAGCCTGTTCATCGCGCTGGTCGGCAAATCACCGGTGCAACTCTACGTGACGATGTGGCGCGGCGGCTTCGGCTCCTGGTTCTCGATCCAGAACTCGCTGTCGCGGGCCGCACCGCTTTTGCTGGCAGCGCTCTGCGTGGCGCTGCCGGCTCGGCTCGGCCTCGTCGTCATCGGCGGCGAAGGCGCGATCGTGCTGGGCGGCGTTGCCGCCGCCGCCATCGGCGTCGCGGCGAATGGCGCGCCGGCTTTCGTGGTCATCCTGTTGATGGGCGTGGCGGGCGTGGTCGCCGGCGGCATCTGGATAGGTGCCGTCGGCGCACTCCGCCACTACCGCGCCGTCAACGAAACCATATCCAGCCTGCTGATGGCCTATATCGCCATCGCGCTGATGAACCATCTGGTCGAAGGGCCGCTGCGCGATCCGGCCTCGCTCAACAAACCCTCGACCGAGCCGCTGGCGGATGCCTACCGCATCGGCAACATTCCAGGCATGGACGTGCACTGGGGCCTTGTCGTCGGCATCGTCGCCTGCGTCCTGTCCTGGCTGTTGATCGAAAAGACGCGCTGGGGGTTTGCCGCCCGCATTGCCGGCGGCAATGTCAGGGCGGCCCAGGTGCAAGGGCTTGCCGTCGGCCCGCTGATCGTCGGCTTTACCGGGCTCGCCGGCGGCTTTGCCGGACTGGCCGGCATGCTGGAAGTCGGCGCCGTGCAAGGCAGCGCCAACGCCTCGCTCGCCGCCGGCTACGGCTATACCGGCATCCTCGTCGCCTTCCTCGCCCGCCACAATCCGCTCGCCATCATCCCGGTCGCTTTCCTGCTCGGCGGCATCGGCGCTTCCGGCGGGCTGATCCAGCGCCGCATGGACCTGCCCGACGCCACCGTGCTGGTGCTGCAAGGCATGCTCTTCGTGGTCATCCTGTTCAGCGAAACCTTTTACGGCCGCTTCAAGGTTTTCAATCCCGATCTGTGGAAGAGGGGCTCCTGATGGACGCGACCGAGATCGGCCTGTGGGGCGTGCCGCTCGCCATTCTCGGCGGCGCCATCCGCGTCTCGACGCCGTTCATCTTCGTGTCGCTCGGCGAAGCCATCACCGAGCGCTCCGGCCGCATCAATCTCGGCCTCGAAGGCACGCTGGTCTTCGGCGCAATGACCGCCTATGCGGTAGCAGTGGTGACCGGCTCGCCATGGCTCGGCGTGCTGGCTGCCGCCGGTGCCGGTCTTTGCTTCGGGCTGTTCCATGGCTGGATCTGCAAATTCCGCGGGGTTAACGACATCGCCATCGGCATCGCGCTGATGCTGTTCGGCTCGGGTCTCGCCTTCTTCTTCGGCAAGCCGTTCATCCAGCCCTCGGCGCCAGACCTGCCGGCCATCGCCTTCGGTGGCTGGTCGAATATTCCGCAGGTGCAGGCGGCGCTCAACGTCAACGTGCTGTTCCTGATCGGGGCCGCACTTGCGCTGTTCCTGTGGTGGGCCTTCCGTAACACCCGCGCCGGCCTGATCGTACGCGTCGTCGGCGACAGCTCCGATGCGGCGCGCGCCATGGGCCTCAATCCCAACACCGTGCGCCTGCTTGCGACAGGCGTCGGCGGCGCGCTCGCCGGCATCGGCGGCGCCTATCTGTCGCTCTATTACCCCGGCAGCTGGACCGAACGCATCTCGTCGGGGCAGGGGCTGATGGCGGTGGCGCTGGTCATCTTCGCACGCTGGAACCCGCTCGGCTGCTTTGCCGCGGCACTGTTGTTCGGCGGCGCCGGGGCGCTAGGCCCGGCGTTGCAATCGGTCGGGGTAACGCAGGGCTACTATCTCTTCTACGCCGCACCTTACATCCTCACGCTCATCATCATGATCGCCATCTCGTCGCCGAGCCGCTCGCTTGCCGGCGCGCCGGGCGAGTTGTCGATCACCAAATGACTGGAGTTTTCCCGATGAACGCCAGAGCCGAGATCACCCAGCGCTACATCGACGCCGACCCTTATCCATGGCCCTACAATGGCGAGCTGCGGTCGGACAATACGGCTCTGATCATCATCGATATGCAGACCGATTTCTGCGGGCCGGGCGGCTATGTCGATCATATGGGCTACGATCTTTCGCTGGTGCGGGCGCCGATCGAGCCGATCAAGTCGGTGCTTGCAGCCATGCGGGCCCAGGGCTACACCATCATCCACACGCGCGAGGGCCACCGGCCCGATCTCGCCGACCTGCCGGCCAACAAGCGCTGGCGCTCACGCCGCATCAATGCCGGCATTGGCGACCCCGGACCTTGCGGGCGCATCCTGGTGCGCGGCGAACCAGGCTGGGATATCATCCCCGACCTCTATCCGGCGGCGGGCGAACCGATCATCGACAAGCCGGGCAAGGGCTCGTTCTGCGCCACCGATCTGGAGCTGATCCTGCACCAGCGCGGCATCGAAAACATCGTGCTGACCGGCATCACCACCGATGTCTGCGTCCACACGACCATGCGCGAGGCCAATGATCGCGGCTTCGAATGCGTGATGCTTGAGGACTGCTGCGGCGCGACCGACTACGGCAACCATCTCGCCGCGATCAAGATGATCAAGATGCAGGGCGGCGTGTTCGGCGCGGTGTCGAGCTCGGCGTCCTTCGTCGCGCAGCTGCCGTGAGGGGGCGATCTTGAGCGGAACCATCGTCAAGAAAGCCGTCGGCGTCGAGACTATCGGCATGACCATGCGCTTCGGCGCCTTCACCGCGCTGGACGATGTCTCGATCAAGGTGCCAGCGGGATCATTCCATGCGCTGCTCGGCGAAAACGGTGCCGGCAAGTCGACGCTGGTCAAATGCATGATGGGTTTTTACCGCCCGACCGCCGGCGACATGCTGGTCGATGCCCGCGAGGTCGCGATAGCCAGCCCGAAGGATGCCTCGGCGCTCGGGCTAGGCATGGTCTATCAGCATTTTACCCTCGTCCCGTCGCTGACCGGTGCGGAAAACCTGGTCATTTCCCGCGAGAAAGTGCCGGGCGTCATCGACTGGCGCAAGGAGCGCGCCGCACTTGCGCAATTCATGCAGCGGATGCCGTTCAAGCTGCCGCTCGACGTCAAGGTGGCGGAACTTGCGGCCGGCGAGAAGCAGAAGCTCGAAATCGTCAAGCAGCTCTATCTCGGCCGCAGTTTCCTGGTGCTCGACGAGCCGACTTCGGTGCTCACCCCTGGCGAGGCACAGGAAGTGCTTGGCCTGGTGCGCGACATGACCAGGACAGGCGACCTCACCGTGCTGATGATCTCGCACAAATTCCACGAGGTGACGGCCTTTGCCGACGACATCACCGTGTTGCGCAAGGGCAGGCTGACCGGAACCGGAAAGGTCTCCGAACTTTCGCACAAGCAGATGGCGGCGATGATGATCGGCGACCAACCGATTGCAGCACTCGACAGTCGCGCTCCGGTGCCGGCCGGCGCCAGGCAGGTGCTGACGGTAAAGTCGCTGAAGGCGCCTGACCGCACCGGCTTGAAAAGCATCGACATCGGCGAGCTCGACGTGAAGTCCGGCGAGATCGTCGGCATCGCCGGCATCTCCGGCAACGGCCAGAAGGAGTTTCTCGAAGTCCTTGCCGGACAGCGGGCACGCAATGCGGGCGACGTTCTGGTGAAAGGCTCGCCCTATGGTGCCAGCCGCAGCGAGGCGCGCACGCTCAATGTCCGCTTCATTCCGGAGGAGCCATTGCGCAATGCCTGCGCACCGCGGATGACGGTGGCCGAAAACATGGCCTTCCGGACCTTCGACCTCAACGAGGCCGGCAAGCCGGTCAACTGGATCAGGATGAGCGCGATCAGGGACTACGCGGCCCGTCTTGTCGAACAGTTCAAGGTCAAGACGGCCTCGCTCGCTTCGCCGATTTCATCATTGTCGGGCGGCAATGTGCAGCGCGCGGTGCTGGCGCGGGAACTGACCGGCGAGGTCGATTTGCTCATCGTGTCGAACCCCTGCTTCGGCCTCGACTTCTCCGCCGTCGCCGAAATACGCGCCCGCATCATGAAGGCGCGCAATGCCGGTGCTGCAGTGCTTTTGATGTCGGAGGACCTCGACGAGCTGCTTGAGCTCTCGGACCGCATCTTCGTCATGTCGGATGGCGCGCTGGTCTACGAGACGCCGATCGCGCAGGCGAGCGTGCAGACGATCGGCGAGCACATGGCGGGACATCATTGATGGCGGAGATCGAGGCGCTGCCGTTCCCGTTTGCCTTCAAGCCTGAGGCGATGGCGCTGGTCGTCATCGACATGCAGCGCGATTTCGCCGAGCCCGGCGGCTTCGGCGCCAGCCTCGGCAACGACGTCAGCCGGATCACGGCGATCGTGCCCACGGTGAAAAGGCTGCTCGAAGGGTTTCGCGCCGCTGGCCTGCCGGTGATCCACACGATGGAGTGCCACAAGGCAGATTTTTCGGATCTGCCGCCGGCCAAGCGCAATCGCGGCAATCCGTCGATCCGCATCGGCGATATCGGTCCCATGGGTCGCGTGCTGATCGTCGGCGAACCGGGAACGGCGATCCTCGATGAACTTGCACCATTGCCTGGCGAGATCGTCATCGAAAAACCCGGCAAGGGCGCGTTCTATGCCACCAGCTTCGGCGATGACCTCAAGCGGCTCGGCGCACAGCAACTGGTCTTTGCCGGGGTGACGACGGAGGTCTGCGTGCAGACGACGATGCGCGAGGCCAACGACCGCGGCTATGAATGCCTGCTGGCGGAGGATGCGACGGAGAGCTATTTTCCGGAGTTCAAGACGGCAGCCCTTGCCATGATCAGGGCGCAGGGCGCGATCGTCGGCTGGACGGCGACAACGGACCAGGTGCTCGAGGGAATTTCCAATGCCTAACATTGCATACCAGGCCCTCATCCAAGGGGGCTGGCGTGATCTGCCATTCGAGCCTTTTCGCGAAGGCATCACGGTGCATTGGCTGCTCAAGGGGGGATCGACGGAACCGTCGGTCGCGATTCTCAACTACCGGGCGGGCGCCGGCGTGCCGCGTCACCGCCACGCCGGGCTGGAAACGATCATCGTGCTGGAAGGCTCGCAGAGCGACGAGAACGGCGACTATGCAGCGGGCAGTGTGATCCTGAACCCGGTTGGAACCGAGCATTCGGTGTGGACAAAAGACGGCTGCGTCGTACTCATCCAGTGGAACCTGCCGGTCGTCATTCAGGGCGAGGCCGAATGAGCGACATCCGCTTCGACATAGCGAGCCTGCACGCCGCCTATCAGGCCGGCCTCAGTATTGGCGATATGATCGATACGGTCCATGCGCGGCTCGCGGCGGCCGATGACCCGGGCATCTTCATCCATCTGGCGAGCAGGGCGGAGATGCTTGCCGAGGCGGAAAAGCTCGGCCCGTTCGATCCGTTGGCAAAGCCACTGTGGGGCGTTCCGTTCGCGGTCAAGGACAACATCGATGTTGCCGGCATGCCGACCACGGCGGCCTGCGCGGAATATGCCTACTTGCCGGCGAACGACGCCACCGTCGTCGCGCGGCTCAAGGCCGCCGGCGCGCTGGTCGTCGGCAAGACCAATCTCGACCAGTTCGCTACCGGCCTGGTCGGCGTGCGCACGCCCTATCCAATCCCGAGGAATGCGATCGACCCGACACTGGTGCCGGGCGGCTCCTCATGCGGCTCGGCCGTGGCGACGGCGCGTGGCATCGTCTCGTTCGCGCTCGGCACCGACACCGCCGGTTCGGGCCGCATACCCGCCGGCCTCAACAACATCGTCGGGCTGAAGCCGAGCGTCGGCGCGCTGTCGGCCGCCGGCGTCGTGCCGGCCTGCCGCACGCTCGACTGCGTCTCCGTCTTCGCACTCAACGTCGACGACGCCTACAGCGTGTTCGAGGTCGCGGCGGCGAAGGACGACGCCGATCCCTATTCACGTGACCTCGGCATCCAACCGCTTGCCGCGCGCCCACCGGTGCTGACGGTTGGCGTGCCGGCCAAGGCCGATCGGACGTTCTTCGGCGACCAGGCGATGCAGGCGGGCTTCGAGGCCGCTCTTGCCTCGCTGGAGACGCTGGGCTGCAGGCTGGTCGAAATCCCGTTCGGCGATTTCTACGCCACCGCCAATCTGCTTTACGAGGGCGCCTGGGTGGCCGAGCGTTACACCGCGATCAGGGACTTCATGGATGCCAACGAGGCGGCCATGCATCCGGTGACGCGGCAGATCATCGGCGGTGCGCGAAAACTTTCCGCAGCGGACGCCTTCAACGGGCTCTATGCCTTGCAGGCCTACAAGGCCAAGCTTGCGCCGGTTATCGCCTCGGTCGATCTTTTCTGTGTGCCGACCGCGCCGACGCATTACACAGTCGAAGCGGTGTTGGCTGACCCTATCGTCACCAACAGCCGGCTCGGCACCTACACCAACTTCGTCAATCTGCTCGACATGTGCGGCATCGCCGTGCCGACCGGAACCCGCAGCGACGGTTTGCCGATGAGCGTCACCTTGCTTGCCGCGGCGGGCAAGGACCATCTGACGGCGTCGCTTGCGCGCGATGTCCATGCGGCAAGCGGCCTTGCGCTGGGCGCTACCGGCTGGCCGCTGCCGCCGCGTGGCGATATCCGCGTGGACGTGGATGAAGGCACGATCGAGCTGGCCGTGGTCGGCGCGCATCTATCGGGGATGGCGCTGAACGGCCAGTTGCAGCAGCTCGGCGCGATTTTCGCCCGGGGTGCGAGAACGGCGCCGCTCTACCGGCTTTACGCACTCGCCGGCCAGTCGGTGTCGAGACCGGGGCTCGAGCGCACCTGCAATGGCAAGGGCACAGCCATCGAGGTCGAAGTCTGGCGGCTGTCGCCGCAAGCCTTCGGTCGCTTCGTCGCGGCGATCCCGCCGCCGCTCGGCATCGGGACGCTTCTGCTCGACGACGGAACTTCGCCGAAAGGCTTCCTCGTTGAAAGTGCCGGCCTTACCGATGCAGAAGAGATTTCGCATTTCGGCGGCTGGCGCAATTTCATGGCGGATCAGCAGCTGCGGAGCTGACGCCATCACTCGACCTTTTGCCGGAACTTCGAGTGGCAGCTCGAGCAATCCTGCAAGATGAGATGCAGGAGGTGCTCCGCCGGCAATTTGGCGGGATCGGCTTCCGCCGTCCCCGGTCGCTTGCCAAGCAGGCTGCCACCGCCCATCGCCGGGCCGGAACCCATTCTCATGTCGTCGGTAATGCGCGGCGGCACCCGCTCGGCGTCGGAGGCCAGGGCGCTGGCCAGCGTCCCGATGTGGCGAGCCAGCCCTTCGAACTCCGCGCGGGCAGGGTCGATATCCAGCTTGGCGCCTGAAGGCGCACCCAATGTCGCGCTGGGGAATTCGGCAATGAGGGAAGGGCCGGTGCGGGCGCGGATGGCCTCGGCCGCCGCTTTGAAAGCCGCGGCGTCATACGCCCGCTTGCCGTCGAACATCCCGGCGATCGCCTTTGCCGCCGCAGCCATTTCCTTCATCGAGGCCTGGCGAGCCTCGATGACCGCATCACGGCTCGAATGGGCGGCAGCGAGCACGACAGAGACGCAGGCAAGCGACAGCACTGTTAGAGCGGCTGCGAGCCTCACTGGGCCACGCCTTGTCCCGCCAACTCGTCGATGATCGGGCACTCCGGCCGCTCGTCGCCGTGGCAGTGACTGACCAGATGGTGAAGCAAGCCGCGCAATCCGACCAGTTCGGCGATCTTCCTGTCGATCTCCACCAACTTGGCTTTCGCGATCGCCTTCACGTCAGCGCTGTCACGTTCCCTGTCTTGGTACAGCGAGAGCAACTGGCGGCATTCGTCGACCGAAAACCCCAGGCTTCGCGAGCGCTGCAGGAAGCGCAGCCGGTGAATATCGGCCGTCGAGTAATCGCGATAGCCATTGTCTGTCCGGGCCGGGTGCAAGAGCCCGATGTCCTCGTAGTAGCGGATCGTCTTGGCCGGTAGGCCGGATTTTTCGGATGCGACGCCGATGTTCATATCGGAAATCTCCTTTATCGGAGGAAATAGACCTTCCAGTAGATGGAAGGTCAACATGATGTGGCGATTTTGGATGCCCGACGCAACCGCCCGCCGGCTCCAACCGTTTGCCTGCCAACAGCGCATACTGAACCTTCGGGAAGAAATCAGTTTTCGGAAACGTTTATCGAACAGCGCTCAAACTCAGCGCCCGGCACCAGGTACCGATCAGCAAGGACCCTCCGGCGGCACGTTACGCCGTGCAGACGCCGAGGAGATAGAACATGCCCGTCAACGCCTATATCAACCGGATCGCGACAGCGGTGCCGGAGCACGAGGTTCATCAATTCTACCTGCGTTTCGCGGCCTCGATGCTCGCGGCCGATCGCCGGAGGATCTTCGAACGCGTGGCCGATCTTGCCGGCATCGAGCACCGCTATTCCTGCTTTGCGCCGGCGTCCGATCCCGAAGGACCATCCGCCGACCTGGCCGGGACCTTCATTCGGGGCGCGTTTCCCGGAACGGCCATGAGAATGGCGATGTTCGACGATGCCGCACCTGTTCTGGCGCAAAAGGGCATCGACGGATTGCAACTTGGCGACGACGCTTCCCGCATCACCCATCTTATCGTCACTACCTGCACCGGTTTTTCGGCGCCGGGCATCGATCTCGAGCTGGTTGCGCGTTGCGGGCTGCCGGACGGGGTCGAACGCACGATGATCGGTTTCATGGGTTGCTACGCGGCGATCAACGGCCTCAAGCTGGCGCGTCACATCGTCCGCTCCGACCCGCAGGCCAAGGTCCTGCTGGTCAATATCGAGCTCTGCACGATGCACCTGCGTCAAACCACCGAACTGGAAAAACTGCTGTCGTTCTGCCTCTGGGGCGATGGCTGTGCGGCTGCGCTCATCACTTCCGAGCCGCTCGGCATCGAGCTCGATAGCTTTCACTGCCTGGTGGCGAGGGAGCGGCGGGATCTGATGCGCTGGAATATTCGCGACCACGGATTCGAAATGGTTCTTTCCGGCCAAGTGCCGGCAGCGATTCATGAAGCGTTGCGGAGCAACCAGGCCGCCATCCTCGGTGGCCGGCCGACCGAGGCGATCGACCTTTGGGCCGTGCACCCGGGTGGGCGTTCGGTGCTCGATGCCGTCGAAAGGGCTCTGGAACTGGAGCCCACCGCGCTGGAACCATCGCGCGCGGTGTTGCGCCAATACGGGAACATGTCGTCGGCGACCGTCATGTTCGTGATGAAAGAGATGCTGAAGGCGCCTGCCGGCCTGCTCGGCTGCGGCATGTCGTTCGGACCCGGGCTGACGGCCGAAACCATGCTCTTTCGAACGGTGTCATGAGCGGCCTGGAGCATCGGCAGCTTGCGCCGGAAATCCTTGACGGCCTTGCGGCCGACGATCCGCGAGCGCTGACCGCGCGCCGCGACCTTCGGCGCATCAATATGCTGATGTTTCAGGTGCCGATCATGACGTCGTTGCTCAGGAGGTTTGTGCCAAAGCCGCCACGCCGCATTCTGGAGATCGGCGCCGGCGATGGCTCCTTCATGCTGGCGGTGGCGCGGCGCATGGCCAGGCATTGGCCTGGGGTCGAACTGATGATGCTCGACCGCGTCAGCCTCGTCACCGCGCAATTGCGCGGCGATTTTGACAGGCTGGGATGGAAGGCTGAAGGGATCACCGCCGATGTCTTCGACTGGGCAGGAAAGATCGAGGGCGCACGGTTCGACGCCGTCACGGTCAATCTGTTCCTGCATCATCTCGACGATGCGCAGCTCGTGCGTCTGTTTTCGCTGATCAGGCCGAAAGCCCCGTTGCTGCTGGCGACTGAGCCGTTGCGGGCGAAACTGGCGCTGGCCGCGACCCGTCTTCTGCCGGCAATCGGCGCCAATGACGTCACACGAAACGATGCGGCGCAAAGCGTGCGTGCCGGCTTTCGCGGCAGCGAGCTTTCCGGTCTCTGGCTTGCGGCCAACGGCAAACCGGTCGAGGAGCGGCGCGCCGGCCTCTTCTCCCACATCTTCGTCGGCGCCAGTGCCGGCAGCGACTCATGACGCGATTGTCGACTCATGACGCGATCGTCATCGGTGCCGGCCCGGCGGGGACGTCCGTCGCGCTCACGCTGGCCCGGCGCGGATGGGCCGTGGCAATTGTGGAAAAGACCGCATTTCCGCGCCGCAAGGTCTGCGGCGAATACATCTCGGCAAGCAATCTTGCGCTTCTCGACCAGCTGGACATCGGCGATGCCTGGCGTACCGATGCCGGCCCCGAAATCCGCCGCGTCGGTTTGTTTTCCGGCGAAACCTGCGTCGAGGCGGCAATGCCACGTGCAGGAGCTGGGCCTCCTGCAAAAGACGGCTTCGGCCGGGCACTCGGCCGGGACATTCTCGACTCTCTGCTTTTGCAGACGGCGCGATCGGCGGGTGTCGAAATCTTCCAGCCCTGCCGCGCCGTCGCCATCGACCGGGACGGCGAGATGCAAAGGGTACGAATTCAAGCCGGGGACGAAACGGCGATGTTGCGCGCGCCTGTAATTGTCGCCGCACACGGCTCCTGGGAACCGGGGCCGCTGCCCAGCCAGCTCGCAAAGGCCAATCGCCCGTCGGACCTGCTCGGCTTCAAGGCGCATTTCACCGGGTCGTCGCTGGCGCCGGATTTGATGCCTCTGCTGGCCTTTCCCGGCGGCTATGGCGGCATGGTCTCGGCCGATCATGGCCGCTTGTCGATCTCGTGCTGCATTCGCCGCGATATGCTGGCGCGGTTGCGTAAACAACATGGCCCCAAACACCGGAGCCATGTGCCGGCCGCCGATGCGGTCTCCCGCCATCTCGTCGACTCATGCCGGGGCGTGCGGGACGCTCTGGAACCGGCGCTTCTCGACGGTCCGTGGCTTGCCGCAGGTCCGATCCGGCCGGGAATTCGCTCGTTCTACGAAGAGGACCTCTTCCGCGTCGGCAACGCAGCCGGAGAGTCTCATCCTGTTATCGCCGAGGGTATCTCGATGGCGCTGCAGTCCGGCTGGCTGCTGGCTTGCGAACTCGCATGCGCGCCAGGTGGCCGAGCAGGGCGTGAGGCTGCCGCCAGGCGCTATGAGGCGGCCTGGAAAAGACTGTTTTCGACACGGGTCTACGCTGCCGCGGCCCTTGCCGGAATTGCCCTTCGCCCCGGCAGCGCCACCTTGATGGCGGCGATCGTCCGGAATTTCCCGCAGACACTGACACTGGGCGCGCAACTGAGCGGCAAGACCAAGCGGGTTCCCGGCTTTGCCTGACGAGTGACGCGGCGTCGTGCTGCCCTGGTCGCCTTACATGCCACCGCCACAGTTGGCAGCAGCTGGCTCCTTCTCCCCGGAATTTGTCATCGCATAGTCGTATACCTGACTGCGTCCGCGGCTTCAGGTTCGCAGGTATTTGACCAAGGCTGCAATCGCGAGCAAGAGGGCGACGAACACCAGGACCCAGACGAGTGCCATGCCGCCCATCATCCACGTATCCATTGGACCATTCATCATTGCAATCACCTTTACGGTCAGTGAAGGCCCGCCTTCGTCGGTAAGCATCGGCGACTGCGAAGGCAATTAGCTCGCCGGGGACTTCGGTCAAGACGACCAGGAAACCGATCGGCCGCCTGTCGCCTTGTCCCGCCAACCGGAAGTGTCCTGTCCTGTCCGTCTCACATACCTCCGCCGCAGCCGTCCGAGAGATCCCAGACGTCGACGACCTGCTTGCCGGTGAAACCTTGCTCGCGGATCAGGAACTTCGCCAATCCGCCATACACTTTCCAGCGCCAGCATTGGCAGCAGCAAGGGCCTTTCTCGTTGGAATTGGCCATCGCATAGTCATAGGCCTGCTGCTCGTCGCCGGAGAGTTTCACATCGTAGTAGGGCATCATCTTCTGTGCGATGCCGGCCGGAATATCGTACGGATCGTTCGGGATCATCGCGATCTCGCGGTACCTGGCCAAACCGTTCACCTGCTCGGCATAGCGCTTTGTCTCCATTGGGCTGCAGCACGAGCCCGTGATCCGCGACATCGCCGGCATGGTCGCAATCGACTCCGTGAACTTGGCCGAACACGTGCTGTTGCCGTTCTGGCTGAGATATTTGAAGCGGCGCACCAGATCGGAATCCTCCGCGGCGATCGTCAAATCCGGCCCCTTGAGCAAGCCGACGACCGCAGCGACGCCAAAGGCGCTGCCCAGAACAACCGTCCGTCGGGTTGGATGGCATATCCGGCTCATTTGCTGTTCCTCGCTTGCTCGATCAGTTTCTTCATCGTTGCGAGGTCGGTCGCGCCGGGGAAAATCTGCTCGCCAACGACGAAGCTTGGCGTTCCACTGATCTTCAGCGCCTGTGCCAGTTGCGTATTCCGGTCGATCGACGCCTGGATATCGGGCCGCTGCATGTCGGTCTTCAGCTTAGCCACATCGAGACCGACGTCGGCAGCAACCTTCAGCACGACCGCTTCGGTCACCCGCGTCTTCACCGCATACAAGGCCTTGTGGAATGCCATGTACTTGCCCTGGCGCATTGCGGCGAGAGCCGCCTTGGAAGCAAATACGGAATCCGTGCTGAGGATCGGGAATTCCTTGTAGACGATTTTGAGCTGCGGATCGTCGGCCACGGCTTGCGCCAGGATCGGCGCAACCTGGCGGCAATAGGGGCAGTTGTAGTCAAAGAACTCGACCATGATGACGTCGCCTTCGGCGTTGCCGCCGACCGGGCTCGCCGGGTCCCGGAAGATATCGTCGGCCTTGGCCGCCAGGGCAGCCTTCGCCTCTTTTGCCGCGGCCTCGCGCTGGCGGGCATCGAGGCTCTGCAGCGCCTCCATGACGACCTCGGGATGCGCGAGGATATAATCGTGGATGCGCTGGTCGAACTGGTCCTGGGACATCTCGCCCGCGGCGATCGCCTGACCGTGGATACCGAGCGCGAGCCAGGCCGTCGCACCGGCCAGGACGAAGGCACGGGCCATTTTGCCGATGGCTCCGCGCCAGGAATTGGATTTGTGGATCACAGGGTTCTCCTTCCCTCTGTTTCGCCGGACCGCCGGCATGTGAATGGTGCCTCAGAACATGCCCTTGATCTTCGCCCACCATCCCGTTTCCGGCTCATGGTGCGGGCGCTCGACATTGTTGGTGAGCGCATTGACGAAGGTGACGAGATTGACCGCAGCGAAATTCGGGCCATGGAAATTCGCCCGCCAGCGGCCCTCCTTGTCGATCACATGGGTGACGGTGCCGTGCATCTGATAACCATCGTCCGTCAGTGTGAACTTGTGGCCGAAGGCCTCCGCCAGTCTGCGGGTCGCATCTTCCGGCTGATCCGCCGTCGTGGTCAGGAACAGCCAATTGACGGGGTCGAGCCCGTGCGTCTGCCCGTAGCTGCGCAGCACGTCCGGCGTGTCCCTGGCAGGGTCGGTGGTGATGGTCACAAAGCTGACCTGGCCTCTCATCGGCGTGCCGTTCACCATTTTCTGGACCTCGGCGATCTTCTCGGCATGCAGGGGGCATACATCCGGGCACGATGTGTAGATGAAGTGGAGGACGACCACCTTGCCGCGCAGATCTGCCGTTCGCACGACACGCCCATCGGCGGTGCGCAGCGTGAATTCAGGCGCCGGCTTGTCGATCGTTTGGAAATATTTCTCGTCGCCCTCAAGCATGGTGTCGATTTCGTCGAGCGAGTGGGCTTGCGCCCGATACGAAAAGCCCACGGTCAGCGCCGCAATGGCAATGGCGCCCAGCAGCAAACACCTCCACTCGTTCAAAGCCGACGCAAGGCAGCGAGCCTTCAACCCGGACATATCTGTTCCTTTCTCACTCGGCAGCGATGCGGCTGCCGATGAAGTCGACCATGTCGGGCGCGTCCCATTCGGCCGGCCCAATCAGCCGGCCGATCTCCTTGCCGTCGCGATTGATCAGCAGGGTTGCCGGAAGGCCGACGGAGCCGATGGCGAACATGGCCTTGCCCGAGGCATCGATGTTGAGGGCGAGGTGCTTGATGCCGATCTCGGCAAAGAACTTCTTCACAATCTCAGGACCGGCACGGTCCATGGACAGCGCGACGACCTCGAAATCCGGACCGCCCAGTTTGGCTTGCAGACGATCGAGCGTCGGCATCTCCTTGCGGCAGGGCGCGCACCATGTCGCCCAGATGTTGAGCAGCACGACCTTGCCGTGGAAATCCGCAAGCGTTTTCGGCTTGCCATTGCCATCCTCGAAGCTGATTTCCGGTACGGGGGCGGGCGCCTCGTGAACGACAAAGTTCTGCGGCGGCTCGGCGGCTGCTACCGGCAGCGAAAATGCCAGCAGCATGCCAATCAGGACCATGGCCAGTTTGCTCACAATAGCCTCACTCGGTCGCGTAGACGGTGGGTGCCTTGCCGTCCTTGGTGAAGGCGTAGACGACGAAGGGGCCTTGCTTCTCACCACCCATGCCTGGAGCGCCCGTCGGCATGCCGGCCAGCGTTATGCCGGTGATGGCCGGGCGTTCGGTCAAAAGCTTCTTGACGATTTCGACCGGCACCAGGCCATCGACGACATAGCCGTCGACCATCAGCGTGTGGCAGCCTTCGAGGTCGGCCGGCACGCCGGCATCGCTGCTGATCTGAGAGAGATTGTTGACCGGCTTGATGTCGACCTTGAAGCCGTTGTGCTCGAGATAGTTGGCGTAGGATTCGCAGCAGCTGCATTGCGGGTTCTTGTACATGACGGCGTTGATCGTGGCGGCGAAGGCAGGCAGCGGCGTTGCGATCAGCAGGGACAGTGCGGCTAGGCGGTAGGTCAGTTTCATTGCAGTTCTCCTTGGTTGGACAAAACTTTCAGGTCACGCGGAACACTGTCATCAGGCCGGCCATCTGGTGATCGGCGACATGGCAGTGCAGCATCCAGTCACCGGGATTGTCGGCAACGAAGGCGCATTCGATCGTGTCCTTGGGGGCGAGCAGCACCGTGTCCTGCCATTGCCGGTGCGGTACCGGCGAGCCGTTGCGCGAAAGCACCGACAGGCTGAAGCCGTGAACGTGCATGGGGTGCCACCATGCGGTTTCGTTGCGCATGGTGAGACGGCAGGTGGCGCCGCGTTCCAGCGTGAACTGTGGCGCCATGCCCGCGTGGCCGTCGCCGGTCATCGACATGCCGTTGATTGCCCAGGCGGCGGCGCCGTTCATGCCGGGCATCGCCATGCTCATCATGCCGCCGACGCCGGCCAGCTTGCCGCCGCCCATCATGCCGCCCTGCAGGACGATCTCATGCCGTTCGGCCTTGGCCAGGTCGGGGGCCGGCAGCGGATTGGCCGGCAGGCGAAGCGGCGCATCGAGAGGATGATCGCGCAGCGGTGCTCCGGCGTCATAGGCGAGCGCGGTCAGGGAGTAGGCAAGGCCGTCGTAGAACTCATCGATCACCGCGTAGCGCTTGCCCGGGTCGCCCTGCATGTCGAGCACGACATCGATGCGCATGGCGGGCGCAAGCACCAAGCGTCCGCCCTCCGGCTCATGCGGGTCGCAGGGCTGGCCGTCGATGGCGACGATGACCGGACGGTGGCCTTCGAAACGCAAAGCCATGATGCGAGCGAGTGACGCATTGGCCAGCCGCAACCTGACGCGCTCGCCGGCCTTCACGGTCAGGTCGGCCGGCGGTGCACCGTTGACGGTGACGACATTGCCGACGCGGCCCGACATCGCCGCATCCATCATGTTGCCGAAGCCGGCAGCGATTTGCCCATTCTTGGTGAGCCGCCAGTCCTGCAGCAGCCATAGAAGCTCGCGGTCGACCGCGACCGGTTCGGCTTCCTCGACGATCAGTGCGCCTGCAAGGCCACGGCCAAGCTGAACCAGGCTGTCGGCATGCGGATGGTACCAGAAGGTGCCGGCATCGGGCGGGGTGAACTCGTACACGAAATTTTCGCCCGGCCTGATCGGCGGTTGGGTCAATCCCGGCACGCCGTCCATCGCGTTCGGCAGCCGGATGCCGTGCCAGTGAACCGTGGTGTCCTCGCCCAGTCCGTTCTCGACGATGATGCGAGCGGGCCGCCCCTGGCGCAAGCGCAGTGTCGGGCCGGGGACCGTGCCATCATAGGCCCATACCGGAGTGCGCGGACCATCGGGGCCGGTGAGCCGTGCCTGGCCTGGCGCCACCCTGATCCGGTGTTCGCCGGTAGCCAGCGCCAGTGCGGGGCGGATCGGCGCGGAGGCGGCAATGCTTGCCGCCGCAAGCAGGAATTTGCGGCGCGTTATGAACGGACTTGAAACGGAATTCACCCTTGTGACCCCTGCGGTAACCGACGGCGAACATCGCGACATCGATTGAATTGCTGCCGCGTCCGTTGCGCAGTACGCGCAACCGGACGATCAAACGCCGTCAATCAACCGCGGAAACGGCAGAAACGGCGTCAGACGAGAGCGCTGGGTCTTGGAGGGAATGGCTCGGGCAACAGACTTCGCCCGTGCAGGAACGCGGCGGGAAGCGCCGGCGGCAGCTCTGCCCGCAGCAGTCCCGTCACGGGGAGAGCTTCCGGCAGCACCGCCAGAACCGGTGCGACGCAGGTCGGCGCACATTGCATCGGTTTGTCGTTGTCGGCCGAGCTCTTGAGGCAAGCGCTGCACTCGCCGCCCTTCGCATCGGCCATCTTGGCCATGTCGGCGTCGGTGGTGCCGGCATCTGCGGCCATGATCATGCGGCTGTCGATCGCCATCCTGGCCGACATGACGGCAGCCTGAGCGGCGGACAGGCTGAACCCGGCGATCACGAGGACCGCGAGCAGCATAGTCAGGAGGTGTTTTGGTGACAGACGTGCCATGTTCGACCTAGGCTGGCCTCAAATAGCGGTTTTTGCAAGCCCCTGCGAGATCGAGACCATCGAGAGCCGGGGCGGCCAGCAATAACATCAACACCATCACATCGGGACAGACCATGCAGCAAGCCATTACGTCGGACGGCCTTCGCCGGGTGGTGCTTGTCGTCGCGCTGCTGAACCTCGGTTATTTCGGCATTGAATTCGCCGTGGCGCTGGCGATCGGCTCGGTGTCGCTGTTCGCCGACAGCGTCGATTTCCTGGAAGATGCCTCGGTCAACCTCCTGATACTGCTCGCCATGGGATGGTCGCTGCGTGCCCGCTCGCGGGTCGGCATGGCGCTGGCACTTATCCTTTTGGTGCCGGGCCTGGCGACGCTGTGGACCGCGTGGGAAAAGTTCAACATGCCGGTGCCGCCGCAGCCAACGGCCCTGACGCTGGCGGGGTTGGGCGCCTTGGCGGTCAACCTGTCATGCGCCTACATGCTGGCGCGCTACCGCCACCACAGCGGCAGTCTTACCAGGGCGGCATTCCTCTCGGCCCGCAACGACGCCGTCGCCAACATCGCGATCATACTGGCCGGACTGGTGACGGCCTTCCTATGGCGCTCGGCATGGCCGGATCTGATCGTCGGGCTGGGAATCGCGGCACTGAATGCAGACGCGGCGCGCGAGGTCTGGGAGGCTGCCCGGGAAGAGCACCGAGCCGTTTCGTGAAGCCAAACGCTCAGCGCGCTGCCGGATTGCTAATCCGCCAATGCAGGGCGCATACCGGCCGGCAGTGATCCAGAAACTTGCGTGATCTCTAATATAAACGCACACTTGCAAAGCGGACCGAGAGAGAAACCGCCACGAACATCATCAAAAAGGCCCGCGTCCCGGACGAGGACGCGGGCCGGTTTTCGTTGGCATGCGCTAGGCAGGTATCAAGACGGCGATGCGGTGGATGCCGACCACCTTGCTGGTGTTGGCTGCCGCCTCGGTCTTGCCCTTGGAGCAGGTATACATGTCACCTTCCTTGAGCTTGAATTGCTTGTCGGCTTTCTTGATCGTGAATTCACCGGCGGCAATGGTACATACCATGTCGTTGTCCATTACCATTGCGGGAGCGGCTGCTCCCGGCTGAAAGACCACATCGACAATTGAGATGCTCTTGTAGGCGGGGATATCGGAATTGCCGGTGCCGACCTCAACCACCCTGACGCCGGGGGCTATTTCCTTTTCTTCCTTCGGGCCGTATTTCTTGACCTTTGCAGCTGCCGCCAGCGTGAACAAAGGCGTTACCGCGGCCGCCGTCACGCCGAGCGCAATTGCAGACCTGCGATTTATGGTTTTCATCGCGTCCTCCCATTATGTTGGCCGCGCACCAATGTGCATGACCACTCTATATTAGCACATTTGCAGATAACCGCAGAACGCCGTTTCGGAGGGTCCATGAGCGAACCGCCCCTCGGTCGAATGCGATCGAAAAACAGACAATTCCATGCTATGCTGACGAGCCATCAAACGGACGGCGGGGGATAGCAATGTTGGAAACGGACAAGGTGTTCGCTGGCTCGATTCCGGAAAACTACGACCGCTATATGGTGCCGTTGATTTTCGAGCCGTTCGCCGCAGATCTTGCACGACGGGCCGCGTCCTTGTCGCCCAGGGCCGTTCTGGAAACCGCCGCGGGCACCGGGGTTGTCACCCGCGCATTGGCGCCAAAACTGGCCCCCAGTGCAAGCTATGTCGTAACCGACCTCAACCAGCCGATGCTCGACTACGCCGCTTCGCGGCAAGCTCCCGATGATCGCATCGAATGGCGTCAGGCCGATGCTCTGGCGCTGCCGTTTGAAAATGCGGCCTTCGATCTCGTTTGTTGTCAGTTCGGTGCGATGTTCTTTCCCAACCGCTCATCTGCCTACCGCGAAGCCCGGCGAGTTCTGAAGCCTGGCGGACATTTCCTATTCAGCGTATGGGATCGCATCGAGGAGAATGTATTTGCCGACGATGTGACGAATGCTCTGGCGCGGATTTTTCCGAACGATCCGCCGCGATTTCTGGCACGCACGCCGCATGGCTACCACGATACGGCACTGATCCGTCGCGAACTGGAGGAGGCAGGTTTTTCCGGTGTGGTGATCGAGACGAGGGCCGAACAAAGCCGTGCCTCCTCGCCGCGCCTTCCGGCCGTTGCTTATTGCCAGGGCACTCTGCTTCGCAACGAAATCGAGGCCAGAGAGGCGGGAAACCTGGATGCTGCAACCGACTACGCCGCAGCCGCGATTGCAGACAGGCATGGCAGCGGCGGGGTTGCTGCCAAAATCCAGGCTCACATAATCATGGCTGTGGTCTGAACGGTTCATCGTTTTCCGGGCGGAAAACCGTTTCACACTTTTCCTGGAATTTGCTTGAGGTGCTGGATATTCCGTTCCAGCGCTGAGCTGTAAACGTCTTGCCGCTATCCTGAATTCCCAGACGTTGATCGTTCATTCGCCCGAGTGGCAGGTCGACAAGCGGCAGGTCGATAATCGCCAGTTCGACCGATCGCCGGGGCTTGATGGCGGCGGCTGCCGGCGGCGCGATTCTGGTCGGCCTGGCTTCACTTTGGCAGCCGTCGCCGACTCCGCCCAGCAAGGTCTAGTCATTTCGCTTTCTTGACTCGGCCGACAAAAACGGGCAGCAAAGTCATCATTGGAGGGCAGTTTTGCCAACTATGCAGGTTTTGGAGGGCGTTTTTCGGTGTGACCGTCGCCCAATCGGCGGTCGGTAGAGGGATTGGTTAACCAACTTTGTCCATCTTTTGAATCAATCGGCAACAGACGCGAAGTGTGCTGGGGGCACCAGGCGAACTGTGAATGTCACGGCTGCGAAATCCGCTAGCCGGCAACGGCCGATTGAGAGTGGTTGAATGGCGTTTGTAAGTGCGAAAACCCGGGGTGACAGTCCTGCAACTGGATTGACTTCGATGAGGCCCGGCGTGCGCTGGGTCGCGGTTCCGGCCGTCGGTGCAGCCATTGCTTTATGGTCGGTGGCGACCTTGGCCGGCCTTTATTCGATGGGAACCTCGCTCACCGCAGCTTCCAACGGTCTCCCGCAAAGCCTGCTCGCGCCGCGCACCATCGCGCTCGCCGATCCTCGCCGCAGCCTTGCAAAGGCGCAGGCCCCGACATGGGCCGCGGCAAACGCAGCGCTGTCGGCCCAGCTGCTGCAGCACGGGTGCGATGCCAACTGCCTGCGGTCGGCGTCGAACTTCGTTCGCCAGGGAAAATCGGCGCGTCTCAAGCGCAATGCCGTGCCGCTTGTCGCCGCCGCATCGCGGCATCCAAGCTTCGACGACGTGGTGGCCAAGGCCGCGCTGTCGCCGCAAAAGCTTGCCGCCGCCTTAGCCCGTGCCTCCTCCGGCTCACCCGTCATGCTCGCCAGCCTGCCGGCCGATGCCCGGTTCGCCGAACCGGTGCGCATACCCGACCCGAACGGCCCGGCATCGGTGCGCTTCGGGCCGGCGGTGGCGGAGATCGAACGCTCGTCGCGCCTGGCGCTGGCGCTGGCGAATACATTGCCGGAGCAGATGATCGACGTGCTCCCGGCAGCCGTCGCGGCAAGCGAGCCCGCAGTTTCACAAGAGCCGCAAGAACTTGAGGTCCAGTTGGCCTCGCTGCCGCCGCAGGACGACATGCCCGACAGCATTCCGCTGCCGACGCTGCGTCCGCGGGCGGTCATCGATGAGCCGGCGCCCCAGACTCAAGCCTCGAAAGACCGGGCGCCGAAAGACCGGACGCCAAAGGATCAGGCAGCAAAAACGGAGCCGCCCCAGGCATCCAAGGCCCAGGCATCGAAGACCCAGGCATCCAGGGCGAGCAAGGTCCAGACGGCCGATGCTCCGCCGGCCGAGACGCAACCCGGCAGCCTGTCGCCTCGCAATTCGTCACAAGCGGCAGTGCCGGCGGTGTCGGGCAAGCCGGGCAAACGGTCGAAGACGCAGGGCGGCGACATGCTCGCCTATGCCAAGCCCGACATGCCTTCCGGCGGTCTCGGCGGGGCCTTCAGGAACCTGTTCACCACGCCTGGCATGGGCAGCGGCGTCGCCGTCTACGACATCTCGGCCAAGACCGTCTATATGCCCGACGGCTCGCGGCTGGAGGCACATTCGGGACTGGGCGCGATGGTCGACCAGCCGCGCTACGTTCACAAGAAGAATGTCGGTCCGACGCCACCCGACACCTACAATCTGACGCTGCGGGAATCGCGCTTCCACGGCGTCGAGGCACTGCGTCTCACCCCTGCCAGCGGCAGCAACAAATATGGCCGCGACGGCCTGCTCGCCCACACCTACATGCTGCGCGGCGGCCGCGCCGAATCCAATGGCTGCGTCGTTTTCAAGGACTACGCCCGCTTCCTCGCCGCCTACAAGAAGGGCAAGATCAAGCGCCTTGTCGTGGTGCCGCGGCTGTCGAAGCCGCTGACACGCGTCGCCCAAGAGGGCCGCGGCGCTTAGGTTGTTCGCAGGCAGCGCAAACATGTGAGACGTCGGCGGGAACAGCGCCGGCATCGCTGGTTTTGCCGCGTGGACTTTCCCGCCCGATTTCCAACAGATTGTCAGCAGCCGGCCGCGAAACGGTTTTCATTCCCGGCCGGGGATATTATGACTGACCGGTCGGGCGGCTCCAGCTTCAAACAATCAAGAGGACATCATGACAATACGCGCTGTCGTTTGGGGCGAGAATATCCATGAGCGAACCAATGAGGTGGTCGCCGGCATCTATCCCGAGGGCATGCACGCGACGATTGCCAATGCGCTGAAGCTCGACCCCGAGATTTCGGTGTCGTGGGCAACCCTGGAGCAGCCGGAGCATGGGCTGCCGGCCGACCGTCTGGCCGAGACCGATGTCTTGCTGTGGTGGGGGCACAAGGACCATGGCGCCGTCGCCGACGAAGTGGTCGAGCGCGTGGCGCGCCGTGTCTGGGAGGGCATGGGGCTGATCGTTCTCCATTCCGGCCATTTCTCGAAGATTTTCAAGAAGCTGATGGGCACGCCCTGTACGCTGAAATGGCGCGAGGCGGGCGAGCGCGAGCGGCTTTGGGTGACCAGCCCCAACCACCCGATCGCAGCCGGGATCGGCGAGTATTTCGAGCTCGAGAACGAGGAGATGTATGGCGAGCAGTTCGCCGTGCCGGAGCCGCTCGAGACCGTGTTCATCTCGTGGTTCCAGGGCGGCGAAGTGTTCCGGTCGGGGCTGACCTATCGCCGCGGCGCCGGCAACATCTTCTATTTCAGGCCCGGCCACGAGACCTATCCGACCTATCACGATGCCAACGTCCACAAGGTGCTGCGCAATGCGGTGAAATGGGCGCACAACCCGCTCGGCTCCAATCCGGCCATCCTCGATGCGCCGAACGTGCCGGCGGAAAAGGCGCTCGAGCCGATCGTCGAGCGCGGCGGAAAACTTCATTCCGCCGGCGAAGCCGGCTTTCGCTAGACCACAAATCCATGGTCGAACAAGAAGATAAAGCCCTGTCCTAAGGATAAGAATCATGCGCCTCTTGATACTCGGCACCGGTTGGATGGCGGAGGAGCACGCCAGGCAGTTCGGCAAGATCGAGGGCGTCGAACTGATCGGCGCCGTCGATCTCGACCGTACGCGTGTCGACAAGTTTTCGGACATCTACGGTATCCCCAACCGGTTCGCGTCGCTGGACGAGGCGCTGGCATGGGGCAAGTTCGACGCGGTGGCGAACGTGACGCCGGATCGCATCCACCATCCGACCACCATGATGCTGATCGCGGCAGGCAAGCCGGTGCTGTGCGAGAAACCGCTGGCCGAAAACTTCGAGAAGGCCAGTGAGATGGCCGATGCCGCCGAGCGGGCCGGCATCATCAACATGGTCAACCTGACCTATCGCAACGTCGCGCCGCTGCAGAGAGCGCGCGCCATGGTGCTGGCCGGCGAGATCGGCACGGTCAGGCATGTCGAGGCGTCCTATCTGCAGAGCTGGCTGGTGTCCAAGTTCTGGGGCGACTGGCGCACCGATCCGAAATGGCTGTGGCGGCTGTCGCGCGGCCATGGCTCCAATGGCGTGTTGGGCGACGTCGGCATCCACATCCTCGATTTCGCCAGCTATGGCGCGGCGCTCGATATCGACCATGTGTTCTGCCGGCTGAGATCCTTCGACAAGGCGCCCGGCAACCGGATCGGCGAGTACGGGCTCGACGCCAATGACAGTTTCACGATGTCGCTGGATTTCAGCAATGGCGCCTTCGGCGTCGTCCATGCCAGCCGCTGGGCGACCGGCCATTTGAACGAACTCCGTCTGCGCATCTACGGCGACAAGGGCGGCATCGAAGTCGTGCACAATCTGACCGGCTCAGAGCTGAAAGCCTGCATCGGCGAAGACGTCGAGAACGCCAAATGGCAAGTTCTGGACGCCGGAACGGTGCAGACCAACTACCAGCGCTTCGTCGATGCAGTGCGCAACGGCGTCCAGGCCGAACCGTCGTTCCGGCATGCTGCCGAATTGCAGAAGGTCCTCGACCTCGCCGTCGTCTCGGATGAGAAGCGGGCTGAATTGAGCACGCACGCGGATGCGCAATAGGCCTGGGTTCCTCGCGGCGGGGCGGGGGCGGTCAGGGTCAAAACAAAACCGAGTTTGCATCTCGGCCATTCACGGCAGGAAGTCACGGCTCTGAAAGCAGAGTTCATTGTCTTGGAGAGAGGCCATCGAGCAGGAAGCCGAGGCCTTTCCGGAAAGCACCATCCCAATCGTTATCCAACAGCAGACGAGAGCGTTCGATCGTCGGATAGCGTTGGCTGAGCCCTGTAAGGCGCTGCTGCGTGTCGGCTCTGCCGTCGTACGAGAGGTCGAAGTTCGCCCGGCTGATGGTGGCGCCCATCACATAGTTCCACAGCGACCATATCGCGACGTTCAAATCTGCGTCCGCCACACCGGCCCTGGACAAGGTCTTGCTCAGCAGTTCAAGGCGACTGAGGATGTTCGCGCCGAGCGCCCGGCGCGGCAACAGCGATGCCGACCAAGGATGGCGCAGCATGCTGGCGCGCCAGTCTTCGAGCATATGGACGACTTCTCCGCGCCAGTCTCGAGGCTCAACCAGTTGCGGCGGTCCGCCATATTCGAGCACCGAATCGAGCGCCAGATCAAAGACATCCTCTTTGTTGTCGACGTGCCAATATAGGCTCATCACGCCCGAGCCGAGGCGATCGGCCAGCCGACGCATCGTCAATCCGTCGACCCCTTGAGCGTCCAGCAGTTCTACCGCGGTCGCCACGATACGTTCCCGCGAGAGAGGCGGTTCACTGCGCGGCTCCTGCACGGGCTGGAGCGACCCGCTTGTCCGCTGAGACCGCGTGCTCCGGGCGCCGCTACGTTTGGCTGCCATCCGTCTTCCTCGCTGTTCGGGCCGTCGATTTTGACCGGCAACGCGACGAATGTCGATCCTGAACGATTGACTCGTACGACGTACCATGCGACTGGCTCGTGCGGCGTACGAGTCGATCGCCGATATCAATCATGCCGGCCGCGAGGGTGTCTTGCTCGCAGTCGGCAGAGCCAAGAGAAAATCATGCCACGCGCCAAGCGCCTGCTTATCGGAGGGTTAATCGTGATGACCATGGGCGTTTCCACTGCCACAGCGAATGATCTCAAGCTGACCATCGTCAATCCACAAAACCTCTATGACCCATCGCCGAATGGCTACAGCACGGCGGTGATCACGCCCCGCGGAGCCCGGCTGGCCTACATCTCCGGACAGGGCGGCCAGGACAGCACGGGAGCCTTGTCGCCCGACTTCGCTGTCCAGGTTGCGCAGGCCTACGCAAATTTGCGCACCGCCCTCGACGCGCTCGGTGCCAGACCGGATCAGGTCGCCAAGCTCACGGTCTTTGTGGTCGATCACGATATGTCCAAGCTTGGGGTCTTGACCAAGAACGTCAAGGAGATGTTCGGCGAGGCGCTGCCGGCGCAGACTCTAATTCCCGTTCCCAAGCTTGCAATCGACCCGATGCTCTTCGAGGTGGAGGCCGTGGTCGTGCTTGACTAGGGGCGCGGCTATAGCTCCGATCGCCCAAATTGAAATGGGTCGAGCGCGCCTCCGACAGCCGCGCGCTCGCCATCACGAGGGCCGAGCAACAGGGCTTCGCTTGTTGCGTCTGCGGCGACAAGGGTGGCATCGAAGTCGTGCACAATCGGGTCGCACCACGCATTCGTCATCCCAGGGTCTGCGCCGCGTCGCTTCACTCCTTGCTCCACCCCCGGGACGAAGTCATCATGGCTGAGGCCATTGCGGATGTCGGAGCTTGGCGGAGTGGTCCCTGATCCACCCAACATAGCATCACTTGGAGAGGCAATGATGGAGACCAGCGTAAGGAAGCTATTCGAGCGGTATGAGCGCTTTTTCAACCAGTCCCTCGGCGGCGACATGGACAAGGATGAGGTCGCATCGCTGTATGCTTCGGACTTCATAGCGGCCTCGCCTGCCGGGGTCATGACTGGAAAGAACGATGAACAACTCAAGCAGGTCATGGCGCAAGGCTATGCGCACTATCGCGCGATAGGTACGAAGGAAATGCGGATACGCAATCTCAGGCTCTCGCCGATAGACGAACATCATTGCGTGGCCCATGTCGCCTGGACGGCAACCTATGCCCGCAGGGATCAATCGAAGGTGGCGATAGATTTTGACGTCCACTACCTCGTGCAGAAATTGGACGCGGAGCCGAAGGTTTTCGGCTGGATATCAGACGACGAGCAGGCGCTGTTGAGAAAGCACGGCATCGTCTGAGGTCCGCTTTGTCCTAATGCCCTCCTAATGCCGCAGGATCTTGCTCAGGAAAGCGCGGCTGCGGTCGGTCTTCGGGTTGGAGAAGAACTCGTCCGGGGTGCCGCTCTCGACAATGGCGCCGGCGTCCATGAACACGACGCGCTGGGCGACCTTGCGGGCAAAGCCCATCTCGTGCGTCACCACCATCATGGTCATGCCTTCCTCGGCGAAGACGTCGAGAACGCTAAATGGCAAGTTCTGGCCGCCGGAACGGTGCCCACCAACTACCAGCGCTTCATCGATGCAGTCCGCAACGGCGTCCAGGCCGAACCGTCGTTCCGGCATGCTGCCGAATTGCAGAAGGTCCTCGACCTCGCCGTCGTCTCGGATGAGAAGAGGGCCGAATTGAGCACCCATGCCGATATGCAATAGGTTTGGCTTCCTCGCCCCCGCCAAGCGGGGGGAGATGTGGCCGCAAAGCGGCCGGAGAGGGGTCTTTGGCAGCGAGGGCCTTCGCAAGAATGAAATGTCTTTGATGTCGGGACAAGGTCGCACGCAATGACATGGTCAGCGCAATTCCCCCTCTCCGTCTCGGCGACCCGGGTGGTTTGTGAAACCTCGCTAGCCGCGAGCGAGACTGAACTAACTCGGAAGGTCAGTTGACACTTCGCCGCAACGGCCCATCCTTGATTGTTGGCCTGCCTTTCCGACCAACTTTTGAACAGGGAGGAAACAATGGAAGCCGTCAATCGTAGATCCACACTTGCACTCGGTCTTACACTGGCCGCAACGCCTATGATCGCTTGGGGGACACCAGCAGCCGCCCAGACTTACGGCCCCGATGAGGGCAAGGAGGTCTCACCCGGCGTCAGAGTTGTAGCGCTTGGTGAGCGCAAGTCGGTCATACCAGCCTATGCAACGGTGAAGCTGCGCGATGTTGTCATTCAGCCCGGAGCGAAGACGGCTGACAACATGATGAAGAACGACATGCTCTGCCACATGACTGAGGGAGAACTTTCGGTCGTTCACAACAAACAAAAGTTCACAGTCAAGAAGGGCGATGTTTGGGCCTGCGCTAATGGCGCTACGACAGAAGGCACCCAGAACACGAGCAGTGCGGTCGCGATCATGCGGGTCATCGATTTGATGCCCGCATAAGGGAAGCGGCTGGTGGAAGTGCGGCAATGGCCGCCCTAAGAGGAAGCCCGGCGCGCATCTGTCGTATTAGGGAACGTCCAGCGAAGGGCCGCTTTCCATCCATCTCGGCCATCGACGACAGCCAGCTGAGTTGAGTTTGAACTCTAATGCCGCAGGATCTTGCTCAGAAAGGCGCGGCTGCGGTCGGTCTTCGGGTTGGAGAAGAACTCGTCCGGCGTGCCGCTCTCGACGATGGCGCCTGCGTCCATGAACACGACGCGCTGGGCGACCTTGCGGGCAAAGCCCATCTCGTGCGTCACCACCATCATGGTCATGCCTTCCTCGGCCACCGCAACCATGACGTCGAGCACTTCCGAGATCATCTCGGGGTCGAGCGCCGAGGTCGGCTCGTCGAACAGCATGATCTTGGGGCGCATGCCGAGGCAGCGCGCGATCGCCACGCGCTGCTGCTGGCCGCCTGAGAGCTGCGCCGGATAGGCATCGACCTTGTCGGCGAGGCCGACCTTGGCGAGCAGCTCGCGCCCGGCCTTCTCGGCCTCAGTCCGCGGGATCTTGCGGACATGGATCGGCGCCAGGGTGACGTTCTCGAGCGCCGTCTTGTGCGGATAGAGGTTGAACGACTGGAAGACGAAGCCGATCTCGGTACGCAGTCGCGTCATGTTGGTGGCGGGGTCGCCGAGGCGCTGGCCGTCGACCGTCAGGTCGCCGTCGCGGATCGTCTCCAGCCCGTTGATGCAGCGGATCAAGGTGCTCTTGCCCGAGCCGCTCGGGCCGCAGACGACGACCACTTCGCGCGGCTCGACGCTCAGCGTAATATCCCTGAGCACGTTGAGCTGGCCAAACCATTTGTTGACGCCGCGAAATTCGATCATGCCGGCACCATTCTTGCTGCTGAGGTTCGTCATATCTGCACCTCGCCATGGGCCGCGCCCATGCGCTGTTCCAGCCGTCGGGCCAGCATGATCAGGGGGTAGCAGACGATGAAATAACCGAGGCCGACGAGGAAGAAGACCAGCAGGCCGTTCGGCACACGCTGCACCACCAGCCAGCCGACGCGAGTGAGATCGGTGAGACCGATCGCCGAGACGACCGAGGAATCCTTGATCAGCAGCACATATTGCCCGACCAGAGGCGGCAGCACGATGCGCATCGCTTGCGGCAGCACCACCTGGCGCATGCGCTGCCAGCGCGACAGGCCGGACGCCAGCGCCGCCTCGACCTGGCCGGTCGGCACCGAGCGGATGCCGGCGACGACGATCTCGCAGATGAAGCAGGCGGCCAGATTGGTCAGCGCGATGATGCCGGCGGTGAAGGCGTCGAGCTCGATGCCGAGTTCCGGCAGGATGAAGAAGATCAGGAAAATCTGCACCAGGAACGGAGTGCCGCGGATCAGGTCGACCCAGCCGCCGATCGCGCTGCTGATCAGCCGGTTGCCGCCTGTGCGCAGGATACCGAGGCCGAAGCCGAGCAAGGTGCCCAGCACCAGGCTGATCAACGACAGCACCACGGTCATGCCGAGGCCGCGCAAGGCGAGGGGATAGCTGCCGGCGATGCTTTGCAGTTGCTGCCAGATCATGTCCGTGCCCCCGCCAGGCCGAGCCAGCGCCCGGAGAGTGCCGCCAGTCCCTTCAGCCCGTAATAGAGCAGCAGGTAGAAGGCGGCGATGGTGATAAAACCTTCGGCCGGCATGAAGCGGTCGGAAGCGAGCAATTGTCCGGCGCGCGTCAGTTCGGCGACCGAGATCAGCGACAACAGCGCGGAATCCTTGACCAGCACGATCGCCTGGCCGAGCAGCGGCGGGATCGTCACCTTAAACGCCTGCGGCAGGATGACGAGGCGCATGCGCTGGACATAGGTCATGCCCGAAGCGACGCCGGCCTCCACCTGGCCGCGCGGGATCGACAGGATGCCGGCGCGGATGATCTCGGCGACATAGGCGCCGCTGTTCAGCGACAGGGCCAGGATGCCGACGACGAGCTCGGGCAGGACGAAGCCGAGCCGCGGCAGGCCGAAATAGAGGAAATAAAGCTGCGCCAGCAGCGGCGTGGCGCGCACTGCATCGATATAGGCCTTGGCCGGGACGCGGAACAGCCGGCCGCGCTGCAGGTTCATCGCGGCGAGTACGATGCCGACGGCGAGCGCGCCGGCAAAGGAGAGGACAGACAGCCACACGGTCGTGACGAGGCCCTGCCCGAACAGGGGCAGATATTCGACGATGGTGCGGAAGCTGAAGTTTTCGAGCATGGTGAGGCGGTGACTGGTGAATGGTGAATGGTGAGTAGCGAGTAGCGAGTAGCGAGTAGCGAGTAGCGAGTAGCGAGTAGCGAGTAGCGAGTAGCGTTCCCTACTCCCTACTCCCTACTCCCTATACTCAGTGATCCTTCTTCCAGGCGTCGGAATTGACCCAGTAATCGAGGTTCTTCTGCAGGCGGCCGTCGAGGCTGACCTGGTCGAGGAACAGGTTCATCCAGGTCAGCAGGTCCTGCTCGTCATAGCGCGTGGCGAAGGCCAGTGGCTCCTTCGACAGCATGTCCGGCATGATGATGAAGCTGCCGGCCGGATAAGCGGTTGACTGGCCCTTGACCGCCGAGACGTCGTTGACGCCGCAATCGGCCTGGCCGTTGTTGACGGCGTCGAGCAGCAGCGGGCCGCCGCCCTTGTAGCTCTTGATGTCGGCATCGGGGAAGGCGGCCTTGGCTTCCTTCTCGCCGGTGGCGCCGAGCAGCACCGCGATCTTGGTGCCCTTGGCCTTGCAGTCCTCGGTGGACTTGAAGGCGGTCCCAGCCTTGGTGAAGACGGTGCTGCCCGTGTACATGTAAGGCTTGGTGAAGGCGACCTTCATGCCACGCGCCAGTGTCGGCGTCATGTCGGCAACCAGAAGATCGGCCTTGCCCGACAGCAGCGCCGGGATCAGGCCGTCCCAGTCGAAGTCGAGGAAGGTGATCTTGACGCCCATTTCCTTGGCCATCAGTTCGGCGAGTTCGACCGAACTGCCGGTGCGTTCGCCGGCGGCGCCGACCAGCGAGAAGGGCGGTCCCTGCGTCTGCACGGCGACGCGCAACTCACCGCGCTTGGTAATCTCGTCGAGCGTTCCGGCACTGGCGGCAGCGGTGAGGCCGGCGAGCGCAAGTCCGGCGATGAAAAGCTTGGCAATCTTCATTTGGGCATTCCTCCTTGTTGTCGTTTGTTGTTCCACTTGTTGTTTCACCCCATCGGGGCGCCTTTTGAGCGGCGGCGCCGTTGCCGGCGGCAACCACCGTTCGAAAATCCTTCAATCCCAGCTCACCGTTTCGGCAACCTTGATGCCGCGCCTGGCCAGCTCGTCTAGGAAAGGGCCTTCGGGCACATGCAGCAGCGGGTTGAGCAGGCCGGGCGTGGCGATCTCGCGCCGTGCCAGCATCTGCGCCACGATGCTGGCGGGATAGCCGACGCCAAGGCTCATGCCGAACAGGCCGGAGGCGAGGTCGCGTTCGATGACCAGCTCCGAGGTCACCGTCTTGCGGCGGCCGCCTTCGCTGCCGACAAAGACGTTGCGCATCACGCAAAGGTCCTTTTCGTCGGCGCCATATTGCAGTTGCGGACCGAGCAGCCGGCCGAGGAATTCGCGTGGGCTGACGCCGGTGCCGGGCACCTTGTCCTCGGACAGGAGGCCGAGCTGCTTCAGCGGCGCCCAGAAAGCCGACCAGCCGGGCCAGCGCAGCGAATAGCGGCCGGAGCGCTGCAGCCCCTTGGCGGCGGCGAGCATGCCGGCATAATGCGGCGCGTCGCCATTGGGGAAGGCCTCCAGCCTGCCCAGCCCGGCGATCTCGATATCGTGGATGAAACGATTGTCGTGCTGGCGGGCGGCCGGCACGTCGACCCGTTTGCCGTCCTCGATCAGCACGCTGTCCCGGTTCTGGCTGACCAGAACCATGTCGAAATTCCAGCTCACCTTGTAGCGCAGCGGCTCGACCACCGCTTTCGGCTCGGGAATGCCGCCGCAATAGGAATCGATCGCGGTGATGGTGTCGAACTGGCTTGCGGCGCGCGCGTAGAGCACAAGGTCGATGCCGGGGTCGAGCCCGCATTCGGTGACGATCGAGACGCCGGCCTTTTCGGCCTCGGGAGCGAGATCGGCGATGGCCTTGCCGTAATTGGTGGTGACCAGCGGCGTGCGCGTCGCGATCGCCGCCTGCACCGCCTCGCGCATCAGTGGCTGCGGCAACAGGTCGATGACCGCATCGACGCCCTTCATCACATCGGCCAGCACCGGACCGATCGCGCCCTCCGGCACGACAAAACGCACCCGGGCAAGGTCGGTCAGGCCGCCAAGCCGCGCCGCGCCGTCGGTTGCGGTGTCGAGGCAGACCACTTGCTCGACGCCGTCGCTGGCAACGAGATCGGCGATCGCTGCCCGGCCTTGCAGGCCGAGGCCGCCGAGAACCGCGATCTTCATGCCATTTCCTTTCGCGTCTCGTCCGACCAGCAGCCTTCCGGCAGGCTGACCCATTTGTTGCAGGACGCCATGACGACGAAGGTTTCGCTGCGCACGACCTCGCCCGGCTCACCGGCGCCGGGGATCAGCTCGCTGGTGACGCGGTAGAGATCGGCGACATCGCCGGCCACGGTCACGTCGACGATGATGTCGAAGCGTCCGGTGACGACGGCGGCCGAATTCACGAAAGGCAGTTCGGAGATGCGCTGCGCCAGTTCACGCGCCCGGCCGCGCCCTTGCGCGTTGATGCCGACGATGGCCGAGATCAGCTCGGGGCGTTCGGTCAGGTTGAGCAGTCCGACGATCTTGAGCAGGTTGCGGTCGAGCAGGTTGCGCAGCCGCATGCGCACCGTCGGCACCGAGATCGCCATCTTCTCGGCGAGGCGGTTGACGCCAAGCTGCGCATCCTGCGACAGCAGCTTGACCAGTCGCCGGTCGGTCTGATCGAGATGTTCCCGCAAACGCTCAGGCTTTCATAAAGGGAAAGAAACGATTGGATTTTCTTTCAGATATGAAAATACCTTATGAGAGATTTTTAACAACGGCAAGAGCCATGTCATCCGCCATGGCTCTGTGCCTGTCGACAATTTCGTCGCAGATGCCACATTTTGTTCTTGCTTTGTGCCGGCAGCTATGCTACTAATTTGGGTATGGTGCTAATCGCGCCGCCGACCCGCCCTCCCGAGGCGGGTTTTTTGTTTTCCGGATACCTTTGAAGGTTCAGCGCCGCCGGCTTGAGTTGGCGGTACAGCGCCGTTCGGGACGCGCTGTGTTCGAGGGTGAAAGAAGCAAATGGCGCAAGAGGTGCCTGGAATCCATAGTTTAGAAAGGAACGGTAAATCGATATGAAGAAGATTTTTCATCTGTTGGTGCTGACGGCAATCTGCACCATTACCGCCGCCATGGCGCCAGTTGGCGCCGCATATGCCCAGAATGCGCCCTACTGGCGAGCGGACTGAGAGGAGGGGCCTTGCACCGGCGTCTCGTGCTACACCGACTGGTCTTTCGTTCAGGCGGAGGATTCCGCGCAAGCCGATCCCAGCCTGAACGCAATTGTCAGCGGCCTGGTCTCGACCGGCGCAGGGAATGTATCCTCGCACGGCGGCAACAGCTTCGGAAAGTTCGAAACGACGCTGGCTGCCATCAATGCCGGGAAGCCCCACTCCAAAGTCTACAAGGAGTGGCTCTTTGCAGGCGGCCTGGCCAAGAACGACGCTTTCGGACGTCCGCTCCAGGCGGTGCCGCCGTCAGGGATCGATGGAACCTATGTCGCGTGGTTTTTCATTCCGACCGATTACCAATACGCGGGAAACGGCTGGACGAATATCTTCCAGTTCAAGGTGACCGAGCAATCGCCCTTCAAGCAGGACCCAACGTGGTGGGTCAACCTGACCGACAATCCGACTGACGATGTCGTGATGCTGCATGTGGAAAATGCGGCGGCCGGAGTGCACAATCCGGCTAACGATGTTCCCGCCCCGAAGGGCCGCTGGTTTCAGCTGCGCGCGGATCTTTATGAAGGGGTAGGCATCGATTGGTATCTGGACGGGGTGTTTTGGCAATCGTCGTCGAACGCAGCGTGGCCGGTCGGGCGGGATTCCGACGGATCAGGTACACCTCAGTCATTCGTGTTTGGCGTGGGTCACTATGGTGGAGTTGGCAAACTCTACACTGACGATGCCTACATGATTGCAAAGTAGCCACTGACACATTGTCGAAGTGCATAAAATAACAAGCTGCTTCGGGTCCAACCGGGCGGCTATTTTTGTACCTAGAGCGCGTCGCATTGAACGGATCCTGCGACGCGCTTTAAGTTTTTGTCTTATGCATGTCGTTGTCGGAAAATCGTTGCGAGGCGCAGCCGCAACTTATTGTGCCTTCACCTGATGGGCGGAAAGGCTCATCCGCGAAATGGCCAAAAGCGGCTTCTCAATAAAACTATAGCTGGCCAGGGAGACGGCAATGCAGGCGGTGACAATAACCATGCCTGCAACCCATGGTGATACACTGGCGCTTGCAACGACAGGAGCGGTCGCAAGCAGCACGATAGGATGCGTCAGATAGAGAGAGTAGGAAGCATCACCCAATCTTGCCAGCACGCGAGGAGCAAGAAGCCGGAAGTAGCTTTCCAGGCTGATGCAACCCGCGACAAGGATCAACGCCGGGATTCCCTGAGCAAGGGTTCGCGGCAAGTTGAAGCCAAGTCCCATCACCAGCATGGACACGATGGCGAACACGAGTGCCGAGACACCCAGGACGGCAGGCAAACGCGCCAGCCTGCCGACCAGGTGGCCGAGAGCCATGCCGGCAAGGAACTCAAACAGGATTGGCGTGGTATAGAAAACAGCGCAGTGTCGGCGGCGGGTTTGAAGATGATGCGCGCCGCTACTGCGATTGCAAAGACAACGCCGACCATGGCCATTTGCGTCAACCTGCCAAAGCCCATGGTCGCCGCGAACAGAATGTAAAACAGGATTTCCAGATTGAGCGTCCAACCCACGCCAAGCACTGGTTGGACATAACCTGTAACAGTGTCGAGATAGGGAATGAAAAGCAGGCTATTGGTGAGCTGCTCAAGAGACACTGCACGACCGGCAAACAACCAAAGTGCGGCGACCATGACGAAGGTCATAACCCAATAGAACGGAACGACGCGCGTGAAGCGCTGCATCAAAAAAGCACGATGGTCGCGACGTCTGTTCTCCGTCGAGAGAACCATGACAAAACCGCTGATGACGAAAAACAGATCGACACCACTGTTTAGGATGGGAATGCCCACATCGAGCATGCCCAGTGCGGCCGGAAGATGATAGATAACAACCATGAGGGCTGCTAGCCCCCGCAGGATCTGTACCGATGTATACTGTTGAACCCGGCGCGGCGCAGCGTGATCATTCTCTGGAATGATGTTCATCGAAAAATGGTCCCCTGTGCGGGGAGCATTAACACACGGGGTCGTTGACGTGCTGATTAATTGCTGGTTTAATTAATGCGTAAAGTTTTAGATAAGTTTTACTGACACCAGCACGCGGCTATACTTTAGACCCGCCCGACTTTGGCCTGCCTCTCTGTCAAAACCTGGCTCCCAGTGAAGAGGAGATTGGCTGTTTCCCCGCGCTAACGGCTGGTCTCGAAGATAGCGACGGCTGCCGCTGTCAGCGCGGCGTTACCGGGTGCTACTGTTCCATCAGGAAGCTCCTTGCCGTCTTCCAGCCCGACGCGCGTCGACCAACGGCGTTCCGCCGCCCGGTGCACGAAAGGCCAGACCGTGGCGTCGGCACCGTGCAGCAGGATCGCCCGGCGCATCCCGGCGCCGTCGAGCACGGCGGCGATATCGTCACTGACCTCCAGCGCCGCGTCCAGGGGCTGCTCGGAGATTTCGAGCAGGATGCGCAGCACCCGTTTGCCATGGTCGAGGCTCACCAGGCGTTCGGCGTCGGCGACGGAGGCAAGCCCCGCCTCGATGCCGATGCCGCGCTGGCGCAGACTCTCCATGACGGCAGGCGCGGCGTCTTCGCTCAGATTGACCGAGGCATAGTCGGGCAGCTCGCTCCAACCGGCGATCGCGGCCAGCGTCCGCTCGTCGTCGTTTTCGATCCAGGCGCCGGTCGACACGCCGATCAGCGTTCCCGGACAGGCACGGCGGAGCGCCATCACAGTCCGGTCCATAGCCGCAGGCGCGATGCTTTCGCGGCCGTCGAGTCCGCGCGCATGGACATGCAGCTCGGCCGCACCGGCGGCAATCGAGGCCGCACCGTCGCGCGCCATGGCCTCCGCGTCGAGCGGCAGGTTGGGGTGGAAATCGGCGCTGCGCGCGCCATTGATGCAGGTCTGGACAATCATTGAGATGGCGGTCCCCGTTGAAGTGGAACAAGTTTAGCGCATGACAACGAAATCGGAAATTGGATGATGTCCCATCCCGCGAAGCTAACCCGGCAAGAAACGGGTGGTCTGCGCGCGCTGTCTCACCCATCTCTGGTCGTAGAGAAGGAGGCGAAGCCATGACCATCCATTCGATAGGCGCGAAAGCGGCGATGAAATCGGCGGAAGCGCGCGTCGCCGCCTATGACTGGCGGAAGCTGGCCGATGAGCTGAGCGGCTATGGCTGCGCGGTGATGGAAGAGCTGCTGACGCCGCAGGAGTGCCGGCAGATTGCCGGACTTTATCCGGACGAGAGCCATTTCCGCAGCCATGTCCACATGGCGCGGCATGGTTTCGGCAAGGGCGAGTACCGCTATTTCCGCTATCCCTTGCCCGATCTGATCGGCGGCTTGCGCACCGCGCTCTATCCGCGCCTGGCTGCGGTCGCCAACGACTGGAACGAGCGCATGGGTATCGCGCAGCGCTATCCCGACGAACACGCCGCGTTCCTCGAGCAATGCCACGAGCAGGGCCAAACGCGGCCGACGCCGCTCCTGCTGCAATATGTCCCCGGCGATTTCAACTGCCTGCACCAGGATCTCTACGGCGATCTGGCGTTCCCGCTGCAGGTGGCGATCCTGTTGTCCGAGCCCGGCAAGGATTTCACCGGCGGCGAGTTCGTGCTGACCGAGCAGCGTCCGCGCATGCAAAGCCGCGTCGAGGTGGTGCCGCTGCGCCAGGGCGACGCGGTCGCCTTCGCGGTCCACAATCGTCCGGTCCAGGGCACGCGGGGCAATTACCGGGTCAATCTCAGGCACGGCGTCAGCCGGCTTCGCTCCGGCATGCGCCACACCGTCGGTATCATCTTCCACGACGCCAAGTAGCCGAGCCTCTCGGCCCGGCGGCGATTACCTGGAAAAATCGCTGCGCACGATGCCGTGGCGCTGGAGCTTGTCGTAGAAGGTCTTGCGCGGAATCCCCAGCGCTTCGATCGTGCGCCTGACATCGCCCTCGTTGCGGCCAAGCGCCTCGCGAATGATGTCGGCCTCGTAGCGCTCCAGCCGCTCCGGCAGCTTCATGGCGGCGTTCGATTCAGTTGGGGCAGGGGGTTGTGCTTCGGCGCCTTCCTCCAATCCAAGCACGAACCGCTCGGCGAAATGCGCCAGTTCGCGCACATTGCCCGGCCAGTCATGGTCGCTCAGATGGCGATGTACCGTCGCCGGCACTGCCGGCACCGGACGATGGAAGCGGGCGGCGGCGCGCTCGGCGAAATAGAAGAACAGCAGGGCGACGTCGTCGCGGCGCTCGCGCAGCGGCGGAATGGAGATCGTCACCACGTTGAGCCGATAGTAGAGATCCTCGCGGAAGGCGCCGCGCTGGCGCGGATCACCGAGATCGACCTTGGCGGCGGCGACGACGCGCAGATCCACCGGCCGCACCTCGTTGGTGCCGAGCGGAGTGACCTCGCGCATCTCCAAGACGCGCAGCATCTGCACCTGTGTCGAGACCGGCATGCTTTCGATCTCGTCGAGGAACAGCGTGCCGCCGCTGGCATGCTCGATGCGGCCGATCCGTTTCTTCTGCGCGCCGGTGAAGGCGCCGGCCTCATGGCCGAACAACTCGCTCTCGATGACGGTCTCCGGCAGCGTACCGCAATTCAGCGCGACGAAATTGCCCTTGGCGCGGCGGCTCCAGCGATGCAGAAGGCTTGCCACCACCTCCTTGCCGGAGCCGGTCTCGCCGGTCACCAGCACGTCGACATCGGTGTCGGCGATCTGGCGCAGTGTGCGGCGCAGCCTGTCCATCGCCGGTGTCTGGCCGATCAGCGGCAGGCCGTCCTGCGCCTCTCCGGCCGCCTCGCGCAAGGCGCGGTTCTCCATCACCAGGCGGCGCTTTTCCGCTGCGCGACGCACGCTCTGCACCAGCCGGTCGGCGGCGAAAGGCTTGGTGATGAAGTCGTAGGCGCCGTCCTTGATCGCCTTGACGGCCATGGCGATGTCGCCATGCCCGGTGACGAGGATGACGGGAATGTCGGCATCCAGCCGCAGGATGCGGTTGAAAAGCTGCAAGCCGTCGATCTGCGGCATGCGGATATCGGACACCACGACGCCGGCAAAATCGGCGTCGAGCCTGGCCAGCGCCTCGGCCGCCACCGCAGAGGCCGAGATCGAGAAGCCGGCAAGCTCCAGCGTCTGCGCGGTGGCCTTGAGGAGATCGCGATCGTCGTCGATCAAGATGACCGGCGCGGCATTGTCGTTCGTCATGATGGCTTACGCTGCTTTCATGAGATGGATGGAGAAGCGGGTGCCGCCGTCGTTGCTTGAAACCTCGATGCGGCCGCCATAATCGGCGACGATGTCCTTCGAGATGACGAGGCCAAGGCCGAGGCCTTTTTCCTTGGAGGTGTTGAACGGCGTGAACAGCGACTTGAGAATCCCGGGCGGAATGCCAGGTCCGTTATCGGACACGCCGACCGTCACGCCGTCCGCGGTCTCCTCGACCGATACCTGCACATAAGCGTCGTCGCGGCCGTCGAGTGCTTCGAGCGCGTTCTGGAAGAGGTTGATCAGCACCTGTTCGAGCCGGACCCGATTGCCCATGACTTTGAGGCTCGGCGGCGGCAGGTCGATGGCCAATGCGTCGAGCCGACCGGCAAAGCGGCTTCTCAACAGCATGACCGCGCCCTCGACAACACCACGTAATTCAACAGGCTCGGCGGCGGTGCGGCCCTTGCGGGCAAATGCCTTCAACTCCTCGGTGATTGAGCCGATGCGTTCGGTAAGTGCTGCAATGGCGCCGAGGTTTTCCTCGGCCGGCCCGGTCTGCTTGCGGTCGAGGAAGGTGCGGGCATTGTCGGCATAGGCGCGGATGGTGGCGACCGGCTGGTTGATCTCATGGGCGACACCGGCGGCGACCTGGCCGAGGATGGCGAGGCGGTTGGCCTGGACCAGATCCTGCTGCACGATTTGGAGCTTGGCTTCGGTGCTGCGGTGGCCTGCTATCTCGGCCTGCAGCCGGTCGCGGGCTTGGCTCAGATCCTCGGTGCGTTCGACGACGCGGCGTTCGAGTTCGGTGCGCGCCGCCTGTTCGGCGGCAATCCGCATCTGCGCCGACTGCCGCCGCCACAACAGATACGCGGCCAGGCCGAGCAGCGGGACGACGGCACCCAGTGCCAGAAGCCGCATTTCGCGGACGGCAGCGGCGATCGGCGCTTCGGCCGGGATCAGATAGTCGAGCTGCCATGGGGTCGAAGGGACCGGCGTGGAAAGGCTGAGATACTCCGCCTCACTGCCGCCGGGCGTCACCGCGTGGACGATCGACACATCCGGGCTGAGCGCCTGCCGGTGCATGATCGGCAGCGGAACCAGCGGCGCGTCGCCGAACTGTTGGCTGTCGCGGATCGCGGCTTGCTCAGGTCCGGCCAGCGGCGCGGTTGTCATGAAGCGCCAGGACGGCACGCTGGTGATCAGCACGACGCCGTTCTCGTCGCTGACATAGGCCGGGCGGTTGGCCTCGCGCCAGTCGGCTTCGAGCTGGTCGAACTCCATCTTGACGACGACGACGCCGAGCGGTGCGGCGGCATCGCCGACGCGTCGCGAAATGTAGAGGCCGGGACGCTTGCTGACATTGCCGAGCGCAAAGTACTCGGCGGTTCCGGCCTGCATTGCGCCGGAGAAATAATCGCGAAAACGGTAGTCATTGCCGACGAAGCTGATCGGCTCGCGCCAGTTGCTGGAGGCGATCGCCAGTCCGTCGGTGCCGACGACATAGAGCACCGACGCCTTGGTGCCGGAGACCAGCCCCTCGAGCTTGCGGTTCAGAACATCGATTGCCGCGGCATTTTTCTGCGACAGCGCGTCACGCACTTGCTGGTCCGCGGACAGAAGCAGCGGCAGGGCGCGCGGGCTTTCGAGCACGGCGCGCAGCAGCGCGACCTTCAGATTGGCGTCGGTACGCCCCTGCGCCGCCAGGGTCCCGACCTCGGCGGTGCGGCCGTAGAGGCCGGCACCGTAGAGCGCTGCCGTGACGATCAGCAGGGCGACGGCCGCAAACAGCAGCCAGGCTCGGCGCGCCCGCCTGGCGAGTTGCTCGGGCGTCGAAGACAAGGCACCGGCGGGGCGTTGCAGCATCGCCCATTTGTGCATGAACTCGCACAAAACACAATTCGACCTATGCGGAGATTCGCACTTGTCTGTGTGTCCAGCAGTGCGGACATTTGTGAATGCTCAACAAAATCAATGATGAAAGGCCCTTCTGCGTATCTGGCACGGCTGTTGCAAACACGAATTCAGCAGTCGCGAGGCTGCTGGTCAAAACAACTGCCCCGGGGAGTCGAGCTTTCGATCGGGGCGCCATGGAGGACGTCATGCAGACAGCAATCGCTGCCGCCGAGCCGCGCGGCAAACTTCCCTTATACCGGCATCTTTATGTGCAGGTGCTGGCGGCGATCGCCGCCGGTGTGCTGCTCGGCCACTTCTATCCGGAAACCGGCGAGGCGATGAAGCCGTTCGGCGATGCCTTCATCAAGCTGGTGAAGATGGTGATCGCGCCGGTGATCTTCCTGACGGTGGCGACCGGCATCGCCGGTGTTTCCGACCTGCAGAAGGTCGGCCGCGTCGCCGGCAAGGCGATGATCTATTTCCTGGTGTTCTCGACGCTGGCGCTTGTCGTCGGCCTGGTCGTCTCCAATGTCGTCCAGCCCGGCGCCGGCATGCACATCAATCCGGCCACGCTCGATACCACCAAGGTGACGGCCTATGCCGAGAAGGCGCACGACACAACCATCGTCGGCTTCCTGATGAACATCATCCCCGACACCATCACCGGCGCCTTCGCGCAGGGCGACATCCTGCAGGTGTTGTTCTTCTCGGTGCTGTTCGGTGTCGCCCTGGCACTGGTCGGCGATCGCGGCCGTCCGGTCGTCGATTTCCTGCAGGCACTGACCACGCCGATCTTCCGCCTCGTCGCCATCCTGATGAAGGCCGCACCGATCGGCGCCTTCGGCGCCATGGCCTTCACAATCGGCAAATACGGCATCGGCTCGATCGCCAACCTCGCCATGCTGATCGGCACATTCTACCTGACCGCGCTGCTGTTCGTGCTGGTGGTGCTCGGCGCGGTTGCCCGCTACAATGGCTTCTCGATCCTGGCGCTGATCCGCTACATCAAGGAAGAGCTGCTGCTGGTGCTCGGCACCTCGTCCTCGGAAGCGGCATTGCCGGGCCTCATGGCCAAGATGGAGCGCGCCGGCTGCAACCGCTCGGTGGTCGGCCTGGTCATCCCGACCGGCTATTCCTTCAATCTGGACGGCACCAACATCTACATGACGCTGGCGGCGCTGTTCATCGCGCAGGCGACCGACACGCCACTCACCTACGGCGACCAGATCCTGCTGCTCGCCGTCGCCATGCTGAGCTCCAAGGGTGCCGCCGGCATCACCGGCGCCGGCTTCATCACGCTGGCGGCAACGCTTTCGGTCGTCCCCACCGTGCCGGTCGCCGGCATGGCGCTGATCCTCGGCGTCGACCGCTTTATGTCGGAGTGCCGGGCGCTGACCAACTTCATCGGCAATGCGGTGGCGACAGTGGTGGTGGCACGCTGGGAGGGAGAACTCGACCAGACGAAGTTTGCCGCGGCCATGGCCGGCGACTTGCCCGAGGAAGTCGACCTGTCGCTGCCAGGGTTGCAGGCCGCCTGACTGTCTAGGCCACATGACTATAAGCCCCGGAGGCGGTTCGCCGGCTCCGGGGCAAAGCACCGGCGGTCGCGGCATGCCGCCTGAACGCAACCTGAAGTGGCCCTGTTTTCGACGCGGGGCTTGTTCCAGCCGCATTTGAAGGCCAGTATCCGCCATGCCTTCAGGGCACCCGTCCGCTTCGCTCCCGACCTGATCGCGAGGCGAGACATTTCCGTCGGGCTCGGTTGCGACATCACCTTGGCCGAACCGTCTGGGCTTTTGCTGCCGCCGACCCCTGACCATGGCAGCAGCCCTCGAAGGCAATGGCGGCCTCAGTACGAAGTCGCAAAGCGAAACGTGACCCGTCTCCTGATAGAAAGCGCAGGCTTTCTCCCAGGGAACTCGTTGCGCGCCAAGAGGGCGCTTGAAGAGGGGGGCAGGCCCATGAGCGGGCCTTTGCCGAACCAAAGCAAGATGCGAGGTCAAACGCGATGCAGACTGTCCCGAGAATTCCGGTATCCATCATCATCCCGAACTACAACTACGCGCGGTTCCTCAAACGCAGCATCGACAGCGCCCTCGAGCAGGACTACGCGGATGTCGAAGTCATCGTCGTCGACGATGCATCGCAGGACAATTCCACGACAATCATGGAATCGTATCGCGACGAGATCCTCGCATGTCCGCGAGCGCAAAATGGCGGACACGCCGCGGCATTCAACACTGGCTTTGCAGCGAGCTCGGGCAAGATCGTCCTGTTCCTCGACGCCGACGATTATCTTTATCCGACCGCCGTCTCCACCATCGTCGACACCTGGGACGAGGCAACCGCCCAGGTCCAGTCCAGACTGCATATCGTCGACGAAGGGCAACGCATCAAGGATGTCTTTCCGCCGCCCGAACTGCCTTTCGACAGCGGCGATGTCATGCCGAAACTCCTGCACAAGGGCCGCTACCAGACCACCGTGACCAGCGGGCTGGCCTTTGACCGCGCAACGCTGGAGTCGATCATGCCCATACCGGAGCCGGAGTTCCGCCAGGGCGCTGACGGCTATCTTGCCACGCTGGCGCCGATGTATGGGCACGTCCAATCCATCGACGAATGCCTCGGCGCCTACCGGATCCACGGCGCCAACCATTCGGTCTTCGGCGAAAAGCTCGCCGAGCGGGCACGCTGGCGGGTAACCCACGATTTCCGCCGCATGCAGGCACTGTCGGACCAGGCCTCCGGGATCGGCCTGACCATCGTGCCGTCGGATGCCGTCCGCCACGATCCGGTCCACCTGGAAGAGCGGCTGGCGTCGCTCTGCGCCGACAGAGACCGACACCCCGTGGCCGACGATTCCCGGCTGGCGCTCGGGGCGGCCGGCGCCGTCGCCAGCCTCGAAATGACCGCATCCCTGCGGCGGCGCGCAATCCTTGCCGCCTGGTTCCTGTCGGTCGGGGTGTTGCCGCGGAAAATGGCAACGGCGGTGCTGTCGTGGAAGCTTGATGCGTCGTCGAGGCCGGCATTTTTGAGCCGCCTGTCGAAGAGAATCCGCCACGCCATGGGATAGCGGATGATGCCGTGACATGGGTCCGCCAGGTATTCGGTTGGCCCGGCCCAGCGTCCAGCGGGCGTAGTTATTGCCTCCGATGGGCTCGGACCATTCTGTAAATCATTTGCTTACACCTGCTTGACCCGAGTAAGCAATATGCTTACATGTTGCATGATCAAGTCGTTCAAGCACAAGGCGCTGGCGGACCTCTTTCAAACCGGAAAGACCGGAAAGATCGACGCCAAGATGCATAAGCGCATCCTTGTCCGGCTTGACCGCTTGGAAGTCTCGGAAAGGCCTGATGACATGGACCTGCCCGGCTTCGACTTCCACGCTTTGAAGGGCTTTAACCCGACCCGCTACACAGTGCATGTCAACGGGCCGTGGTGCATCACATTCGAATTCGACGCCAATGATGCTGCCCGCGTCGATTTCGAACAGTACCATTGAGACGGCTTAGATTGGAGAAATCGATTATGAGCGTGTATGAGCCGATGCGTCCGATGGAGCGCTGCCCATCCCACCCTGGGGCGCTGCTCGACGACATTATCCCGGCAACCGGAAAGACCAAGGTGGAAATCGCCAATCTGCTCGGAATCTCGCGCCAGCAGCTTTACGACATCATCCGCGAAAAGAAGCCGGTCTCGCCGGCCGTCGCGGCGCGCCTTGGAAAGATGTTCGGCGACGGCGCCGCGATCTGGCTCAGGATGCAGGCCGCTTACGATGCGTGGCACGCGGAGCGCGAGGTTGACGTCAGTGCCATTCCAAGGCTGCATGCTGCCTGAGATGCAATAGATCGGCCGAACCACCGAGGCTCACAAATCGATCACGGTCCCGCCTGCCTGGACCGGTCCTGCGGTTCAACGGCTCGCTCGACCAGGACATGCGCTTCCCGCGCGGCCTCGATGAACGCGGCTTCGGTCCAGCGGTCGTCGCTCATAGCGCGGCGGCATGTGCGCCGTGCCAAGCCGTGTTTGGCGCTGCCAGCGTCGCGCCAGTGGGCTTCCAGCAATTCGACAGCCTGCCGTGCGTTGGAAATGTTGCGGATATCTCCCACGATGCCGACCGCAATCGCAACCGGCTTGGAAAACCATCCTTGATTCATGGCGAAGCCTTCGACGTGTTGAACTACCTATAACGAAAATCGTGGCGCAAGGTTTCATTCGCGCCAGTCACCGCGGCAGTGAGGCGGCCCTCACTGCGCCGCGCGCAGCCTGACCACGACGCTGCGCGCCACAAGCACCAGCACCGTGATGACGATCAGGATCACCGAGAGTGCGGCGATCGCCGGGTCGATGTTGTCGCGCAGGCCCATCCACATCAAGCGCGGCAGCGTGATGGCGTTGACCGAGGTGATGAACAGGGTGACGCCGATCTCTTCCCAGGACAGCACGAAGGACAACAACGCCGCGGTGACGATGCCGAACTTGATGTTGGGCATGATGATGCGGGTGGCGCGCTCCCACACGGTGGCGCCGAGGCCGCGCGCGGCAAGATCGATGCGGCGGTCGAGCTGGCTGAGCGACACCAGGATCAGCACCGTGGCGAAGGGCACCGTCATCACCGCATGCGCCATGGCGACACCCAGCCAGGTGTCATAGCCGAAGAACGACGAGAAACCCGAGATCGAGGTCAGCAGGAAATAGAGCGTGATTGCCGAGACCACCGGCGGTACCACCATCGGCAGCAGCACGAAGCCGACCAATGCTGCGGTGAAGCGCGGCTGGAACATCCAGACGCCGAGGCCGAAGCAGAGCGCGAGCACGGTGGAAAAGGCGCTGCTGACGACGCCGATCCTGATCGAGAGCAGGATCGAGTTGATCCAGCGCGGATCCTCGATCAACGCCCGGTAATGGCGCAGCGACAATTCGCCCGACGGCATCGCCAGCATGCGGCTCGGCGTCAGCGACACCGGAATGACGGCGAGCAGCGGCAACAGCAGAAACAGCGCGACCAGGGCGGCGAGGACCAGCGAGACGGGACCGGGGCGATAGGTCGGCATCGCGCTACACCAACTGCTTTGGTCTGATATAGCGGAACAGCAGCGCCATCAGCGCGCCGACGAACAGCACCAGCACCACGCTGATCGCAGCGCCCAGGCCCCAGTCCGGGCTCTGGAAGATGCGGAGATAGATCAACTCGGCGATCATCACGCTACGACCGCCGCCGAGGATCGCCGGCGTGACGAAGAAGCCGAGCGAAAAGACGAAAACGATCAGCGCCGAGCCGATGATGCCGGAGCGGGTCATCGGCACGAACACCGACCAGAAGGTCCGCATGCGGCTGGAGCCGAGGCCGCGCGCCGCCAGCAGCACGCGGTCGTCGAGACTGCGCATCGAAGAGGCCAGCGGAAACACGGCGAAGGGGATGAGGAAATGCGTCATGCCGACGATGACGCCGAACTCGTTGCGCACCAGCGCCAGCGGCTCCGAGATGAAGCCGACCGCCTGCAGCCAGGTGTTAATCAGGCCGCGATTGGACAAAAGCGCCACCCAGCCGAAGGCGCGGGTCAGCACCGAGATCCAGAACGGCACCAGGATGCAGAATTCGGCCACGACGCGCTGCACCGGCGTGCCGCGCACCCAGACAACGGTGATGGCGTAGGCGGCGGCAACCGAAACGATCGTCACGATCGCCGCGATGCGCAGCGTGCGGATAAAGACCGACTGCACCAACTGATCCGTGAGCAGCGCATTGTACTGCCCCAGCCCCGGCGTGGGCAGCGTAAAACTCCATTTGACCACGCCGAGGAATGGCCAGGCATAGGCCAGCACAAGAAAGAGGAGCAGCGGCGCCATCAACAGCGCCGCGCCCATCCTGTCGGAGAGGTATGCTCTCATCCGGTTATCCCGGCTTGTCAGGCGGAGATGATCTTCGTGTATTCGTCGAGTGCTGCCCCATAGTTCTTGGCGTACCAATCCATGTCGAGCGGGATCTGCTTTTTCATGTTCTCGGGATCGACCGGGTTGATGCGCTTCTTGTCGGCGGGGATCAGCGCATCGGTGGCCGGATTGGCCGGACCCTGGCCGAGCTTGTCGAACATGATGAGTTCCTTCTCCGGGTCCTGGGTGCTGGCGATGAACTTCATCGCCGCGTCCTTGCCGCCGGGATTGCCCTTGAGCACGGCGAGCGCGCCGGGCGAGATCAGACCCTGGTCCCAGATGAACTTGATCTTGCCGCCGGAATCCTGCTCGATGAGCGAAGCCCGGGTCGACCAGACGATCGCCATCGACGCCTCGCCATTGAGCAGTACGCTCTGGCTTTCGGCGCCGCCACCCCAATAGGCGACGACGTTCTCCTTGAAGGCGGCGATCTTGTCATGCGCGCGTTTGAGGTCGAGCGGGTAGAGCGAGGCCGGCGCGATGCCGTCAGCAAGCAGTGCCGCTTCCCAGCTCGACACGCCCCATTTGTAGAGCGAGCGCTTGCCGGGGAATTTTGCCACGTCGAAGAAGTCGGCCATGCCGGTCGGTGCCTGGCTGCCGTATTTCTCGGCATCGTAGGCGATGACATAGGAGAAGAAATAGGTCGAGGCGGCGTGTTCCCAACCGAAGCCCTCGCGCATCTTCTTCTTGTCGACGATCGTATAGTCGATCGGCTCAAGCATGCCCTGCGCGCCGAGCGTGATGGCCGAGAACGGATCGACGTCGACCAGGTCCCAGGTCGGGGCGCCGCTCTTGAACTGCGCCGCGATTGCGCCTTCGGTCGGGCCGGAGCCATCCATCTTAACGACGATGCCGGTCTCCTTGGTGAAGGCCTGGCCGTAAGCCGCGTCATAGGCGGTGATGGCGTCGCCGCCCCAGTTGACCAGCACCAGTTCCTTCGCCGCGGCAAAGGCGCCGGTCGAGCGCAGCAGCATCGGCGTGCCGGCCAGCACCAGCGCGGCCAGCTGCGTGAACTGCCGGCGCGAGATCTCTCCGCGCACGGCCCTGGCGGACAGCGCCTCGATGGAATGTTTCTTGGTTTGGTTTGTCATGTCAGTTCCCCTTTTTTGTCGTTGGTATTTCCTGAAAGTCAGCTTGGCGAATTCGCCACGCCGATCGTCATTGTCCTCCATCCGGAAGGAGGAAACCTTTCTCCGCCGGCCAGGTCAGCCAGACGGAATTGCCTTGGCTGAGCGCGGAAGCGGCAACCTCGTTCGGCACCGAGACCGTCATCTTGGCGCCTTGGCGCGTCGTCAGATCGAGCCGCGTTGCAGCGCCGAGATAGGTCGAGGCGACGGCAGTCGCGGCAATGCCGTTCTCGCCTGCGGCGGCTTCGCGGGCGATCGACATGTATTCGGGCCGGATCGCCAGGATGGCGTCGCCCCGGACCTTCTCGGCCTTGCAGCGCATGCTGATCGCGCGGTCTTCGCAGAGGCCCGTCGAGCCATTGTCGGCCGGGCGCACGCCCTTCAGCGGCAGCATGTTGATCTCGCCCAGGAACTCGGCGACGAAGCGGTTGTCCGGCCGATCATAGACCTCGTCCGGCGCGCCGACCTGCAGCAGTTTGCCATGGTTGAAGATGGCGACGCGAGACGACAACGCCAGCGCCTCGCTCTGATCATGGGTGACGAAGACGAAGGTGGTGCCGGTCTCCTGGTGCAACCGCTTCATCTCGGCCTGCATCTGGCCGCGCAGGCCCTTGTCGAGTGCCGAAAACGGCTCATCGAGCAAAAGTACGCCCGGCTCGAACACCAGCGCCCGCGCCAACGCCACGCGCTGCTGCTGGCCGCCGGACAATTGCGACGGCAGTTTCTTCTCGTGGCCCTTGAGCCCGACGCGCTCGATCATTTCGCCGACGCGGCGTTTGATCTCGGCCGCCGGTTTCTTGCGCACCTTGAGCGGGAAGGCGATGTTGGCCTCGACGCTCATATGCGGGAACAATGCGTAGCCCTGGAAAACCATGCCGGCGGCACGCTGCTCGGCCGGCCGCTCGGTGATGTCGACGCCGTCGCTGTAAAGGCGGCCGTCGGTCGGCTGAATGAAGCCGGCAAGGATCATCAGGAAGGTGGTCTTGCCGGAACCGGAGGGGCCGAGCAGGGTGAGGAACTCGCCACGGCCGATATCGAGCGTCAGATCATCCAGCGCACGGAACGAGCCGAAGCTCTTGCCGATCCCGATTGCCTTGATCTCTGCGGCCCGGCCGGGTTGCTGCATCCTGCCCTTTCCTTAGCGTAGGCGAAATCGTAGGCAGGGCGGCGGCTCACCGCAACCGAATAGTTTTCGCCTGATCGGCAAATTTGATTCATCTATGCGCCAATCTCCTCCTCAAGGGGGAGATTAGCGCTCCTTGTTCTCCGACAGCTTCGACCTCAGCCATCGCCCAAACGCCTCCAGCACCGGATGCGCTGCCTTGGCGTGCTCGGAAACCAGAAAATACGAGCGCGGCGAATTGATCGCGATGTCGAAGGGACGCACCAGCCGGCCTTCGCTCAGCGCCCGGCGACTGGTCAGCTCGTCGCCCATGGCGATGCCCTGGCCGGCAATCGCCGCCGAAAAGACCAGGTTCATGTCGGAAAAGAAGATGCCGCCTTCCGGGTCGGGGTTCTCGACCTTGGACAGGGCCAGCCAGCGCGCCCAGTCCTCGGTGTCACCGAGATGCAGGAGATTGGCGCGCAGCACGTCTGCCGGCTTGGAGAAGCCGCCGATCTTGTTGAGCAGCGTGGGGCTGCACAGCGGCGTGAAGGAGATTTCGCACAATGGTTCGACCACGCGGTTCGGCCAGTTGCCGACGCCGAAGGCGATGAAGGCGTCGGCCTCGGCATTGCTGACGTCGTCGAGGCGCCGCGGCGTCAGGATGCGCAGTGCGACATCGGGGTACATCTGCCGGAACTCGCCGATATGGGTGCACAGGAACAGCGAGGCGAAACCCGGCGTACAACTGACACTGAACGAGCCGCCGATGCCGGTGCCGGCATGGCGTGTCACCGCGTCGCCTAGCACCGTCAGCGCCTTGCGCACGTCGCTGGCATAGCGTTGGCCGCGTGGCGTCAGCGCCACGCCCTTGCCGATGCGCGCGAGCAGGTCGAAGCCGAGATCGCGTTCGAGCAGGCGCAATTGATGACTGACCGCACTGCGGGTCAGATGCAGTTCGTCAGCGGCGCGCCAGACGCTGCCGTGGCGGGCAAAACTGTCGAGCGCGCGCAGCGCCTGCGTCGAGGGAATTCTCAAGAGGTGAACCGAATTTGCATGAGTCGGGAAAACATATCACTTTTTGGCGAGGCGCTTCACTGCTTTCTTTCCGCCATGGAGAAACCGGTGACCTCGGCGCAAGCGACCGCGCTTGCCTGTCTGGACGACATCCAGCCGTCGCTGTCGGCGTGGACGCGGACCATCTTCGACTTCGGCGAGACCGCCTGGCGCGAATACCAGTCGGCCGCCTGGTATGTCGAGCGCCTGAAGCACGAAGGCTTTACCGTTGAAGAGGGCTCTGGCGGCATGCCGACCGCCTTCTGCGCCCACTGGACCAACGGGACCGGCCCGACAATCGGCATGTATGCCGAGTACGACGCGGTGCCTGGCAATTGCCAGGATGCGGCGACGGTGAAGCGACCGCGTCCGGGCCTCGGCGAACAGGCCGGCGGCCACACCGATCCGCATTCCGGGCTCGGCATTGCCAGCCTCGGCGGGCTGCTGGCGACCAAGGCGGCGATGCAGCGCCACGGCGTATCGGGCACGCTGCGCTTCACCGGAGAGCCGGCGGAGAAGGTGAGGGGATCGAAGCCGATCCATGCCGCGAAGGGCTATTACGATGGGCTGGCGGGCATGATTTCCTTCCATCCTTTTTACATGCTGCCGCTGTGCAACACGGCGCGCTGGGACACGCATTGCGGTGCGGCCTATGCGATGATCTACCGCTTCATCTGCGACGAGCCGGAACATTGGGCGAGGGCGGCAGGCAACGCGGCGCCGATCCCGCAGGCGCATTCGGCGGTCCGGGCGCCGGGCGCCAACGACGCGCTCATGATGATGTACATGGCCTCGAAGGCGCTACGCGATTCCATGCTGCCGCATCAGGGCGGCTGGTCGATCAGCGAGGCGATCCTGACGGCGGGGCAGGCGACCGCCGACAATCTGCCGGCCGGGCTGGCCGAGATCCAGTACATGATCCGCGTGCCGACGCTGGCGATGGCCGAGCAGGTCACCGCCGTGCTTGACCGCAATGCGGAAGCCGTCGCGGTGATGGGCGGCTGCCGCTATGAGCGGCACTGGGTGTCGAAGTCGCGGCCGGGGCTCGCCAATCACGTAATGGCTGGCATTGCCTTCGACGCGCTGGCGGCGGTCGGGCCGCCGCGCTGGGACGAGACGGCTAAGGCGATCGCCCGCGAAATCCAGGTCAATGCCGGCGGGGTGGCGAGCGAGGAGCCTTTCATCGAGGAACTGGAACTGCTGATCGAACCTCGCGAGGCAGAAGCGATCCTGCGCCGCGACCTGGCGCCGTCGCAGGTGAATTCGACGTCCGACGACTACACCGACATGTCATGGCATACGCCGACGGCGCGGTTCTATGTCGCTCGCCCGGCATTGCGCTCGGAGAACGGTCACGCCTTTCCGTCCTGGGCGATGAATGCGCTGGGCGGCATTTCTGCCACCATCGACCCGATGGTCATCTGCGCCGCAAAGACGGTCGCGCTGGCAGCACTTCGCCTGTTGGAAGACGAGGCCGCGCGCGACGCGGCGATGGACGAATTCGTCGCCCGCACCGGTGGCGGCATCGGCGGCTCGAACTGGATCGCGCCGCTCTGCGACTACGAGCCGCCAATTGGATTTCGCTGGCCGGAATACATCACCACCCCGCGCGGACGGGACTGGTGGATACCGAGCAACCAAGCCGCATGACTCAACCAAGCCGCCCCTTCACGAGGAGAACCCATGACCGTCCATGACCGCATCGTCACCGAGCCGTTTTCGCTGCAGCGCCGCAACCCGGCCGGCGGCACCAAGAAGCTGACCGCCTGGGGCTTCGCCAACGAGACCGACGTGCTGACCGACGTGCTGCTCGGCTCGCCCAATTTCCTGCGCCATCTCTCGACCAGCTCGCTATCGCGAAAACATCTGCGCGAGGCGCCTTGCAATGTCCAGATCGCGCAGGCGCAGCACAAGGACCTTGTCGCCGCCTATGAGCATTTCGGCGTCAACATCCACTGGCATGAGCCGACGCCGGAACTGCCGATGCAGGTCTATTCACGCGATTCCAGCGTGATGACGCCATATGGCGTCATCATCACCGCGATGGCCAACTGGTGGCGGCGCGGCGAGAACTACGCGGCGATCCGCACCTATGAGAAGCTCGGCATCCCGATCTATGACATGGTCACCGCCGGCACATTCGAAGGCGGCGACTTCAACGTCATCGAGGACGGCGTGGTGCTGATCGGGTGCGGCGGCGCCCGCACGCAGGAGGAGGGCGCCCGCCAGGTGCAGGCCTGGTTCGAGAAGGAGGGCTGGGAGACCCGCATCGCGTTCATCGACGAATATTACGTCCATATCGACCTGATGGTGGTGCCGATCGCCGAGAAGCTGACCGCCGTCTGCCTCGCCTGCACGGAGCCGGGCATCGTCGACTGGCTGAAGGGCAAGGGCCACGAGATCATCGACGTGCCGTTCCAGGACACGATGGCGCTCGGCTGCAACTTCATGTCGCTGGGCAAGGACAGGGTGATCGCGCCGACGTCCAGCCAGGCGCTGATCGGCCAGCTCAAGGCACGCGGCTTCGAGGTCGCGGCCATCGACATGAGCGAGATCTCGAAGACCGGCGGCGGCATCCACTGCATGGCACAGGCGCTGAAGCGCGAGCCGGCCTGAGGGGCCGGCCTTTAGCCCCAACGCTCCCACGAAAGCGCCATTGTCAGCAACGTCGAACCCGCCTGGCTCGCGGCACGCGCCTACAGCACGATGAGCTTTCCCTTGCGCAGACGCTTGGCGCAACGATAGGCGAGGTCGGCGGCGACCATGTCTTCCATCGCAATGCCCATCGCCTTGTAGGTGGTGATCTGTTGATTCGAAACGCGACCCGGCGCGCGGTCGAGCAGCATGGCGCCAAGCTCGGTGCCGAAATCCGGGTCGAAGCCGGCAAGCTCGCAAGAACCGACCGGGGTCGGTTTGAACGCATCCTTGGTTTCGACAAAAAGACTGGATTTGCCGATGAGCTCGATCGGCATTTCTCCGCCGGGCGGCGCCACCCCGACCGACGAGACATGCGTGCCCGGCTGGACCCAGCCTGCGTCGATCACCGGCTGGTAGGAGTGGGTCGCCAGGCACACCACGTCCGAACTGCGCACTGCCGCCTCGAGGTCGGCGACCGCCACCACCGACGGATGCAGCCGGGCAAGCGCTGCCGCATCGTCGAAGCTCTTCGAAGCGACCCGGATTTCGGCAAAGTCGCGCACCAGCGGCAACAGATGCAGGTGCTGGTTGGCCTGCACGCCGGCGCCGATCACTGTCGCTATCCTGGCATCCCGGCGGGCAAGCGCGCGCACCGACAGCACGGCGGAGCCGGAGGTTCGCACCGCGGTTATGAAGGTGCCGTCCATGATGCAGACCGGCAGGCCGGACAGAGGATCGAACAGGCTGATGGTGGCGAGATGGCTGGGCAGGTTCTTGGCCAGGTTGCCTTCGAAGACATTGACGATCTTGACGGTCAGGTTCATGTCCTCCATCCAGGCCGGCATGGCGAGGCTGTAGCCGGCTCCGGGGATGTCGAGCTGTGGTCGGGGTGGATTGACGACCTTACCTTGTGACAGCGCCTTGAAGCCGTCTTCCAGAACGTCGAGAAGCTGGCTGAGGTCGATGCACGCCATCACGTCGGCTTCGCTCAGCACCAGGATCTCGGTCGCTCCCTTGCTGATTTCCGCCGCACTCTTGCCGGCTGGGCTGCACGCTTCCTTGGTCATCCTGCACTCCTGTGTTCGTCGAAATCGGCTCACCACATCTGCTTTGAGTGGGTGAGGGAAGCGCAGGCTATTGCGAGGTTTTATGTGATGAAATACGTTGATTTTGGCATCTGTGCGTGAATTAAGCACACAAATCCCTGAGATAGAGTGGATTGTGAATGGACGATCTCGACCAGATAGACCGCAGCCTGCTCCGGCTGCTGCAGGAGGATGGGCGCCGGACGACGCTTGATCTTGCCGGGCGTGTCGGGCTGTCGCCGACCGGAACCAGCCAGCGGGTGAAGCGCCTGTTCCGCGAGGGGTTCATCACCGCGGTCAGGGCTATGCTCGATCCGCGCAAGGTCGGCAGGGGAACGCTGGTGTTCATCGAGGTCAGGCTTGACCACACGGCGCCGCATGTCTTTGACCGCTTCGCCGAAGCCGTGGCGAAAGCTCCGGAGGTTCTGGAGTGCCATATGGTGGTTGGCGGTTTCGATTATCTGGTCAAGGCGCGGATCGCTGAAATGGCGGTGTTCCAGGATTTCCTGCAGCGGGTCATCCTGCCTTTGCCCGGCGTGCGCGAAACGCACACTTTCGCCTCCATCGCCGATGTCAAGCCGAACGCCCTCTTGCCGGTGTAATCAGATGGAGGAGGGGAATGCTGTTCAGGGCGACGTTGAACGCATCTTCGCCACCTTGTCGCTCCCCCTAGCGCGCCTCCTGGTGCAGAGATGCCGGAGACCGGCTCTAGCCTTGCAGGGTCAGCAGGTTAGCGTCGCGCGCGAGCCGCCACTCACCATCTGGCTCCTTGCGCAGGAGCGTCAGCGCATATCCCGATCGATGGACCGGCTCGCCATTCGGCGGGGTCGCGGTCATGTCGATGCGGCTGCGGATGAAGGCCCAATTGCCGAGAAGCTGTAGTTCCACGATATCGCTCGTGCCGTCGATATGAACGCCGGCCGTCTCCTGCGCGGCCGCCGCGAAGATCTCCTTGTCGAAGGGTTCCCGGCCGGGAACCATGAAGACCGCATCGTCCGTCATCAAGCTGAGGACAGTCGCGATGTCTCCACGCTTACTCGCATCCATCCACGTCTCGACCAGCTTTCGGATTGCTGTTTCGTCGCCCGTCATCCGTTACCTCCCTGGCATCTCGCCGTCATCGATAGCGCACGGCGCTCCTCCGTCGCTGAAACATAGGGCTTAGATCGCTGTCGTCATCGATTGCGGTGGTCCTCGACGTCGCGCGGCGTGGGGCATGGTCCGCGAAACGGCAGGTCCTGGCCCTCGATGCCTATCGCCAGCCACCCGAGGCGGTGATGCGCTCGCCGGTCAGCCATGACGCCTCGTCGGAAGCGAGGTACACCGCGACGCGGGCGACGTCATCGGGCAGGCCGAAGCGACCGAGCGGGGTCATGGCGATAATCTGCTTCTCGAATTCGCTGCCGACGATGCCGATGCGCGCGAGGCCTTCGGTATCGATGCCGCCGGGCGCGATCGCGTTGACGCGGATGTTGCGTGCGCCGAGCTCCCGCGACATCGACAGCGTGATCGTGTCCACCGCTCCCTTGGTGGCGGCGTAGACGAGCGAGTTCAGCTGCGGATTGCGGCTGGCAACCGAGCTTATGTTGATGATGCTGCCGCCGCCCGGGCCAAAATGGCTCACTGCTGCTTGCGTGGTCAGAATGATGCCCAACACATTGGTGTCGAACTCACGGTGGAACTCGGCCTCGGTAACCGCTTCCAGCGGCTCGAACGCGAAGACGCCGGCATTGTTGACCAGGATGTCGAGCCCGCCAAACTCCGATTTCGCCGCCTCGAACAGGCGGCGCACGTCGGCCGCTTGCGACACGTCGCCCTGGACGGTGACGGCGCGGCCGCCACGGTCCTCGATCTCGGCGACGACGCGGTCGGCGCCTTCCTGTGACGAGGCGTAGTTGACGACCACCGCGGCGCCGGCCGTGGCAAGACCCTTGGCGATGGCAGCGCCGATACCCTTGGAGGCGCCGGTGACGATGGCGACCTTGCCGTTCAGCTTGCTCATCAAATCTCTCCTTTGTCGATGATGAGCGGTATTTAATGATGATCAAAAATCGTATTAGGATCATCATGATCCATTCTTTCGTGCCTGGAATTCCGGAATGACCACCATCCTCGAAAAGACCGCCGGTCTCGTCGCCTTCGTCCGCACGGTCGATGCCGGCTCGTTCCATGCCGCCAGCCGGCTGGTCGGCTCCAGCCCATCGGCGGTGTCGAAAAGCGTGGCGCGGCTCGAGCGGCGGCTGGGCGTCAGGCTGATCAAGCGCTCGACGCGCCGGATCGGGCTGACCAGTGAAGGCATCGCTTATTACGAGCGCGTGGCGCCGCTGCTCAGGGCGCTGGACGATGCCGAAGACATCGTCCAGCTGGCCGATACAGCGCGCGGCCTGCTGCGCGTCACAGCGCCGGTCGAACTCGGCCGCGGCCTGATCGCGGCATGGGCGCAGGCGTTCCTTTCGCGGCATGGCGCAGTCAAACTAGAGCTCAGCGTCACCGACCGCCACGCCGACCTGATCCGCGAAGGCTATGACGTTGCGGTGCGCATGGGGCCGCTCTCAGACACCGGGCTCATCGCCCGCAAGATCGCCAATCTGCCGATCGTGCTGGTGGCCTCACCGGCCTATGTCGAGCGGCGCGGCCGTCCGGCATCGGTCGAGGATTTACGGAACCACGAATTCGTCCGCTATCAGATGGCCGGTCGGCCCTATCCCGTCACTTTTGCCGACGGTACGATGATCGTGCCGGATGGGCGGCTCGATACCGATGATGGTGGTGCCATCCGCAATGCAGCACTTGCCGGCGCCGGCATCGCGCATCTGATGCGGTTCGCGGTGCATGACGATCTCGACACGGGCCGCCTGGTCCGCATCCTGCCCGAGGTGGTGATGCCGACCATGCCGGTGCACATCGTCCATGCGTATGGGCGACAGCTGCCGGTCCGGGCGCGGCTGTTCGTCGACTTCCTGGCGGGCCAAATGGCGGCACTGACGCGATAGGGCGGGGCGGAATGACCTCCGCAGCCGATCCGACGCCGTCGCAAGCAAGATTCTTGCCCCATCACCCGATCATCAGAACGTGATCTTCACTGAATCGGCGCTGCGGTTCGCCGGGCCGTGGTGGACGGCCTCGATGTTGTTGCCGTCGGGATCGAGCAGGAAGGCGGCGTAATAGCCGGGATGGTAGTGCTGCCGCTCGTCCGGTGCGCCATTGTCGGTGCCGCCGCCGTCGAGGCCGGCCTTGTAGAAGGCGTCGACCATGGCGCGATCCTTTGCCTGGAAGGCAAGATGGTGGCGCCCCGTCAGCTTTCCCTGGGCTGCCGGGCTGTCGGGGCTCGAGATGAACAGCTCGTCGGCCCAGAAATAATCCTCGGCGCTGCCGCCGATCGGAATATCGAGCACCTTGAAAACCGCCTCGTAGAAGCGGCGGCTGGCCTTGAGATCCCTGACCACCAGCTGGACGTGGTCGATGAGACGGCCGCGATGAAGTTCCATGCCTGTCAGCTCCTGATCGCCAGGCTGGAAATCTAGCTCAGCACGGTGCACCGTCAATGCAATGGAGCAATTGAGCGGCGCAATTTCCTGACTGGATAAAAAATGCAACCGGATTGTCGGATTCAAAACATCTCCAACGTCCTTCGGACGCAAGCGGCTCGGCGAAGCTCGAAAAGGTCGTGCCGTATCAACGCTTCCGGCATGGGAGAAAAGTGAAATGAGCCTTTCCTATCGTTGGGTTATCGTCGCGGCTGGCGCGCTGATGACCTGTGTCGCCCTCGGGGCGATGTTCTCGCTGGCAATCTTCCTCGAACCGATGGCGCTCGACACACAATGGTCGCGCGCCGGCATATCGAGTGCGATGACGCTGAACTTCCTGGTAATGGGCCTCGGCGGCTTCGCCTGGGGCGCCATTTACGACCGCTTCGGCGCTCGCATCGTCGTCATGACGGGCGCCGTGCTGCTCGGCCTGGCGCTGGTTCTGGCCAGCCGCACCGGCTCGCTGCTCGTTTTCCAGCTGACCTATGGCGTGCTCGTCGGCCTCGCGGCAAGCGCCTTCTTCGCGCCGATGATCGCGCTGACTTCCGCCTGGTTCGACACGAACCGCAGCCTTGCGGTCTCGCTGGTCTCGGCCGGCATGGGCGTGGCGCCAATGACCATCTCGCCCTTCGCGCGCTGGCTGATTTCGGCCTATGACTGGCGCACCGCGATGTTCGACATCGGCATAATCGCGTGGGTGCTACTACTGCCGGCCGCCTTGCTGGTGCGCCAGCCGCCCAAGCCCGCTGCCGACGGCGCTACGCCAAGCGTTGCAGCCGAGGGTGTCGGCATGACGGTTCCGCAGGCGCTGCGCTCGCCGCAATTCATCGTGTTGGGACTGACCTTCTTTGCCTGCTGCGCGGCGCATTCGGGGCCGATCTTCCATATGGTGAGCTATGCGATGCTGTGCGGCATAGCGCCGATGGCGGCGGTCAGCATCTACAGCATCGAGGGCCTGGCAGGGCTGGGTGGCCGGCTGCTTTACGGCGTGCTTGCCGATCGGCTGGGCGTCAAGCCGGTGCTGATCACCGGGCTGGCCATACAGGCCGTGGTCATCGCCGCCTATCTCGCGGTTAGTGAGCTTGGTCAATTCTACACGCTCGCCGTCATTTTCGGCGCCACCTATGGCGGCGTCATGCCGCTCTATGCGGTGCTGGCGCGCGAATATTTCGGCCAGCGCATCCTCGGCACGGTGTTCGGTGCAGTAACCATGCTGTCCAGCCTCGGCATGGCTTTCGGCCCGCTCGCCGGCGGCATGGTGTTCGATGCCTATGCCAGCTATTCCTGGCTGTTCATCGGCTCGGCCCTTGTCGGGCTTGGCGCGATGGCGATTGCGATCGCCTTTCCGCCGCTGCCGCGCCGGAAGTTGCAGCCGGCTTAAAGCAGGATCGGCGGAAAAGGGGGGCCGCTTGGATGGCAAGCGGCCGCGATCCAAAATGGCGGGTTTCAGGACTTGGTATTATGAAACGCGAATTGCTATGCCCGCAGAGGCACCACCTCGGCGCCGTCAAGCGTGTAGCGCGCGTAGCGGAAATCGCGAATTCTCGCCAATCTGTCGCCCGCCCATTCCAGCAGGATAAAGTATCTTGGCCCTCCGGCTGAGTCGTCCGGATCGATCACCAGAATGGCTGGGCGCCGATCCACCAGGCCTGGAAGCAGCCGCCAATCGTGGATACTCGCGTAATTGTGGAAGTACCGGCCCACTTTCGTGCGGCCGCTCGCCCGGAGCCGGTTGACGAGGTCAAGCCGCACGTCCTCGGCCAGCATGTCGCGGATCGTATCGAAGTCGCGGGCGTTGAACCGCTCCACATAGGCTGCCAGACGCGCCCGCTCGGGCTCGGCCAACACCGGCACAGGCCGATCGTCAGGCTCGCCGGCGACTTCGCGCAGGCGCAGACGGCCGCGATGCAGTGCGGCTTTCACCGCCGGAACGCTGCTGTCGATAATGTTGCCGATCTCTTCGATCGTATAGCCGAGCACATCCATGAGGATGACGCTGCTACGCTGCGCCGCGGGGAGGCGCATGAAGGTCTGCAGGCTTGCGGCTGCAGTGTGTCGACCCTCGGCCGACATGCCGGGGTCAGGTATCATGTCGATATCCTCGATGGCATGCGCGGCATCCACCCTGGCGCGACGGCGCAGGTGGTCGAGCGCTGCATTGTGCGCGATGCGGAACAGCCAGCCCTCGACATTGGCTATCGGTTCGGTCCCTGGGAACGCCTCGAGCGCCTTGACCGTAGCTTCCTGGACGACATCCTCGGCATCAATCACCGAACCGGTCATGCGGGCACAATAGCGGTGCAGTTTCGGCCGCAATTCGCCGAGCAGCCGGTCAAATGGCTCCCGTCCTTCTGGCGTGCCGGATGCTGATCCGGTCATCGCACAAGGATCGATTTCATTGCGTATCTCCCAGGGCAGGCGCGCCCGCCATGAGGCGCAGCGTCTTATAGACGCTCGACGATGGCAAAAGGATTCGGTCGAAAAAACTTTCTTTAGCTGGAATCCTTTGGTGGTGCCTCCGCGTCTCTGGATCATGGGACCGCGAGACTGGCGGGCCCTCTGTTCAAGCCGGAGGCGCCATAATCATGAGCAAGCAAAGTGCGGGATCAACGAAGGTCTGGGTTCTCGCCCTCACGTCGATAGGCTCCTTGATGGTCGTTCTCGATGCGATGGTCGTGGCGACCGCATTGAGCACGATGCGGGTCGAACTCGATGCCTCGCTGGAGACGCTGCAATGGACGATGAACGCCTATAATTTGAGCTTTGCCGTCCTGCTCATGACCGGGGCTGCGCTCGGTGACCGGTTCGGTCGCCGCCGTACGCTCGTTGCCGGATTGGCGTTGTTCGTCGCAGCGTCGGTTGCCTGCGCGCTCGCTGGAAATGCCGGATTGCTGATTGCGGCCCGTGCGGTTCAGGGCGCGGGTGCTGCAATGGTCATGCCGCTGGCCATGGCGCTGCTGAGCGTCGCTTTTCCCCCGGAGGAACGAGGCAAGGCGCTGGGTATCTTCAGCAGCATCACCGGCCTGGCCCTGATCATCGGTCCGATGGCGGGCGGTGCGATCTCCGAAGGCCTCTCCTGGCACTGGATCTTCTGGCTCAATGTTCCGGTCGGCATCGTTCTCATCCCGCTGGTGCTGCGTCGGATTCCGGAGAGTCACGGGCCGGGCACGGCTATCGATGTCCTCGGCGTCGTGCTGGTGACTGCGGCGGCATTTGGAGTGGTCTGGGGTCTGATGCGCGGCAACATCGTCGGCTGGAGCAGCTCTGAGGTGCTGTCGGCGCTGACGGCCGGGCTGGTTCTGGCCATCGCATTCGTCCTTTGGCAGCTGCGTACCCGTGAGCCCATGCTGCCTTTGCGGTTCTTTCAGGCGCGCGCATTCTCCTCGGGCGTCGGCGCGAACTTCCTGCTCTGCGCCGCCATGTACGGCCTCGTATTCCTGCTGCCGCAGTTTCTGCAGTTTGCCCAGAGCCGTGGGCCGCTCGGCGCCGGCATGGGATTGCTGCCCTGGACCGCCACGCTTTTCGTGGTCGCACCGATCGCCGGCAGCCTGATCAACCGCGTCGGCGAGCGCTGGCTTGTGGTGGCCGGATTGATCCTGCAAGCGGCTGGAATGGCCTGGCTGGCGCAGATCGCAGCACCTGATCTGCCCTACATCCAGCTAGTCGCGCCACTGATCATTACTGGTGCCGGCGTGTCGATGGCCATGCCTGCCGCGCAGAATGCGGTTCTCAATGCGGTCGCGCGGCTGGAGGTCGGCAAGGCTGCCGGCACGTTCAATACATTCCGCTTTCTGGGCGGCGTATCCGGGATCGCGATCGCCGGTGCGGTGTTCGCCGGGACTGGGAGCTTCGCGTCCACCGACGCGTTCAGCGATGGTTTCACCGCGGCGATCGACGTCTCCGCTCTGCTCTCGCTCGCCGGCGCGCTCGTCGGAATGGGGCTTCCGGAGCGTCGCACAGTGGCGCTCGCGAATGCCGGCAAGGAGGCGTAATTGTCGCTCGGAGGCGGGAAGCTCGCGCGAAGCGGGTCCCCGCTTCAAAACGCCTTCTACTGCCCGGCTGATGCGAGGGTGCCGCTCGCCATCAGGCCCCACAACTGGTCGGCGCTCAAGTGCCTGGCGGATGCGTTATAGGCCACGCGTCCGAGGCTGAGAACCACGATCCTGTCGGCCAGCGCCCGCACCGTGGAGAGATCGTGTGTGACAAGGATGACGCCGGTGCCGCTGGCGGCGATCGAACGGATCAGCTGCGCGGCGCGGCGAACATGCTGCATCGCAGCACCCTGCCGCCGATATCGGCGGGCCAAGGCAGCGCGCGAAAATCGTCAAAAATGGACAATTCGGGCTGGTTCCCGCTGTTTTTTGGCTTTTATTAGCCGCGCCTCACGTTCCTGTTTCAAATATGTCAACTTTTTGTGTTGCGTTGCACAATGGTGGCGCCTTATCCTGCGTGAGGGGGGCGCTTCCGATTGGAAATGCGCCGTGAACGACGCCGCTATGTTGACCGATTGGCAGTTTCGCCGTCCCGCCGGCGCACGCCGCTAATGGGAAATGCGCGCGACACCCAATTGGACGCGCTGAGGGCCATCGCCGTGACGATGGTGCTGTACGCCCACTTCTTCGCGGCCGGAGGATCCTCGTTCTGGGGCCATATCGGCGTACGTCTGTTCTTCGTGCTGAGCGGCTTTCTGATTACCCGCCTGCTGCTCGAAGCCCGCTCGGCCGCCGAATTCGAAACCGGACCGGCGCTGAGATCCTTCTATATCAGGCGGGCGCTGCGGATATTCCCGCCCTATTTCGCCGTGCTGGGTTTCGTCTGGCTGACGGACATGGAGCAGTCGAGAGGATCGCTGGCCTGGCACGCGCTCTATCTGTCGAATTTCTGGTACGCAGCGCAGAATGAATGGACGCCCTGGCTGCTCTGCCATTTCTGGAGCCTGAGCATCGAGGAGCAGTTCTATATCGCCTGGCCGTTGATCGTGCTGCTGGCGCCGCGCCGGCGCCTCGAAGCGATCTGTATCGGCGTTATCGGGCTGTCGCTGGCCTACCGGTTTTATTGGCCGATCGCGGGAACACCCGGTTTGTCGCGCGACCTGCTGCCGCCGGCGTCGATGGACGCGCTGGCGTCAGGGGCGCTGCTTGCCGCTTACCGGTCAAGATCCGCTGGCCTGCCGCAATGGCTTCGAGCTGGCTGGCCGTGGCTCGCCGTGGCGTTTTTCGTTCTGCAGTGGTTTGCGCCGGCGCCGGCAAATCCGCTGCAGGAATGGGGCCTCTGGCTGCTGTTGCAGATCCTGCCTCTCGCGCCGCTGGTGGTCATCGTTGCAAGCTGTTCGACAGGGGTTGGCGGCTATATCGGAAAACTTGTCGAACTGCCGCCGCTGCTTGGCCTTGGCCGCATCAGCTACGGCGTCTATCTCTACCATCCGATAGTGCTGTCGCTCATCGTCAAGTCGCAGCCCTGGATCCCGCTCAACGTCTCGGAGCAAGGGCCAGGGCGGTTCCTGGTGGCGGGAACGGTGACGCTCATGCTGGCTTCGGTTTCATGGCTGCTTTTCGAGAAGCCGCTCAACAGCCTAAAGCGCCACTTCCCCTATGTTGCCCGGAGAGGCCGAGCCGGCTTCCCGACAGGCATCGATACGACCAACAGCGGTTGGCTCGCGGCAGGAGCATATCCGAGCAGGCCGCTTGATGGCGCATCGCGCTTGCCACGCAAGTTGCAACGAAGCGGTCGGGGCTGACCAATGGCTGCTCCCTTAGTCTCCGTTCTGCTGCCGATCTACAATGCGGGACCTTATCTTGCCGCTGCGCTGGGTAGCATCCTGCGGCAGGATTACGATCGTCTGGAGGTCATCGCCATCGATGATGGCTCGACCGACAACTCGCTGCAGATCCTGCAGAAATATCGCCAGGCCGACAATCGCATCTCGATCATCTCACGCGAAAACCGTGGCTTGATCGCAACGCTCAATGAAGGCCTGGCCGTGGCCCGCGGCGATCTGGTCGCCAGGATGGACGCCGACGACATCGCCTATCCCCAGCGCCTGTCGCGGCAGATCGCGCTGTTCAATCAGCAGCCTGACCTTGCGCTGTGCGGTGCAGGCTTCGACACCTTGCTCGGCACCCGCGTCGTCAGGGGATCGCCCGATCCGATATTCCAGGACAATAGCCTGCGGATATTGTCGATGTTCTTCACGATCTTCATGCATTCCACCGTGGTATACAACAGGAATGTTATAGAAGAAGACGTTCTATATTACGATACCAGCTATAAGCACGCCGAGGATTTCGACCTGTTCAGGCGGCTGACCGACCGCTACCCGGCAGCCATGATCCCCGAAAGTCTGATCGCCTATCGTATCCATGACGACAGCGTGACCAACAGGCACAAGCGCGAAATGCGCAGGACGCATTTGAAGATCGTCGCCGAGAACCTCGAGCGCGAGGGGCTTGCACAAGAGACGCAAGACCTCCGCGACATCGGTGAGGTCCTGTCGATGGACACGGTTCGCCGTGCCGCCGAATGGATCCTTGCGCTGGAAGAAAGGATTGCCGCGCTGCCGGCCGAGACGAGGCCGAGCTACCAGGCCGGCACGCTGAACCTGTTCTATTTCGTCTATCAGCTGATATCGGGAGAAAGACAGCCGCTGCTGATGCACGAGTTTCTGACACGGACCGCGAAATGGAAGCTCATCCGGCGCCGCGAGCAGTACGTGTTTCGCACCGGTGCCTTCGCGCCGCGTTTCAGCCTCGCCTCGATGTCGGTCACTAGGCAGGTAGACGCCCTGTCGCGGTATCTGCAATCCGTGCCGGCCGCGGCGGTTTTGCCTTCGAACCAGTTGAGCTAGCAACGCATGTTCGTCAAATCGCACCAGCTCCAGCAGCGCGGCCACTCGACGGTGCCGGCGGCCATGTCGCCGCGGCCGCAGCATGGACCGGCGCCGGCGGTCAGCTTCATCGTCTGCACACGCGACCGCGTCGCCGTGCTCGAGCCCTGTATCAGGTCGATCCAGGCCGCGTGTCGTGCCCATGCCGACTTTGCCGCCGAGCTGGTGGTTGTCGACAACGGCTCGACCGACAGCACCGCCAAACGGCTGGCCAGCATCGCCGAACTGTCGGACATCCCGTTCACCGCTATTCGCGAACCACGACCTGGACTGGCGGCCGCGCGCAACGCCGGGCTGGAGCGGGCGCGGGGCCGCGTGCTGGTCTTCGTCGATGATGATTGCGCAGTCCACAAGGATTATCTGCACGATCTGCAACGGCACTATTCGGCCGGCGAACGGGTCATCCGTGGTGGCCGCGTCGAGATCGGCGATCCCCGCGACCTGCCGTTCACCATCAAGCGGTCGCCGGTGCGCGCGCGGCTTACGCCGGATGTCCATCCCGGTGGCTTCGTGCTTGGCTGCAACATGACGATGCACCGTGATGTTGCAGCCCGCATCGGCCGTTTCGACGAACGCTTCGGCGCCGGCGGCCCGCTGCGCTCGGCCGAGGATACGGACTATCTCGTGCGGGCGGTGCTGCTTGGGATTCCGGTCGAATATGTGCCCGACATGACGATTTACCACCATCATGGTCGGCGCGATCGCAAGGCCATAGAAAAGCTGCACCGCGACTACAGCATGGGCAATGGCGGGCTTTGCCTGAAACATATCCGGCACGCGCCGTGGCTGCTTCGCCATTTCTACTGGTCCATGAGGGCGGCCTTGCGCGAACTGAGGAAAGGCCCTCTGTTCGACCGTGAACTCAAGCTGTCGCACTGGCCGATCATCGGCATGAACTTGCTCGGCGCGGCCAAGTTCGCGGTGCTTTCGCTGGTGAAATCGCCGCAGCCGGCGCAAATGCGACAGGAGCAACAAGCAAATGCCGAGGCGAGGTGATCCGCAATCATGCGATTGATGCCGCCCAGCCTGCCGATGCTGCGCCGCGCGCTCGGGCAAAAGCAGTTGCGCCTGCTTCCGGCCGTGGTGGTGCTCGGGCTGCTCAGTGCGGCGCTTGAGGGGTTCGGCATCGGCCTGATCATCCCGTTGCTGAACATAATCATGGGGCAGGGGCAGACCGGCATGGCTGGCTTTTCCGCCGTCTTCCAGCATGTCGGATCCAGCCTGAGCGAGCGCGACCGGCTGATCGTCATATCCGTCGCCATCCTCGGCTCGATCGTGCTCAAGAACCTGTTCGCCTACGCCAATACGCTGCTGACCACCTTCATCTACGGCAAGGCAAGCCATTCGATCCGCAGCGCGCTGTCGGAGCAGCTGCTGCGGGTGGGCTACCCGTTCTTCCTGCAGCAAAGCCCTGGACGGCTGCTCAACATCATCTCCAACGAATCCTGGCGGGCCTCGGATGCCATCCAGATCACGCTGGGGGCAATCGTCAACGCATCGGCCGCGATCATCCTGCTGACCTTCCTGCTGCTCCTGTCGTGGCAGATGACGCTGCTGGTCACGCTGGGCCTGGCGCTGGTGCAGGTCGCGCACGCCATGCTGTCGGCCAATCTGAAGGCGCCGAGCCGCAGCGTCGCCTCCCGCAACAGCCAGCTCGCATCACAGATGCTGCATCTGGTGCATGCCGGACGGCTGATCCGCATCTTCGGCCAGGAGCAACGCGAGAAGGCGGCATTCGACCAGGCATCGGATGCAGTGCGCCGGGCGGCGTTCGTGCTTTTGACGCGTCAGGGAGCGTTGCCGCCGCTGACCGAGGTTCTGCACGCCATGCTGTTCCTGGCGGTGGTGATCGGCGCCTGGTTCGCCAATGTCAGCTTCCCGCTGATCGTCGCCTTCGTCATCCTGCTCTACAGGCTGCAGCCCTACATGCGGTCGCTGCAAATGGCCTGGAGCCAGTTGCAGGGCCTGAGCGGATCGCTTGAAGAGGTGACGTGGATGCTGGACCCATCCGGTAAGCCCGAGCCGCCGCAAGGTGACGCGGCGTTCCCCGGGCTCAGCCAAGGCATCAAGTTCGAGGACGTCACCTTTACCTATTCTGGTTCGGAACAGCGCGCGGTGGTGCTGCATGCGGCGAATTTCGACATCCGCAGCGGCCGCTCGACCGCGCTGATCGGCCGCTCTGGCGCCGGCAAGACGACGATCGTCAATCTCCTGTGCCGCTTCGTCGAACCGGATAGCGGCAGGATCCTCGTCGATGGATCGCCTCTGGACCGCATCGACCCCAGCCAATGGCGAAAGCACATCGCGCTCGCCAGCCAGGAGCTGGAGCTGGTCGACGGCACGATTTTCGACAACATTATCTACGGCCAGGACGCGGCCTCGGCCGATGACGCCGAGCGCGCGGCAAAACTGGCCGAAGCGCATGGCTTCATCGAGCAACTGCCGCAAGGCTACAGGACCGTCGTCGGCTACCGCGGCGTCAACCTCTCGGCGGGACAGCGGCAGCGGATCGCGCTGGCCAGAGCCCTGGTGCGCGATCCCGATATCCTCATCCTCGACGAAGCCACCAATGCGGTGGACGGGCTGTCGGAAGCGGCGATCGTCGAGACGCTGAAGTCGCGCGCCGGCCGCCGCACCACCATCGTCATCAGCCACCATCGCAGCACCATCTCGTTCTGCGACGACGTGGTGATCCTGAGCCACGGCCGCGTGAAAAAGCAGGCGCCCTTCGCGGCGCTCGCGACGCTCAGCATGGACGAGCTTTACCAGCACGAGGCGCTGGAGGGCTGAGGGCGCCCCCCGCTGCGTGCGCGCGCTGGGAGGTCGTCTCGGATGTCAAGCCAGGTCAAGCATCTCAGGGCGAGGAGCCCTCCGCCATGCTCTCTGCAGGATTTCTGGGATGATGAGTGATCCCGAGCTTACCCGCTTTCGATCTGGAGCGTACAGAACCAAGGGTCCGCCTGCCAAATCCATCAATGGCAGGCGGACCCTAATCAGCGCTGAAGGGACTGATTCTGCGCCGATCTCTCCTCGAGGAGGTGACGCCATCAACTGAAGACGGGCGCAGTTGTTCCCGGCGCCGGCCGTACACGAGACCATTGCGCAGGCAGGTCAGACTTAGGTCCTATAAACGGGCATCGCTGGCTGGAGTGAACATCGGGTCTGCTCGGTGGTAGCGAAACTTCGGCCGGAGGTCGACGCAGCCATTGGGTTCCGGGGCATGGCTCGGCGCTGATCATAGGCGGCGATCGATCCCCGCACGCCTGATGGAGGGGCGCTTGCATTCCTGCGGAATGCCCATCCACCGGCGCCAAGTGAAGTTCTCCAAGCGGTACGGGCTCAGCGGTCGTCAAGCTGTTGCTAATATGCAGCACAGGCAGCGCTCTATGAACAGCGTCGCTTGGAACCGCTACCTCCGACCAACCGTTAGTGTCACAATGACGAACCAAAAAGTGAGGCTGACGATGGACCCGCTGCAAAACAACACGTTGGAGATCTGGTGTCTTGCGGCTGTTCCGCTGTCACTGCTCCTTACGGTGTTATTAGCCGGATTTATTCTTTAGCTGACCCAACGAGGCCGGCTTTGCGGACCGGGCCAGGAAGATGAAAATGACGGCCATTAGGCACGGTAGGGTCGCGGACACCCCGTGGCACCAGGCCGTGGCTGCCTTTTCCAACGTGCCCCCATAATCGGCTCTTTCGAGCGGTCCGGCTCGCGGCGATTGCTCGCGGCGCCGTGGCGAGGGCGAGCATCCGAGCTCGTACGTTTTTTACACAATCTCTGATTGGTGGACTCGCCCGACGCCATCGACGTTAATTTTGCGTTAGCGACAGGAGGGGGAAGATCGCTAACGGGAGGAAGAAAATGAAAGAAAACTACGATCTGACGATCGACTACGACGACGTGCCTTACGACAACAAGCCTTACGATCTAGCCACATTCGCAAGGAAGCACGGGCTCAACATTCGAGCCGCCGAGCTTCTTCTTTTCGCCAAGGGCCCGTCTCGAGCGGCCTGCGATGCCGCGGCGAGGGCTTTTCTGGCGGCAGTCGCCGCACAAGCTATGAGACAATCGGCGCGGTAGGTCTCACAAAGCCATTGCTGACACGGCCTGCCGTGTCAGCAACCTAACGGACAGCGCTGGAAATTCCGGGCCGTTTCCAACAAGATGCCTAAGCATCCGGGAACGGCCTGAAATGTGCAATCTTTACAATATCACGACCAGCAGGAGGCCATTCGCCAGTGGACCCGCGCCTTGCGGGATATCCTCGGCAATCTCGAACCCTCCATCGACATCTATCCCAACCAGCCAGGCCCTGTGGTGCGCAACACGCCGGACGGCGAACGCGAATTCAATTCGCCCGTGACATTTTTGTTCCCGTTTTGTTCAATTTGACCAGAAACTAGTGGAGGCATCGCCCACATTGCAAGCGAACGCTTCGTCACTGAAAGGTTTATGCCGCTTGCGCGAGGTGCATCAGGTACGGTTCTGAACAATTTGCATACCGTGCTAAAATCCGCGGGCGACCGCGATGGGCGTCGTTACCTGCTTCTGGACGCACCATGTTCTCGTAAACTGTCCGGCGCAGAGATGCGTGGCCGCCGTCTTCGCAGGCTCAGGTTCCGTCAGGCATCCGGCGCGGCTGCCTGGCAAGCGACAACACGCCCAACGCCGCCTCAATGCTTCTTGAAATACTGCACCTCACGTTCGTGCTTCTCCGCAGCCTCGCGGCTGTCAAACGTCCCGAGATTGCGGCGCTTGCCGGTCTTTTCGTCCTTCTTGCGCGAATAGAGGCGGTATTTTCCGTCTTTGAGTTTTCTGATCATCTGTCACTCCCCGAGCCGCTGCTTCCCCTTGAGGTTGCGCGCGGCTTGTTCGATCGCCGCCCGGTCGTTGCCCAGCCTGTCGATCAGCTCCTGTGCCTGTTCGCCCGATATGCCGGTGCGCACCGCCAGGGCCTCCACCGTCAAGACGTCGGAACTCGCGAACTCGCGGGTTTCCGGCAGGGCATCGCCTGCCGTCAGCGGCAGGGCTGCCTCCCTGTCGATCTCGGCCTCAGCCCGGTGCCAGTGCCGCTCGGGATCGCCATGGATCCCGCCTTCGCGTTCCCAGATCTGGTATGCGCGCTCACGAATCTTGTCGTCCCGTTCGTCGCCCATCTTAATTCCTCCTTTGCCTGTCGGATGAACGCCGCGCCGATCCGAACGATCCAAAAAAATTTGCGTGATCGTTGGTTAGCCGCTCGAGGGTGGGATCGCACAAGACACCATGCCCTTCGGTCCGCTAGCCCGCCATCCGGCGCGCCAGCCTACTCGCACTGCCGACGTGGCCCGCCGGAATACGGTTGATAGCTGTTGTCCTCCGGCCGGTACGAGCGGTAGCGGCTGAAGCAGTATTGGACGTGGTCGGATGAGAACTCGGCGCCGCCGGGTTCATCCGGTGGCGGGTAGCCCTCCACTGACGACGTATCGCTCGCCTCGACGTAGCTGCCGTCATCGGCGGCGTCGAGATAGGGCGATATGCAGGGGCGCTGTTGGCCGCTGTAGGATGTGTAGCGGTTGTCGCCTGGCCTGTAGGAGCGGTAGCGGCTGGCGCACCATTCGACATGGGCGGCGGGCAGCGTCTGCTGCTCTTCCACCGCCGGCTTGATGGAGCCGGTGGTGTCGGGTGTCGAAGCTGCGGCGGTGTCGGCGGGTTTCGAGCTGCGATCAACTTCCGAGGTGCGAACGGGAACCGGGCGGGCCGGGAGGCGCTCGAGGCGCTGCGAGGCCGGGTTTACCGGGCGCGGATCCTTGGCCCACAGTTCGGCGACGCTGGAGACCGGGGCGGGCGGCCGCACCGGCTTGGCTATCAATAGCCAGGTGGCGAATGCGAGGCCGCTGGCGAATACGGCGAGCGTCAGGACGAAGCCGCCAAAGATTGCGAACAAAGCTTTCATGCCGCGCTCCTTCGCCTCCCGGTTAAGGAAATGCGGGGGCGGGGAATCCGGTTCCAGGAAAGAGCGCGGGGGGAGAGGATTTCAAAAAAGGAAGACCCCTCTCCGTCTCGGCATCGCCGAGCCACCTCTCCCCGCTTTGCGGGGCGAGGAACCCAAGATCGCGTAGGGGGCCTTTCAGTGCAGGCCGAATTCGCGCAGCAGTTCTTCGCGGTAGCGTACGAAGCGGCTTTCGCTGCGCTCGCGCGGGCGGGGCAGGTCGATGTCGATCAGCCGCGCCGCGCCGCCTTTCTCCTTGGGCAGGATCAGCACCCTGTCGGCCAGGTAGATCGCTTCCTCGAGGTCGTGCGTCACCATCACCATGGTGACGTTCTCCTCGCTCCAAATGCGCGCCAGTTCCTCCTGCATGCCGATCTTGGTCATCGCGTCAAGCGCGCCCAGCGGCTCGTCGAGCAGCAGGATTTCGGGCTGCACGGTCAAGGCGCGGGCGATGCCGACGCGCTGCGCCATGCCGCCCGACAGCTGCCTCGGGAAAGCATCGCCGAATTCGGCGAGGCCGACGAGCGCGATATAGAAGCGCGCCCGTTCCTCGGCCTCGGCCTTCGGCACGCCGCGCACTTCGAGGCCGAAGGCGACATTGCCGAGCACGGTCAGCCAGGGCAGCAGGCGCGGTTCCTGGAAGATCACCGCGCGCTCGGCGCCGACGCCGTGCACCGGCTTGCCGTCGATGGCGACGCCGCCGCTGTCGGCGGCCTCCAGCCCGGCAAGAATGCGCAGCAGCGTGGTCTTGCCAGATCCGCTGGCGCCGACGATGACCAGGCATTCGCCCGAGCGGATGTCGAGGTTGAGGGTCCTCAGCACGGCAAGCGAGCGCCCGCCGATGCTGAACGATTTGGACAGGTCGCGTATGCTGACCTCACCGCCGCTTGTGCTGCTCATCGCGCTCGTCTCCCAGCTGCCGGTTGGCCTTGTCAGTTGGTCTTGGTTTCGCCGGGCCGGTAGAGGATGTCTGTTGCCTTCAGCTTACCCTTTGGCAGGCGACCGTCGCGCTCGAGCACGCTGACCCAGAAGTCGATGTCGCGGTCCGCCGCCTTGGCCCCCTGGCGCAGCCCGAAGCCGGTCCAGTAGCGCGCCAGCTCGCCGTTTTCGCCGCGCTTGTCGAGGATTGTCGCGAGCACCTTGCGCGCTTCGTCGGGGTTCTGCAGCGACCAGTCGGAGGCGCGCGCCGATTGCTCGACGAAATTGCGGGCGGCGTCGGGATGCGCGGCGATGAAGTCGCGCCTGAGCACGACGAAGCCGCCGGCCAGTTCGCCCAGCACGTCGGTGTCGTTGAACACGCCACGCACGCCGCCATTGTCGACCAGCGCGCCGGCAAAGGTCGCCTGCCAGTAGCCGAGCGCCGCGATGTCGACCTGGCGGGAGCGCAAGGTCTGTTCGAGTTGCGGTCCGGGCACGACGACGAGATTGGCGGCGTCCGGCGACAGGCCGACGCTGTGCAGCGCCTCGCGCACGGTGTAGTCGAGATGGGCGCCGAGCGTGTTGACGGCGATTGTCTTGCCGGCAATGTCGGCGATCGATTTGATCGGGCTGTCGTCGAGCACGTAGAAGACGCTTCGCACCTTGCCGTTGATGCCGTTGCTCGGATAGGCGGCGACGAAGTCGTTGCCGCCGGAGATCGAATTGATCACGGCGGCGGTTGCGGCCGAGCCGATATCGACGCTCCCGGAGGCCAGCGCAAACAGCGATTCCGGGCCGCCGCCGGAATAGCCGACATTCTCGACCTCGATACCGAGGCCTTTGAAATAGCCGAGCTCGCCGGCAAGCTCATGCGGAGAGATGCTGCCGCGGCTGGCGAGGGAGCGGAACTTGACGGGTGCCGCTTCGGCAAAGGCGAGGCGCGGCAGGCCGGCGGCGAGAAGGCCGGCGGCAAAGGGCGCGCCGGCAAGCAGGGAACGGCGAGTGATTTTCATGGTCCGGTCTTCCTTGGTTCTGGCCTGGCTTGGCCTGGTTGGGAGATGGCGAAGGGGTGGTCAGTCGACGGCATTGCTCCAGCGGCAGAGCCGCCGCTGCAGGCTGACCAGCGCCTGGTTGGCGATCAGGCCGAGGCCGGCGAGGATGACGATTGCCGCAAACATCAGCGGGATCTGGAAATTGTACTGCGCGTTCATCACCTGGAAGCCGATGCCCTTATTGGCGCCGATCATTTCGGAGGCGATCAACAGCAGCAGCGCCGTGGTGGCGCTGAGCCTCAGCCCAACGAAGATCGAGGGCACGGCACCGGGCAGCACGACGCGGCGGAAGACGGTGAGCTGCCTGGCGCCATAGACGCGGGCCATCTCCAGCAGTTTCGGATCGACCTGCTTGACGCCGCCGATGGTGTTGAGCAGCAGCGGGAACAGCGTCGCCCAGAAGATGACGAACACCTTGGAGGCTTCGCCGAGCCCAAGCAGCAGGATGAATACGGGATAGAGCGCCAGCGCCGAGGTCTGGCGGAAGACCTGCAGGATGGGATCGAGCGCGGTCTCGACCGCGCGCACCTGGCCCATGAACAGGCCAAGCGGGATGGCGACCAGCACGGCGGCCGCGAAGGCGAGACCGGCGCGCTGCAGGCTGATGGCGATGTCACCGAGCAGAGTGCCGCCGGCCAACCCCTTCCAAAGTGCCGCGACAATCATGTCGATCGGCGGCAGCACGGCCGTGTTGACCCACCCGGCGCTGCTCGACACTTGCCAGATTGCGAGGAAAGCGATGAGGGCGCCGTAGCGCGACAGGAAGCGGATGCCTGCCCGGCCGCCGAGGCGCAGGAAGTCCGTGCCCAGGCTTGTCGTGCCGTCACGCGTGCCGAGGCTGGCGGCCTGTTCGATGTGCTGCAAGGTCATCGTCTTGCCTCTCGCTTCGAGGGTAGTGGGCTTCTCGGGATTATTCGGCGGCCAGCACGGCCGAGCGGGCGGCGGTCCACGGGTTTTCAGGCCGCCTGAGGCCGAGGTTCTCGCGCAGCGTCCTGCCTTCATAGGCGGTGCGGAACAGGCCGCGGCGCTGCAGTTCGGGGATCACCAGCTCGACGAAGTCGTCGAGCCCGCCGGGCAGCCAGGGCGGCAGGATGTTGAAGCCGTCGGCGGCTTCGTTGCCGAACCATTCCTCCAACTGGTCGGCGACCTGCACTGCGCTGCCGATGACGGTGTAATGGCCGCGGGCCGTCGCCACCCATTGGTAGAGCTGGCGGATGGTGAAGTTGTGCTCGTCGGCAATCTGGCGGATCAGCGCCTGGCGGCTCTTCATGCCTTCGGTTTCCTTGCTCGGCGGCAGCGGGCCGTCGAGCGGATAGCCCCTGATGTCGAGCGTCTGGCCTGCCAGCCCGTTGAGCAGGGCGACGCCGTCTTCGGGCAGGATGAGATCGTTCAGCTGCTGGTATTTGGCGCGCGCTTCTTCTTCGGTACGGCCGACGAAGGGTGCTACGCCGGGCATGATCAGCACCTGCTCGGGATCGCGGCCGACGGCCGCCACGCGGGCCTTGATGTCGCGGTAGAATTCCTGCGCCGACGCCAGGTTCTGATGGGCGGTGAAGATGACTTCCGCCGAGTGGGCGGCGAGCTTGCGGCCGTCCTCCGATTGCCCCGCCTGCACCACCACCGGGTGCCCCTGCACAGGGCGCGGCACGTTGAGCGGACCCTTGACGCTGAAATGCGCGCCCTTGTGGTCGATGTCGTGGAGCTTGTCCTTGTCGTAGAAGCGCCCCGATTTCTGGTCGCGGATGAAGGCATCGTCCTCCCAGCTGTCCCACAGCGCCTTGACCGTCTCGACATGCTCATGCGCGCGGGTATAGCGCTCGGCGTGGGCAGGCTGGGTATCACGATTGAAATTGCGCGCGGTTTCGTCGCCGGCCGAGGTGACGACGTTCCAGCCGGCGCGGCCATTCGACAGATGATCGAGCGAGGCGAATTTGCGGGCGAGCGTGTAGGGCTCCTCGTAGGTGGTCGAGGCGGTGGCGATGAAGCCGAGATGCGTGGTGAGCGGCGCCAGCGCTGCAAACAGCGTCACTGGCTCGAAGCCGGCGATCTTGGCATTGCCGCCTTCGCGGGCGCCGAGCCCGACCGTCAGATTGTCGGCGAGGAAATAGGCGTCGAACAGGCCGCGCTCGGCGGTCAGGGCAAGCTGCTTGTGGAACTCGAAATTGGTGGCACCGTCGGCCGGCGCCTCGGGGTGACGCCAGGCGGCGATATGCTGTCCGCCGCCGGGCAGGAAAGCGCCCAGTTTGATCTGCCTGGATTTCTTGGATCTGGTCATCGCGGCGTGCTCCTGGATTGGTCGGGGAGGGGATCTCGGGTCAGTAGTGCGTTCAGGCGGCAAGGCCGACGCGATAGGGCACTCCGGTTACCCGGCATGCCTCGGCGACCGCCTGCCGGGCGCGGGCATGGATCGCGTCCGACACCAGCACGCCATTGGCAAAGTCCTTGTCGGAGGCGTAGATCGCGGTCGGCACGGTCAGCGCCTCGAAGAAGCCGAACAGCGGCCGCAGCTGGTGCTCGACGATCAGCGAATGGCGCTCGCCGCCGCCGGTCGCGGCGAGGATGACGGGCTTGCCCCTCAGCGATGACGGATCGAGCAGGTCGAAGAAATGCTTGAAAAGCCCGGTATAGCTGCCTTTGAAAGTCGGCGAGCCGGCCACCAGGATGTCGGCGCCTAGCAGCCGTTCGACGATGTTGCGCGCCGCCGGGTCGAGGTCGCCGAGGCGCCTCGCCTGCGGCAGGGACGCGCCGAGATCCTCGATGTCGAAGACGGCCGAGGCCGCGCCAATGCTTTCGGCGGCCTGTCCGACAATGTGGCTGACGAACGCCTTGGTCTTCGATGGCCGGGTCAAATTGCCCGACAGCCCCACCACGAGCTTTTTCGACATTCCTAGCTCCCTCTCAAGCGCTCCACTTCAAGCGATCTATGTTAAGTCTAGAGAGTTTGTAGAATTAAAAGAGCCAGAAAATTTCAAAAGCAGGACGGTGAGCGAACTGAGTTTGCGGCACATCGCCGGCAATTGGTTCATTCAACGCGCCGTACCGCGCTGAAAGATCGCTGCAGCGCCTGCAGCCGCGATAGCGCAGCGCGTCGGACAGAGCGCATGAACAGCTGGCCGGACATATCAGGCAAGTCGCCCTCGGGCGCTCCGGCGCGACGTCGGGGAACCATGTCCTGATGCCACGATCCTGGATGGCCTAGCGGCCCTCGGAGAGGACGCGGCGCGGGCACAGGCCAAGGTGCTGGCGTGGGGTCCGCGGCATGTGGCGAGTCAGGCCAATTTGATTCAAATCCGGCTGTGGATATTTGCTTTTGGGTAAATCGAGGCGGTCATCTTGCCGGCCGGCGGGCAACAGGGAGAAGCCTATGACAAGCGACTTTGCCGCCGCACACCTCCACCTCGAACGAGCCTGCCATTATTTGAGCGGCGAGGACGAGACGAGCCGCACGGCTCGTGCGGCTCTGGATCTCCTGATCGATGCAATTGTCGCGGCGCAATACAAGCGGCCCACGGGCGACGTTGTGGAATTTCCAAGACCGGCAAAGCTGGGACAATCCGCAAGCGGGAACGGGTAATCCAACCGGCGGCGTCGCTTTGCTTCCGCCGGATCACATGAACCAGGTCGCCACCAGGCCGATCGTCGCCGAGAAAATAGCGGCGGTCGTTGCCCAACCGAGTATGTTGGTGCTGCGGCTGTTCACCTGGTCGCCCATGATCCTGCGGTTGTTCGTCATCAGCATGATGAGCAGCAGCAAGGGCGGCGTCGAGAAGCCTTGAACGATGCCGGACCAGACCAGCGCCTTCATCGGATTGAAGCCAAGGAAGTTGAGGCCGGCGGCGATCGCGGTAAAAAATCCGATGGCGAGATAAAATTTGGGCGCCTCTCGAGCCCGGGCGTGCAGGCTGTTTTTCCAGCCGATGGCTTGCGCCACATCATAGGCAGCGCCGGTGGTCATGACAGGAACCGCGAGGAAACCGACGCCAATCACGCCTGCGGCGAACAGAACGCTTGCGGCCTGGCCGGCGAGCGGCCGCAGCGCCTCCGCCGCCTGCGCGGCCGTGTCGATATCGTGGTGGCCCGCCTTGTAGAGCGTAGCACCCGTCGACAGGATGATGAAATACATGATGAGATTTGAAAACATCATGCCGATGAGGATGTCCCGGCGAGAGCGACGGAGTTCGCTGTCGGTGGCGCCCTTCCTTTCCCTGAGCGTTGTCCGCCCCTGGGCAATCTCCTCCTCGACCTCCTCATTGGACTGCCACGTGTAGAGATAGGCGGACAGCGTCGTGCCGATGATGGCGACCAGGATCGACAGGAACTCACGGTTGAATTCGATCCTGGGGAGCAGCGTCCCGCGCAGCACCGCCGCGGCGTCCGGCTTGGCCAGAATGGCGGCACCGACATAGGCGAGCAGCGCCAGCGCCAGCCAGCGAAAGATGTTGCGGATCAAAGTATAGGAGCCGAAGACCTGGAGGGCGAAGATGAGGGCGGCGACGAACAGCACGATCAGCGGAATGGGAAGCGGCACGAATATGTTGATCGCCGCGGCCATTCCACCGAGATCCGCCGCTGCCTCGATGGTGTTGCCGACGAGCACACCCAAAAGCACCGACCAGAGCAGCCACCGCGGGTAAAAGTCCTTGATGACGTGGAACAATCCGCGCCCCGATACCTGGCCGAGCTTCGACGACAGGTAGACGACCGCGTACATCATCGGCAACGTCACCGGAGCCGTCCAAAGCAGGTCGGGTCCGAAACGGGCGCCGGCGCTGGCATAGGTGCCTATCGCGGAACAATCGTCGTCGGCCGCCCCTGTTATCAGGCCGAGGCCGAGCGCGCGGCCTATGCCGCCTTTACCCTCCTCCGGTGGGGTGGAACGATCGGAACCGGCCTGCCTCATTGCGATCGGACCGGGTTGGGAACGAAGGGCGCGGCCTGCCATGCAACAATGCTAACGATCGGTCGGCGCGCTGGTCTCATTTTGCTTCCTTCAACAACTTGCCCAAACCCGGCGCGCCATGACTTGTTCCTCGACGACGGGGCAGGGATTTTGCCTCAGGCAAAAAAGTTCGGGTTGACCGCTTCCGAACGCGAAGCGACTATCCGCGCGAGGCGAAGATCGCAGGAGGAAGTGCAATGGACGAGCCCGATCAGTGGCGCCACATGTCGAGCGCGCCAAGGGACGGCAGCAGAATCCTTGTCACGGTTCGGCCTTCCGAACAGGGGCCGGCCGAGGTCGACATGGCTTACTGGGCCCGCGCCGATCAGTTCGACAGCGAAGGCTGGCGCGCTTCCGATTCGTCTCCAGGACGCATCGTCGAATATGCCGAACCCGAACTGAAGTGCTGGATGCCGCTGCCGTCGGCCAATCTCAGCAAAGGCTCAATGCCGAGCCCGTGGGAAGGCGAAGATGTGCCGCTGGTGGATGGCTCGGGGATATGAAAGGGCCGAATGCCCAGGACCTCCAAGAGCCGATATCCACGGCCACCCGCATTCGCCAAAAGTGCGCGCAAGCTGACCGCGGCGGTCCGGAAATCGAACCCCTGGATCATTGACGCCCGGCGGGCCCGCTGGTTCTCAAGATAGCGCGCGAGCGCAATGTCGTGGCGCAGTGGCCCGCCGCGCGGCTGCGGGTCCTGCCTTGAATCATCATGCCAGATGGGCCATTCCGTCGGGGGTAGCACAGCGTCCTCCTGAGATACCAGTCTCCCGACACTTGTCTTCCCTGCGTCGTGAGAAACGCGGTGGAGCCAGCGTGAAGGATTCGTGAAAAACACCAGGCCGGGCGAAATGACGGTTGAAATAGAGGCAAGTACAGGAAAGGATCGCAAAGAAGCTGTGGCTGTGGCGGATCCGATGGCGCACCCTCATCTCTGTCTGTTAGGCGGCTTTGACTTTGCCGGAGGAGCGGTGGCCCCGGTTTTCAGCCGCAAGGCTCGCGCCATGCTGGCTTATCTCGCCCTGCAATCCGGACACTCCCAATCGCGCGAGAAGCTCGCCGCGCTTTTGTGGGGCGGCAACAGCCAAACCCAGGCCCGAATGAACCTTCGACAGGCCCTATCCGCCATAAGGAAAGGAATGGGCGCATCCGATGGCGAAAGGTTTCTGAGCGACGGCGACAGCATTACGCTCAATCTCGACGATCTTGATTTCGACGTCGCGCGGTTCGAGTCGCTGGCCGCCGGCTCCGACCCGGAGCAACTCGAGCAAGCGCTCGTCGTCTATCGTGGCGACCTCCTGGACGGGTTCGGCCTGAAGGAGGAGCCGTTCGAAGATTGGCTCAGAGTGGAGCGCGAGCGATTGAGGGCAATCGCAACCATCGTGCTGGAGAAGCTCGTCGCGCACTATTCGGCAACGAATGATCTTCCATCATGCCTGCGGGCGGCGGTGCGCCTGCTGGCTTTGGAGCCCTTACGGGAGGATATCCACCGAGCCCTGATGCGGACCTATGCCGCCCAGGGCCGCTTTAACCTCGCGCTGAAACAGTATGAGCGCTGCCGTGATGTGCTGCAACTGCAGCTCCGCTTGCAGCCCGAGCCGGAGACCCGGCAACTCTATGATGACCTGCGGACGCGCCGCGTGACGCCGCAAGCCGCTACCCGGATAGCCGCCTCGGTGTCGCCTTCCCAGACACCGCCAACGTCGGCAGCCCGAACAGGTGAGCGGCCGGCGTCCCGGGCCGAGCCGATGCGCCCCGCGACCCACTATGTCAAATCGGCCGGAATCAACATCGCCTATCAGGTAACCGGCGACGGGCCGGTCGACCTGATCTATGTGCCTGGGTGGGTCTCCAACCTCGACCTTGCCTGGTCATCGCCGCGGCTGGCGCATATGCTCCAGCGTCTCGGTTCCTTTGCCCGCCTGATCCGTATGGACAAGCGAGGCACCGGACTGTCCGATCGCAATGTTGGTTTGCCAACGCTGGAAGAGCGGATGGAAGACATGCGAGCGGTGTTGGATGCGGTCGGATCAATGCGAACGGTTCTGTTCGGCAGCTCCGAAGGGGGGCCTATGTGCATGCTTTTCGCGGCGACCTATCCCGAACGAACAGCGGCTGTCGTGCTCAACGGAACCTATGCCAGCGGCCGATGGTCGCCGGATTATCCATGGGCAAGGACAAGCGAGCAGGTAGAAGAAGATCTGACCGCCGTCGAGAGACAGTGGGGGGAGCCGGCGGACATGAGCAACGCCGCGCCCAGCCTGATGAACGACAGTTTCGAGAGAGAATGGTTCGCCGCCTATCTTAGGAATTCAGCCTCGCCTGCCGACGCGGTCGCGCTCTGGCGCTGGGGCACTGAAATCGATGTTCGCGCCCTTCTCCCAACCGTTCACGTCCCGACACTGATCGTGCAGACGGCGGGCGACCGCTGGGTAAAACCGGAAGAGGGGCGCTACCTGGCAACGCATATCGAAGGCGCCAGATACATTGAGCTTGCCGGCCGTGATCACGTAATCTGGGGGGAGAATTCCGATCGTTTGGTCGACGAGATCCGGGCTTTTGTCACCGGCTCGCTGCCGGCAACGTCGAGCGAGCGCGTGCTTGTGACGGTGCTGCACATGGAAATCGTCGGGTTGCCGCCGGCTCCCGTCAACGCTAGCGACCGGGCGCGGCGCGATCTGATGCAGCGACACGACGACGAGATACGCAACGAATTGCATCTTGCTAACGGTCAGGAAATCAGCCGCACCGGAAACGGGTTTCTCGCGGTATTTCTGCGACCAACGCGGGCGATCCAATGTGCAATCGCGGTCCGTCGTCGAATGAAGAGGTTAGACCTTCAGGTTCGCGCGGCAGTCCATATTGGCGAATGCGAAAGGCGCGGAGACGACTTCGCCGGTGTTGCAATTCAACTGGCATCACATCTGCTCGACGTTGCCGGACCGGGCGAGATCATCGCGTCGCGCACGGTTCGTGATCTCGTGGCCGGTTCCGGCCTGGCTTTTGAAGAGCATGGCGAGATGGAGCTTGCAGGTGTTCCCGGCAGCCTGCAGCTTTTTTCCGTCAGTGAACCGGCTGCCTGAGGTCCCGCTGGGTTGGGATATGAGCCGGAGAGTTCAATAGGCCGGCGGGACAGCGCCCCCCTCTGTCCTGCCGGACATCTCCCCCACAAGGGGGGAGATCGGCAGCTTCACTGTCGGCCCTCAGAACAGGAATGCGGCTGTAGCGGGGTTTGGGCCGGTGCGGCCGTCGGGCGAATCCATGCCCCGGATAAGCTCGAGGTCTTTCGCTTCCAGCTCGAAATCGAAGACGTCGAAATTGGCGGCGATGCGGTCCTGGTGGATCGACTTTGGAATGACGATCAGCCCTTCCTGAAGATGCCACCTGACGATCGTCTGCGCCACCGACTTGCCGTGTTTCCTGGCAATGCTTTCAAGCGTCGGATCGCTCAACAGCCGGCCGCTGCCCAGCGGGCTCCAGCTCTCGATGCGGATGTTGTGCCTGTCATGAAATTCGCGTTTGTCACGCTGCTGGAAGCGGGGGTGGAGCTCGATCTGGTTGACGGTAGGCGTGACGCCGGTCTCGCCGATGATCCGTTCGAGATGGTCCTGGTTGAAGTTCGAAACGCCGATCGACTTTATGCGGCCTGATTGCCTGAGTTCGATCAGCGTCTTCCACGCCTCGACATATCTGTCCTGGCTGGGCACCGGCCAGTGGATCAGGAACAGGTCGATCTGTTCGATGCCGAGCTTGCTCATCGTCTCGTCGAAGGCGCGCAAGGCGGCGTCGCGCTGATGGGCGCCGTTGCGCAGTTTCGAGGTAATGAACAACTCGCTTCTCGGCACGCCGGCCGAGCGGATCGCCTGCCCGACACCTTCCTCGTTCTGATAGCCTTCGGCGGTATCGATCAGCCTGTAGCCGGCCTCGATCCCCCAGCGCACCACCTTGGCCGTGATGGCTGGATCGACCTGCCATACGCCAAGGCCGATTTGCGGAATGGCGGAGCCGTCGTTCAATCTGATCTGTTCAGGTCTATTCAGAGTAATCTGTTCAGGCATGTTCACGTCCTTCTGCATCGGTCCGCCCGGCGCACGCTCTATCTAGTCTGGATGACCGCCAAAGCGAGTCAATATCAGGAGAATGTGAGGAGACGGACGTGAAGCGCTGATCTCGATGTCCGTTCGGGCCGACAGCGTTCCAGCTTTTGACCCATTGGACTCCAGTACAGGAGCCGCCATTATCGCGGATAATGTGGTATTCTATCGACTATCCGAGGAGGCGACTGCGTTGACCAACAGCTTGGAAGCCGAAGGGGCAAGAGACTGGTCGCCTCTGCTGGTCGCGGCAGAAAACGGCGATGCGGAGGCGGTTCGATCGGAATTGGCGGCTGGCGCCGATATCAATCAGCCGGACGATGGCGGCTGGTCTGCACTTCACCTTTCAGCCCTCAATGACCACACAGCTGTGGTGGAGGCGCTGATCGAAGACCCGGAAATCGACGTGAATTCCAGAAACAAGTGGAAGAGCACGCCCTTGAGCCTTGCGTCCGCCAGGGGACATTACGCGTGTATCTCAGCCCTGGTGAAACACCCCCAAATAGAGATCAACGCGCGAGCTGACTACTACGGCAGAACGGCTCTTATCGAGGCGGCGAAGAACGGGCATCTCGAAGTCGTCAAGTTGCTCGTGGAGAATGGCGCGGAAGTAAATCTGACCGACAAGACGGGGAGAAACAACGCGCTCATCGAGGCTATCAAGGGGCGGCACTACGAGATCGCGGAATACCTGCTGGATTGTGGGAAGGTGAGCTTTATCAACAAGGAGATGAGGCTAAACGCCCTGATCTGGGCTGGCAGCTGCCACAACCCTCAGCTTATCGAAAAGCTGGAAGCCGCGATCCATGCTTTCTTCGAAGGCAAATAAGGGCCTCGCCCTTACTGTCGCGGGGCGCGTCCGTATCTCCCGTCACGTCGACGCGCTCGATGGCGCAAACAGCCCCGCAGCGCTTCACATAAATTATTCAACCAAACGGTTGACTATCTCAAAGCGTGCGCCTATATTCAACTACATGGTTGAATTAGAGACATCCCAGATGGACGCGGTTTTTCACGCCCTTGGCGACGCCACCCGCCGGCACATGCTTCGCGATCTCGCCGATGGCGAGAAAACGGTAAGCCAGCTGGCGGAACCCTTCGTGATGTCGCTCGCGGCCGCCTCCAAGCACATCAAGGCGCTGGAGAACGCAGGGCTTATTCATCGAGAGGTGAGGGGCCGCACGCATTTGTGCCGACTAGCCCCTGGACCCCTAGCCAGCGCACATCAGTGGCTCGGCTTCTACGAGCGCTTCTGGACCGGTCGTCTCGATGTTCTCGAACGCCTTCTTCGCGAAGAGGACGCACGCAAAGCCCAGGATGAGCCCAGGAAATCGCCCAATCCGAAAGAAGGAGACGAGCAATGAACCAGATGAGAACCATCGGCGCCTATGGCGAGCTGACCGAGCCCGCCACGTTCACCATCCAGCGCCTTTTGCCCGGCCCCATCGAGCGCGTCTGGGCCTATCTCACCGAGAGTGACTTGCGACGGCAATGGATGGCCGCAGGCCAAATGGAAATGAAGGCCGGCAGCTCGTTCGAGTTCGTCTGGCGCAACGACGAGCTGACCGACCCGCCTGGCCAGCGCCCCGCGGGTTTCCCCGAAGAGCATCGGATGGAGGGCCGGATCACCGAACTCGATCCGCCGCGCAAGCTTTCGATCACCTGGGGAAACACCGGCGGCGTCTCCTTCTTGCTGGAGGCGAAGGGTAGCGATGTGCTGCTCACCGTCGTCCATCGGCGCCTGCCGGAACGCGCAATCCAGCTCAACATCACTGCCGGCTGGCACATACACCTCGACCTGCTGGCCGCCCGCCTGGCGGGCAAGACACCGACCTCGTTCTGGGACGGCTGGAGCCGCCTGCGGGAAGAATACGACCGCCGCCTGCCGGCCTGATGTAACTCGCGGCGGCCATCCCTGAGGTCGCCGCCAGCCACACGAAGCAACGATGAACCGATGAAACGTGCTTGCATCCCGCAAGCCTGATGGAGGAAGTCATGCGTAAATTGATTACTGGAATGAAAATTTCCGTCGACGGCAAGATGGAGGGACCCGAGGGCTACGCTGATTGGGTCGATGCGTGGTCTGAGGAATACGGCCTGACGCCGCAAATCGATGCCTGCCTGCTTGGCAGCGTCATGTATGCCGGCTACGAGCGCTACTGGAGCGCCATCCAGAACGAGCCCGACAAGCCGCTGCCGATGACCGGCAAATTGCCGAAGCCGGCCGAGCTCGAATGGGCCCGCTTCGCCGCGCAGACGCCGCATTATGTGCTGTCGAACACAATGACTTCGGCGGCCTGGCCAAAGACGCGCTTCGTGCGGAATTTCGAGGATATCGCTGCGCTGAAACAGCAGCCCGGCAAGGACATCTACCTTATGGGCGGCGCCCGAATTACTGCGAGCCTTATCGATGCCGGGCTGGTCGATGAACTCAGGCTGATCGTCTATCCGCTGCTCGCCGGTGAAGGAAAGCCGCTGTTTGGAACGGCGAAGAATCGTCGTGGGCTCGAACTGCGCAAGGTCGAACAGCTGTCGGACGGCCGCGTCGGGCTGGTCTACGGGATCGGCTAAAGCCGTCGCGCTCGATCGGCCTCATGCGACGCTACTTTAGGTTCTTGTTTTTATGCATGTCGTTATCGCAAAACCGCTGCACACTTTTGCGCGACGTGCGTTAGCGCCAACGTCAGGCAACGATACCGCGGCAGGCCCAGGCGACATTGGCAAAGGACCTCGGGCCGTCGGGCCGGCCGGCCTCGTAGGCGTCGCGCATGGCGGCGTCGGTGCGCGCCCGCTCGTCCGGGTCGAGCGTGGCCACGTACTTGCCGAGCGGTCCTTCGCCGGCGGCAATCGGCGCCCAGTAATCGTCGAAGTTTTGATAGTCCATGCGGATCATCAGCTCAGTCTCGGCAACGTCGCGGAGACCCTGCTCGACAAAGGTCCGTTTCATTTCGCCCGGCTGCATCATCGGCTGGGTGCAATAGCGGGCGCGCAGCTGGCGTCCGCCTTCGCTGAGCACCGCCACCGTGTCGATCATCATGCGCATCCCCGGCATGCCGCCGAGATGGTCCCATACCGTCGCCGCGACCACACCGCCCGGCCGCACGACGCGACGCATCTCGGCGACTGCCTTGCCGGCTTCGGGCACGAAATGGAGCACGAGCAGCGCCAGGGCGCGGTCGAACGCGTCGTCCCCAAAGGGCAGGGCGCAGGCGTCCGCCTGGCGGATTTTTATCCGCGGATCGGTGTTGCGCCGGATTGCCTCCTCGACGAAAACGGCCGAAAAGTCGATCGCGGCGACCTCACCGAGGTCAGCGGCCTTGACGAGCGCGAAGGTCAGGCTGCCGGTGCCGCAGCCGACGTCGAGGATCGTTTCGCCGTCTTTAAGCCCCGCGAAGTCGATGAACAGAGGCGCGAGCCTTTGGCTCCAGCGGCCCATGAGCTGCTCATAGCCGGCAGCGTGATGAACGTTGAAACTTGAAGCCATCGATCCCTCCCTTAGCATAAGCTAAACCTCGACACAGCGATTGCCAAGGCGGGCATTCGTCCCACCTTGGGGCGGCCGCTGGCGAAAGCTAACCTGCGGATGCCGGGTTGTTTCGCGGATTGATGTCTCCGAGCCGACCTCGATCAGCCTAGGCTAGCTATTCGGCCGGCAGCCCGCGGCGTTTCAATTCGCTGCGCGGCACCGGATTTCCGACACGGAAGGCGAAGGAAATGACTTTCGTCACGTCCGGATCGACCTCGCAACGAAAGCTCAGGTCGTACCACTGTCCGTTGACGGGAAAGGGTGCACTGGCGACGTCGAGGACCGTGCCCTCCTTCAACCGATACTTGGGAATGCTGTCAAAAAAATAGGGGGGCGAGGCGTGGAGCAACTGCCCGCCGAGTTCCGTGGCGCAGAGCTGCCCGACCCGTTCGCCGCGCGGCAAAGCAGCCATTGCGATTGTCGCTATCGGATCACCGGTTGCTGCTTCCGAGAACAACGTCTTGGCTTGCTGAAGCTTCAAGGGTTTTTGCACCTTGGCCACGTTCGCTGGCTTGGGCTTAGGCGGCGCGGATGCGCCAGGCGGCGGAGCCGGGTCTTTGCCGTCTACCGCAGTCACGGCAGGTGGCTGCGCAAGATCCTGTTTATTGGGATCTTGCGGCGCCGTCGGTTGTTCCGAACCATCCTCCGCACTGTTGCCGTCCAGAGACTTGCGAGGACCAGCGTCCTTCTCGCCGAATTGGAAGACAGGCCTCTGAGGGTCGGCTTCAGGATGCGCCGGCGTCTCGATCTTTGCTTCCGGCGGCTTTTCGGGCTTGGGCGGTTTCGCAGGAGGCGGAGGTTTGGCTTTCTCCGATGGTTTGGGCGGCGGCACCAGATCCACCCCGATGGCCTGCTCCTTCTGCGGCTGCGGGGGCGACACCGGCAGCGCGGACAACAGAAGCGCCGCGGCGAGCAAATGCAGAACCGCGGAGGCAGGCAAGGCCCACCTGAATATCTGGCGCTGATCCCGTATCTCGTCCGTCATCGTGACCGGTGTGTGGAATGAAATATTGGCGGCATCAAGCACCGATGCCGCCAGACGTCGAAAATACCGGTTCATGTCGAGCTTCGACGGTTTTGCGGCGGCCGAGCAGATGCCGCCCAACGCGTTCGTTGGAACTGTCGCCGTCGCTACGAATCGCGCCATCGGCGACTGCCGCGAGGCGCGTCATTCAAATACACGAGGACAGTGGCCGAGCCTGTCCCTAGCGTGGCGTCGGCCAGAGCGCACGGTCAGGGGTGAACCCGTATTCGGGGGAGGCGAATGTTCGCTCCTTAACGGCGCTGCACGAGAGGGATATTCAGTCATGAATTTCAAAGGTTTGATCAAGCGTGCCGAGACTGTGGAGAGGGCGTTCAAGGAGCTCGAAACCGATTTGGCGGATGCGTTTAGCGAATGTCTCAACGTGGACGATCAGTCGCCGTTGAACGACGTCACTGTCCCGGATGAGACTGTGTCGGATGGGAATCTCGCGGCAATGGATGACAGCTCGCAACTTGAGGCCAATGCGGATGCCTTCGAGACCGCGCGACGGCTGACGCCCCACACGCAAACCCGGCTCGCTGCCTTAAGTGCGGTCGATGGGCTCTTTCACGACGCGCAGGAGTATCTTGGGGAGATCCATGCGAAACTGTCGGAGATCGCGACCTCGCATCATCTGACAGGCGAATTCCTGAAACTCCTCCACGGCGACATTCTTCGCGCCAACGAATTGGAGCTGGCAAATACCAGCTTGACCGCGCAACAAAGAGCACTATCCGAACAGCTCCACGATGCAACCAGAAAGCAGCGCGAGCGCGACAGCGCTATCGAGGCGCTGCAGCAGCATGAGGCGAGCCTGGTCGAGGACAAGGAAGCACTTCGCGGCGCGCTGGCTGCAGCAAGGCTGGAGCTCGTGGTGGCAGGCAATGCGAGCGCAAAACGCGAGGCCGAGTTCGGCGAGCTTGTCAAAACGCTCTCGGCCAGAGCGGTCGAGGCCAACAGACGCTCGCGCGAGAACGAGATGCTGCGGGAGAAACATGTTAGCCTGTCGATCGACCTCGACAAGGCGCTGAAACGGGAGGCCGAGGCCCGGCACAGGCTGGACGAACTCTCGACTGTCCACGCCAATGACGCCGCACAGGTTTCGGAACTGCTGGCCGCGCTTGGCAAGAGCGAGAAAGAGGAAATGCGGCTGCAGAAATCGCTCGACATGGCGCAGGCCAAGCTGTCGGAAATGACGGAAGCGGCCCGCATCAGGGACGGGGACAGGGAAGCCGAACTTGCACGCGGTGTCGCGGAGATGACCGGCTTGCGTTCTGAGATCGAGGATCTCCGATCGCGACTGGAAGCCGCCTCGAACCACAACAGCGAAGCCGTCAGCGAGATCGCCAGGCTCAAGGCTCAAGCGAGCGACGCGGTGGCCGAAAAGCAAATCGCCGAGGAAAAATTGTCTGCTCTCATGAAGGAGAGCGAAAGCGACAAGATGAACCTTTCCGCGGTCAGCGCGAATTTTTCGCAGCTTTCCCTGCAGCAGGCATCCGAACAGATACAGTTCGACGTCCAGCGGCAGGAATGCGAGGATCTGCGTGCCGAAGTCGCGTCGCTTCAAGCCCGGGTCAAGGAACTGTTGCCCTATGAGCGGCTCCACAAGGTCACCAACGCCAGACCGCGTGAAGACGGCGTGGTCGAGATCACCGCTGCGGTGGCGGAGAAGGCCCGCGCCAGCAGGCGGCGCCTTCGCCTGCGCGCGGCATCCTAGCTCAGGCGCGGCTGTCTAAATTTCGACTGGTGCGAAACCGACATCCGTCAATGGATGGCGGGTCGAGCGTGAGGCTGGCCTTCCCTGCGTCGGCCTGCAATAGTGCACGCCGGTGAAGCGGAGGGGGCTGAGCATGCGGCTATTCATAAAGCGGAACCACCTCCGTTGGAGGATGTTGGCCTTCATCGCTATCATGGTGCTTTTGCCGAAAGCGGCGTCGGCCGATACCATCCCACCCGACAGGATCGCCGCGGCCCTTGCGAAGCTCGAACTACTTGCCGAAGGCGTCGTCGCGGATGGTAGCGTGCCCGGTCTGGCCATCGGCGTCGTGCATGGCGACGAGGTGATCTTCCTCAAGGGGTTCGGGCATCGCGAAGCCGGAAAACCGGAGACCGTCGATGCGGACACGGTCTTCCAGATCGCCTCCCTCTCCAAGCCGGTCTCCGCCACCGTCGTGGCGGCGCTGGTCAGCAACGGGGTCGCTTCCTGGGATTCGAAGATCGCCGACCTCGATCCGGCTTTCCGGCTCGCCGAGCCCTATCCGACCAGCGAACTCACGGTCCGCGACCTGTTTGCGCACCGCAGCGGGCTTCCCGGCACGGCGGGCGACGACCTCGAGGACATTGGCTATGACCGCGGGGAGATCCTGCGCCGCCTGCGGTTCGTGTCGCCGTCGTCGAGCTTTCGTGCCGGCTATTCCTACAGTAATTTCGGACTGACCGAGGGTGCCGTCGCCGCCGCGAAGCCGACGGGCAAGCCCTGGGAAGAGGTCGCCGAAGAGAAGCTCTATCGTCCGCTTGGAATGGCCTCGACCAGTTCGCGTCATTCGGACTTCATCAAGCACGCCAACCGCGCCGAACTCCACGCCAAGATCGATGGCGCCTGGGCCGCGAAGGTCCAGCGCTATCCGGATGCGCAGGCGCCAGCAGGCGGCGTCAGTTCCACCGCACGCGATCTCTCTCAATGGATGCGCCTTGTGCTCGGCAACGGGGCCTACGCCGGCAAGAGACTCATTGCCGCCGATGCGCTGGACCAGACACATATTCCCTTGATGGTTCGCGGCAAGAACCCCGTCTCCGGAGGCGAGGCCTTCTACGGCCTCGGCTGGAATGTCGAATTCGGCCGGCACGGGCTGGTCTGGGGTCATGCGGGCGCCTTCAGCACCGGCGCACGCAGTCTGGTGATGCTCTTCCCCGAGGAGAAGCTTGGCATCGTCGTCATCGCCAACGCCTTTCCGACAGGCGTGCCGGAGGGACTGTCCGACAGCTTCGCCGATCTCGTCTTCGACGGAACGCTGGGGAAAGATAAGGTAAAGGCATGGAATGATATCTATGCAGGCATGTTCGGGCCGGTGATTGCGGCGGCCAAGGCCACCTATGCCGTGCCGCCCTCTCCGGCAAGTCCGGCCGGGCCAGCCAGTGCCTATGCCGGCCGTTACTTCAACGACTTCATCGGCGATGCTATTGTGTCGGGCGAAGGAGAGGCTCTTGTCCTCAAGGTCGGGCCCGCCGGTGCGCGGTCCTATCCACTGAAGCATTTCGACCGCGACCTCTTCGTGACCTTCCCCGATGCCGAGATGCCGGACAGGCCCTCGGCCGTCAGCTTTGTCATCGACCCCGACGGCAAGGCGTCGGCCGTGACCATCGAGTTTCTCAACGACAATCATCTCGGCACGCTGCAGCGCGAGGGTGATTAGCCGTCGCGGGGCGGGCGAGCCTTTGCCGGTTCAGGATGCCGGGCCGAACTGGAGCAATTTGAAGCAATCGCCGCTGCCCGGCGTCGCTTGCGTCAGGAAGGGTTTCGACCGGTCGATCCATTCTTGGTGCGACCTGGCATCGGCTTCGATCTCATTGGCCGGTGCAAGCTTGACGAAACCGCGCCCCTTGCTGAACAGCCAGCATGCGCGGCCGAGAAACCGCCTGCTGCGCTGGCGCAGGAGGTCGGCATCATAAAAAATGTCGAGCACCTCCTGCTTGATCTTCCGCTCCTTTTCGGGATTGGCGATCGCAACCTCGATCGCCTCGCCGCCGATCGCATCCTGCAGGTCCTTGTAATCCAGGGCGATCTGAGTGGTGGCATATTTGATGTCGCTCTCGTCCCGGACGATGTTGAACCATAGCGTTGGGTTGAGCTCGTTGACGACGAACGATGCTTCGAAATCGCGTGATAAATTCAGGGTATCGAACCCCTGAACATCGACGTCGCGTTCGACCAGAAGGATCTGCGAAACCTGCTTGGCGAGCGCCGTCCCGTGGGCGCTGACCGCGGCATTGTTGCCGCCGAGTTCCGGACTGACATAGGCGCCGCCATCATCCAGCAGCGCATCGAATTCGCCAAGGGCCTCCACGACGGCGCCGCCGCGGGCAATACGCGCCGCCAGTTTGGCGAGAACCTGCTGGAGCTCCGTTTCGCGTTTACGCTGGTCCTGATAGTTCTGCTGGAAAAAGAAGATGAACAGGGACACGCCAATGCCGATCAGGATCACGCCCAGCTGCGAAAAGATGTTGCGATAATATTCCAGCAGCTTTTCACGATGGCGTACGTCGTCACGCACACTGTGCGCCACACGGAGATTGACGATCAGCGAAACGACCAGGAGCCCGGCACCGACCAGGATCAGGCCGCCGATCAGCAGATAGCCGTAGCCAGAGTTCAAATCCATTCTTTGCCGCGCTCCCGAAACCCCAGACAGCGCAGACTAATACCGTTCGGCTTCAACACCTACGTTTTCATAGGAGCGCCGGCGAAGGATTCCCACCATTCGGCCGCTGTTCTTACAGCCAGGTCTATGCTCGCCGTCCGCCTCGTTTCGTAGCGGTCTTCTCGCAGCCGAATTCAGGCCGCGTGCTTGGAACCAATGACGGGCGAGACTGTTCAGCTATGACTTTGATACGACGCCGATGTGCCCGGTCGGCTGGGCATGCGGCGATCTTGAGGAGTTCTCATCATGAAGATTTCGTCCAGATTTCGTTCAGTCGCGGTTGCCGTCATCGCCGCCGCGGCAGTTAGCTTTGCCAGCGTCGCGCATGCCGACAGCGGTACGATCCGCTTCGCCATCTACAAGGCGGCCTTTTTCATCGGCGGCTCCGGAGGCGAGGGCACACTGACCTTCCATGGTCGCCGATATCCCATCTCGGTCGGCGGCATCTCGGGCGGCCTCGCCTTCGGCGCCTCCAAGACCTATTTCAAAGGTACCGTGCGCCACATACGCCGCGCCCGGGATGTGACGGGGGTGTACGGTGCAGCGGGCGGTGGCGGCGCGCTTGGCAAAGGAGCCCAGGTGATCGTCATGACCAATGACAAGGGTGCCCAACTCGAACTCACAGGCAGGCAGGTAGGTCTGCAAGTCAACGCCGATCTCAGCGGTATGAGCATCTCGCTGAAATAAGGGCAGTCATTGCATTCGTCATTCCCTGGATGGGCCGGATTTGGCCGCTCCAAACCGCAGCCCATCCATCAGCAGCGACACCAATCGGCGCGAGCGGTCGCGCCAGTCCTTGGTGTCCGGGGCCGAATAGATGCCGCCCAGCGCATGCAGCACGTCGGAGGCATCGACGTCGCTGCGGATCGAGCCGTTGGCGACCGCGGCATCGATCAGCCGCCGCAAAGCCAGCGTCACCCTGCCCGAAACGTCGGAGAACAGGGTGGAGTTGGTTGTGAGCAGGATGCGCAGGCTTGTCGACAGCCCGCGCTTGGTGGCGATGTAGTCGACGAAGCGCTGCATCCATTGTTCGAGCGCGACGTCGGGCACATGATCGTGGGCGAGTTCGTCGGCCGCCTGGCACAGTCCTTCCACTTCGCGCCGATAAACCACCTCGACCAGATGCTCGCGCGTTGGGAAATGCCGGTAGAGCGTGCCGATGCCGACGCCGGCCTGACGCGCAATCTCCTCCAGCGAGGCATCGACGCCATGCGCGGCAAAGGCTTTCGCCGCGACCTCGACCAGTGCGTCGCGGTTGCGCTGCGCGTCGGCGCGCAGCGGTTTTGCAGCGGCGGCTTCGGCCTTGTCTCCAGATATGACGGGCGGCTCTGCGGCCAATTTTTTCTCCAGTGTTGATCCGAATAGGGCAGGCCCCGTTTCAACAACGGAGACGCCTCCAACTTCGTTACGCCTCCGACAAATATAATCGCAAGTAAATACAATCACAGGATCGAGTCTGGGCCGGCGTTCCGCATCTTGCCTGTCCCGGTGGATGACGACGGAGGATATTTCCTGGCGCGGCCGGCACTCCTCATCTGTTCGGCCGATGCCCTGAGGCAAAAATGAGCCGACATTGAGCACGATCCCCTCAGGATCATTGGACTGTCCTGCCCCTACAGACAGTTCAGAGAGCACCACCGGCTTGGGCCGGTGGTGCTTTTTTGTCTCCAGGCATGACGGCTGGCTGCTGCCAATTTTCTCCAATTTTGATCATTTTCGATCCTGGGCTTGAACAGGGCCGAGCAGGTCCTTAGGTAATAAGCGGAGGCGCCTCCGATTGTGGAGCGCCTTTCTCATGTAATCACGGGATCGGGTATGTCACGTCTTTCGACCTCGCAAGCCGCAGCCTCCCCGAGGTCGCGCCAAGTCAGGCAGACCCCCTCTGCCCTGCCGGGCATTTCCCCCAAGGGGAAGATAGCCTTCACCTAGCCATAAGCTGACCTTGCCGCTCGCCGGCCGGGCAACAGATCATCCCCTCCCGCGTCAAGCAACTGGAGCCAGACGCCCCATGACAAGCAAAACCCGAACTCCAATCCAACTTCAAATCAACGGACATCGACATGAGCTGGAGGTCGAACCGCGCGTTACCCTGCTCGACGCCTTGCGCGACCATCTCGGCCTGACCGGCACCAAGAAGGGCTGCGACCAGGGCCAGTGCGGCGCCTGCACGGTGCATATCGACGGCCAGCGCGTGCTGGCCTGCCTGACGCTTGCCACTCAGGCTGAGAGCAGGGACATCACCACCATCGAAGGGCTTGCCGGGGAGGATGGCACGCTGCATGCGGTGCAGGCCGCCTTCCTCGAACAGGATGCCTTCCAGTGCGGCTATTGCACGCCGGGCCAGATCATGTCGGCGGTCGCCTGCATTCGCGAGGGCCATGCCGGTTCCGACGAGGAGATCCGCGAATACATGGCCGGCAATCTCTGCCGCTGCGGCGCCTATCCGCATATCATCGCCGCCGTGCGCCAGGCGGCCGTGGAGGCCGCGTCATGAGGGACTTTTCGTATCTCCGCGCCGGCTCCGTCGATGCAGCCCGTGAGGCAGCAGCACTTCCCGGCGCCATGCTTTTGGCCGGCGGCACGACGCTTGTCGATCTCGCGAAATGCGGCGTTGCCGAACCCGAGACCGTGGTCGACATCACCCATCTCAAGGGACTGAACACGATTGCCGTTGATGACCGGGGCGCCACGATCGGCGCGCTGGCCAGGATGAGCCGCGTCGCCGACCATGCCGATATCAAGAGTCGGTTCCCAGCCGTCTCGGAAGCATTGTGGCAGGCCGCATCGGCGCAGTTGCGCAACATGGCGACGATCGGCGGCAATTTGATGCAGCGTACGCGCTGCCCCTATTTCCGCGATCCGGCGAATTTCCCCGCTTGCAACAAGCGCTCGCCCGGCAGCGGCTGCTCGGCGATCGGCGGCGTCACCCGTGGTCATGCCGTGCTCGGCACCAGCGAAGCCTGCATCGCCACCTATCCCGGCGACCTGGCGGTTGCGCTCGTCGCCTTCGACGCGATCCTCCATCTCGGCGACCGTCAGGTCGCCGTCGATGATTTTTTCCTGCCGCCGGGCAGCACGCCCGAACGGGAACATGCGATCGAACCCGGCGAGATGATCACCGCGATCGGCATTCCCGCTTCGGCCGCCGCCCGCCGCTCGACCTATCTCAAGGTCCGCGACCGCCAGTCCTATGAATTCGCCGCGGCAAGTGCCGCGGTCGGTATCGAGTTCGAGGCCGACGGAAGGACGATCCGCGATCTGCGCGTCGCGCTTGGCGGCGTCGCCACCAAGCCATGGCGCGCCCGCGCCGTCGAAGAGGCGCTGAAAGGCAAGGTGCTCGAGCCGGAGGTCGTCAGGCAAGCCAGCCTGCTCGCCGTCGAGGGCGCCGTCGACCATGGCGCCAACCACTACAAGATCGAACTGGCGCCGCGCGTCGTCGCCCGCGCCATCCTCAAAATGGGGGAAACGGCATGACCGTTCACGAGTTGAGAACAAGACCTGGCGATGCCAAACGCGGCGACGCTTCGGACGGCGCCGTCCTCGCGGATCAGGTCGGCGGCCGGCTGTCGCGCGTCGACGGACCGGCCAAGATCACCGGTGCCGCCAAATACGCCGTCGAGCAGCAGCTCGAGGGGCTCACCTATGCGGTGCTGGTCGAGAGTACCATTGCCGCCGGCCGGGTGCAGTCGATCGACACGGCAGCGGCCGAAGCCGCGCCGGGCGTGCTGCTGGTGCTGACGCCCGACAATTTCCTGCCGCTGAGAACCGCCACGGACTGGCTGGGCACGCCGCCGCCGGCTGTTGCCTATTGCCCGCTGGCGCGCAGCATCACCTTCAGCGGCCAGCATATCGCGGCGGTGGTGGCCGAGAGCTTCGAACAGGCGGTCGCAGCCGCGGCGCTGGTCAAGATCGCCTATGACGAGGCGCCGGCGATCGTCGACCTCAGCGATCCGAAAGCCGGCGACGGCATTGCGGTCGATGCGATGACCAAGGAGTGGGGTGAGGCGGAGACCGCGTTCGCCTCGGCTCCGGTCAGGATCTGCAACGCCTACAACACGCCGCGCGAATACCAGGCGCCGATGGAGCCGCATGGCCTGATCGCAAAGTGGCAGGACGACCAACTCACGGTCTGGGAGCCCAGCCAATGGCTCGACGGCATGGCGCGGACCTATGCCGAATGGTTTGGCGTGCCGTTCGAGAATGTGCGCCTGGTTTCGCCCTATATTGGCGGCGGCTTCGGCTCCAAGGCGTTCGCCTATGGCTACGGCGCGGTGGCGGCGGTGGCCGCGAAAATGCTGGGACGGCCGGTGAAGCTGGCGGTCAGCAGGCCGCAGACCTTCACCGCCTATGGCGGACGGGCGGCGACGCGCCAGACCGTGGCGCTCGGCGCCAACGCAGAGGGTCAGATCCAGTCGATCGTGCATCGCGGCGTCAACGAGACCTCGGTCGACGGCATGTGGGTCGAGCCGCTCGGCTCGGTCACCTCGGTCATGTACGCGACGCCGAATTTCTCGTCGCGGCAGAACGTCGTGCGGGTCAACACGGTGGTGCCGGGGGCCTTGCGCGCGCCGGGCGAGAACCCGAGCGCCTTCGGCATCGAAAGCGCGATCGACGAGCTCGCCTATGACGTCGGTATCGACCCGCTGGAAATCCGGCTCAGGAACTATGCCGAGCAGGATCCGCATGCGAAGAAGCCGTGGTCGACGCGGCAGCTGCGCGAGGCGTTCGCGGCCGGCGCGGCAGCTTTTGGCTGGTCGAAGCGCAGCCCCCGGCCGCGCTCGATGCGCGACGGCAACCAGCTGATTGGCTGGGGTGTCGCCGCCGGCACCTACCCGGTGCGGCGCGCCTATGGCGAGGCGGTCGTGCGCATTCTCGCCGACGGCTCGGTCGAGGTCGAAAGCTCGTCGATCGATATGGGGCAGGGCACCTACACGATCCTGGCGCAGACGGCCGCCGAAGTGCTGGGCGTCCCGGCGGAAAACGTCGTCGTCAAGCTCGGTGACTCCCGCTATGCCCGCGCCGGCGTCACCGGCGGCTCGCGGCTGGCCGGGGTGATGACCGGCGCCGTGCACAAGGCGGCGAGTGCCGCGCTCGACCAGCTGGTCGGGCTCGCCATCAGCGATCCAAATTCGCCTTTCCATGCGCTGCAGGCCAACACGCTTGTCGTCGTCAATGGCCGCATTTCGTCGCCGCGCGGCGACGGCCCCGAAGTTGCCATCGCCGAACTGCTCAGCAGCGTCGGGCGCCAGCATATCGAGGCCAAGGGCGACACCATGCCGGCCAATTCGACGGTCGAGGACCGCTACAAGAACTACACCACCATAGCCATGGCGCTGCCGCACACCGAGGGCGACTATTCCCGCCACAGCTGGTGCGCGCATTTCATCGAAGTGCGCGTCGACGAGGACTTTGGCACGGTTCGTGTGTCGCGCGTGGTATCGGCGCTGGATTCGGGCCGGCTCTATAACCCCAAGCTCGCCGAAAGCCAGTGGAAGGGCGGCATCATCATGGGCATCGGCCAGGCGCTGCTCGAGGAAGGCATCGTCGACCGCCGCCACGGCCGCATCGTCAACAACAACCTCGCCGACTATCTCATCGCCACCAATGCCGACATTCCCGACATCGAGGTGATCTCGGTCGGTATTCCCGACCCGCATTCCTCGGTGCTTGGCGGCAAGGGGGTCGGCGAGCTAGGCATCGTCGGCGTGGCGCCGGCGATCGCCAACGCGGTATTCCACGCCACCGGGAAACGGGTGCGGGATCTGCCGATCACGCTGGAGAAGTTGATTTAGGCGGACGCGGTGGAACTGCCAATCTCCCCCCTCGTGGGGGAGATGCCCGGCAGGGCAGAGGGGGGCGTGAAGGATCGCCAGCGTTCAGTTCAACTTTGATGAGCTGAGAACCTTACGTACGTGCGCGAACTGCTATTGCCTGATAGGCTGGAGGGACAGTGCCCCTCTCTGTCCTGCCGGACATCTCCCCCACGAGGGGGGAGATCGGCAGCTTGATCGCTCTGCCTTTTCAGGCTCACCACGACAGACTGAACGCGAGCTTGCCGAAATGCCGGCCGCCGGCCGCCATGTGGGCGTAGGCCTCGGTCGCCTGGTGCTGGCTGTAGATTGTGTCGATGACCGGATCGATACGGGCGGCGCCGATGGCGCGCGCGGCGTCGCGCAGGTCGGATACCGAACCGGTGTTGTTGCCCACTATCTTGAGCGCCTTGATGATGATCGGCAGCAGGTTCGTGGTGGCCTCGGCGCCGGTGACGAAGCCGATGGCGAACACCGTGCCGCCGGGCGCCGCGGCATTGATTGAGCGGGCGAAGGTAGCCGAGCCGCCGGTTTCGACGATCAGGTCGGCGCCGAGGCCGTCGGTCAGCTCGAGCACCTTGGCGTCCCAGTCCGGTGTCTCACGATAATTGATGAGATGATCCGCACCCAAGGCCTTGGCGCGGGCCAGCTTTTCGTCAGACGACGAGGTGATGATGACCGTGGCGCCGGCTGCCTTGGCCAGTTGCAGGGTCAAGATCGAGACACCGCCGGTACCGAGCAGGACGACGACTGATCCGGGCCCGGCATCGGCGGCGTGGATCGCGTTCCAGGCGGTGGTGCCAGCGATCGGCAGCGTTGCTGCCGCTTCGAAGGACAAGTGAGCCGGCATCGGCACGACGGCATTGGCCGGCAGCACGACATATTCGGCGAGCGAGCCGGGCAGTGTCAGCCCGCGCATCTCTCTGGTCTCATAAGGCCGCGGACGACCGCCGATCCAGCGCGGTTTTGCATGGGCGATGATGCGGTCGTTGACGGCGAGCCTCGACACGCCCTCGCCGATGCCGACGATCTCGCCGGCGCCGTCGACGACGGGAATGAGCGGAAAGCTCGGGCCTGGATAGTTGCCGCTCGCGATCGCGACGTCGACAAAGTTGAGGCTTGCGGCGCGCAGGCGGATCAGCACTTCGCCGCGCTGCGGTTCAGGCGTGGGAACGGTGGCCGCGCGAAACGCGTCCAGTCTCGGGGCAGTCAGTTCGATCGCTTTCATGTCTCACTCCGGTTGATGGGCCGATTGACGGGCCGGGATTGAGTGAAACTAGCTGCTGCGCTATTGGTATATAATCCTTGGCTTTTACATTTGAGCTCTGCGCCAGATGCAGCAATCGCACGAACCGGCAGCATTGGCCGAAATGGCCGCCTTCGCGGCAATCGCCGAAGCACGCTCCTTCACCAAGGCGGCGGCTCGCATCGGCCGCGACGCAACGATCCTGTCGCGGCGCCTTGCCTCGCTGGAGGAGCGGTTGGGCGTGCGCCTGCTGCACCGGACGACGCGAAGCGTGTCGCTGACCGAGGCGGGTTCGGAGTTCCTCGTCCGCATCCGCGCTATCCTGGCCGCCGTCGACGAGGCCGAGGCCGCAGCGTCGGCGCATGCCGGCGGCGGGCCGCGCGGCGTGCTACGGCTGGCGCTGCCCGGCTCGTTCGGGCGCATGTGGATCGGCCCGCTGCTGCCGCAGTTTCTCACCGAATTTCCCGACATCCGTATCGAGGCCGAGTTCTCCAACCGTTTCGTCGATCTCGTCGCCGAGAATTTCGATGTCGCCGTTCGTCTCGGCGCGCTGGAGGATTCGCGGCTGGTGGCGCGCAAGGTCGCGACACGGCGGCGGCTGCTGTGCGCCGCGCCGTCCTACCTCGCCCGCCGGGGCACGCCGGCTGCGCCGGAAGCGCTGCTGGAACACAGCTGTCTCGGCTTCTCAGGCTTCCAGACCTTTCCGGCCTGGGAGATGACCGACACCACGGGCCGCCGCGTCAGTATCGAGGTCTCCGGCCCGCTGGTCACCGACGACGCCGAGGTCCTGGTCGAAGCCGCCGTGCAAGGCGTCGGGCTGATGATGAGCACGGATTGGCTGGTCGGACGCGAGCTCGCCGACGGCCGGCTGGTGCCAGTGCTGGAGGACTGGACGCTTGCCGACGAAGGGGCCGTCTATGTCGTCATGCCTTCGGCCAAGGGGCAAGCCGCCAAGACACGTGCCTTCGCCGACTGGATCGGCAAACGCTTTGCGCCGGTCCCGCCGTGGCAGAGGTGAGGGTGCTGATCTCCCCACGAGGGAGATTATGCGCTCCTCGCTCACTTCCCGCCCTGCTTGATGAAATGACCGAGCAGATCCATTGGCACCGGAAACACGACCGTCGACGAGCGCTCGCCGGCGATGTCATGGAGAGCCTCGAAATAGCGTAGCTGCATGGCTTGCGGTGCTTCGGCCAGCATCTTGCCAGCCTCGACGAGCTTTGCCGCCGCCTGTTGTTCGCCGTCGGCATTGATCACTTTCGCACGCCGCAGCCGTTCCGCCTCGGCCTGCTTGGCGATGGCGCGGACCATGTTCTCGTTGAGGTCGACATGCTTGATCTCGACATCGGAGACCTTGATGCCCCAGGCATCGGTGCGCTGGTCGAGAATCTCCTGGATATCGCTGTTGAGCTTGTCACGTTCGGCCAGCATTTCATCGAGCTCATGCTTGCCGAGCACCGAGCGCAGCGTGGTCTGTGCCAGCTGGTTGGTGGCGGTCATGAAGTCTTCGACCTGGATCACCGCCCGCTCGGCGTCGACGATACGAAAATACAGCACCGCGTTGACCTTCACCGAGACGTTGTCACGCGAGATCACGTCCTGCGGCGGCACGTCCTGGACCACCACTCGCAGGTCGACCTTCACCATCTGCTGCACGAACGGGATGAGGATGATAAGGCCGGGGCCCTTGACCCCGGTGAAGCGGCCGAGCGTGAAGACCACCCCGCGCTGATATTCCCTCAGGACGCGAATGGCCGCGGATAAGAACATGACCACGACGAGCGCTGCTGCCAGATACGCCACATAACCGATGATCATTGCCTTGCTCCATCGCTTCCCACATTGCGGCGCCGTATCGTCAGCACAAGACCCCTGACATCAGCCACCTCGACGCTGTCGCCCACCGCAAGCGGTTCGTCGGCTTTTGCCCGCCAGCGCTCGCCCCGGGCGAGCACGTGGCCCTCGCTGCCCTGCCAGTCGAGAATCTCCGCCGGCAGCCCCTGCATGGCCTGTGCGCCAACACGCGGAACGTTCTTGCGGGCCGCCCACAGATAGCTGCCGGTCAACAGCGCCAGGCCGAGCGTCAGGACGGCGGCGGTGCCGATAACGGCCCACGACATCTCGAAGCCGGGCCCCTCGATCTTGAGCAGCATGGCAGCGCCCAGCAGAAACGCAGCCACGCCTCCCAGCCCAAGGACCACTGTCGGGTTCAAGGCTTCGACGACGAGAAAGATGATGCCAAGCAGCATCAAGGCAAGGCCGGCATAGCTGATCGGCAGGAGATTGAGCGCATAGAGGCCGAGCAGAAGGCAAATCGTGCCGATCACGCCAGGCGCGACCGCGCCCGGGCTCGTGAATTCGAAGACGAGGCCATAGACGCCGACCAGCATCAGGATGACGGCGATGTTTGGGTCCGTGATGACGGCGAGAAGCCGGATGAGCCAGCCTGGTTCGAGCGTTTCAACCGGCAGCCCTTTCGTCGCCAATGCCTCTTTCTTGCCGGCGATCTCGACGGTCCGGCCGTCGGCCAGTTGAAGCAACTCGGTGGTGTCGCGGGCGACGAAGTCGATGACATGCTCCTGCAGCGCCGCGCCGGCCGACAGGCTGGCCGCCTCGCGCACGGCCTTTTCACCCCATTCGGCATTGCGCCCGCGCAATTCAGCCAGGCTGCGGATCAGGGCAACGGCGTCGTTCGTCGCCTTGGCGATCATCGCATCGCCCGCGGGTGCGTTCTTCTTGTCCTTGTCCGCCTCCGGGCCATCGTTCTTGCCGCCGGGAAACGATGGCAGCGGCCCGCCCATCTCGATCGGCGTTGCCGCGCCCAGATTGGTGCCGGGCGCCATCGCCGCTACATGGGTAGCATAGAGGATGTAGGTTCCGGCGCTCGCCGCGTGCCCGCCGGCGGGCGCGACATAGCCGATGACGGGAACCGGCGAGGCGAGGATAGCGGCGATCATCTCGCGCATGCTGGTGACCAGCCCGCCGGGCGTGTCCATCTGCAGGATAAGAGCCTGGGCGTTTCGGTCCGCGGCCACCGCCAGCGCTTCCTCGAGCTGCCTGGCACTCGCCGGACCGATGGCGCCGTCGATCTCGACGCGCAACACAATTTTCTCCCGGCCGTTCGCCTCTCCGGTTGCAGAAGGGGGACAAACGGCCGCAGCAGCCACGAAAGCCGCGGCAAGCAGGACCGCACGCGCGAGTTTCACGCTCAAAGCTCCATATCTAGGATATGGGCTGGATTTTGCCGAAATCCATGAGAACGCTCATCAAACCGGCCTGGGCACTGAGTGATGCTTCGCTCTGCCCTTCAGGCCCGAAGCAGCGCCAGCTCTTCGGCGGTCAGATGGCGGGCCTTGCCTTTGGCAAGCTCGCCGAGTTGCAGAGATCCGATCGCAACGCGCACCAGGCGCAGCACCTCAATCTCATGGGCGCCGAGCAGCCGGCGGATATGGCGGTTGCGGCCCTCGTCGAGCACGATTTCCAGCCAGGCGGTGCTGGTGCCGCCGCGCAACAGCTCGATCGAGCGGGCCGTCAGCAAGTCGCCGTCGACTGTCGCGCCAGCGCGCAACCGCGCCAGCATGGCCTCGTCGGGCAGGGCGCCAATCTGCACGTGATAGGTCTTGGCAACATGCGAGGCGGGGTCGAGCAGGCGCTGCGCGAAGCGCGTGTCGTTGGTCATCAACAGCAGGCCTTCGCTGGCCTTGTCGAGGCGGCCGACCGGCGAGACGAAGGGCAGGTCGAGGCCTGCCAGGCAATCATAGACGGTGCCGCGGTCCTGCGGGTCGTCGCGGGTGGTAACCAGGCCGCGCGGCTTGTTGAGCATCAGATAGACCTTGCGCTCGGCGGCGACGCGGCGGCCGTCGACCTCGATGCGGTCGCGGCCGGGATCGACGCGCATCGCGCCGTTGCGCACGATCTTGCCGGCGACCCGCACGCGCCCCTCGGCAACCAGAAGCTCGGCCTGCTTACGCGAGCACAGGCCAAGCTTCGACAGGGCGCGGCAGAGGCTGACGCCGGGAGGCTGGCCCGCGGGGGCAGGGCGCTGCCGGGCAATGTTCGGTCGTGGCGACATGGCGTTGGTTCTCGTTACGCGTTTCCAGTATAACCGGCTGCCGGCTGTGTCCACGCAAGGACTGGAATGTCGCCTCGGATGCATGCGGCCCTGTTAGACGAGCCTTGCCAGCCTTGCTGCGTCGCGTATGGCCAGCACGGCATCCGGATTGGTCACGGGATAGGCAGTGATGAAGCGTTCGACCGAAAATTCGGGGAATTCGGCTTTCAAACGGGCGGCAAACCTGGCCGCTTCGCCGGCCTCACCCGTGGCCGCATGCGCGAGCGCCAGAAACATCAGCACGTCTGGCGACTCCGGCGAACTCCGGCGGAGCGCCGCAATGGCTTGCCGGTGTCTGCCGGCGGCGAACAGAATGCGGCCCTGCATGCCGAAATACCAGGGCGGGGCCAGTGGGTTAAGCCGCATGGCACGCTCGATGAGCGGAATTGCCTCGGCGGGATCGCCAACGACAAGCGCCTTGCTGCCGGCAAGTAGCGGCAATATGCCGGCATGATTGAAGCCGTATTCGAGAGCGCGCCGGTGGGCGCGCTCCGCTCCTTCGAGATCGCCAAGGCATGCTCTGAGGTTGCCAAGGCACGCGTGGGCGCAGCTGTCCGTCGGGTCGAGGCGCAGTGCGTTTTCGGCCGCCGTCCGCCAGTTCTCGATCGAGGTCAGCACGTCGTCGCCAAAGCCGTTGCAGGCCTCGATCGAATAGGCATAGGCGAGTTCGGCCCAGCAGTTGGCGAAAGTGGGGTCAAGCTCCAGCGCTCGTAAAAACAGACGGATCGCCGCCGCATTGCCGGCGCGGCTGAACGTCGTGTGCTGTTCTACACCGAGCAGATAGCAATCATAGGCGCGCAGGCTGGCCGGCGGCTTGCGGCGAACCGCGTTGCGGCCGACGGTGGCGAGGGTTCCGTAACTGCCGGCGAACACATTGATGATGCTTTCGGTCAGGCTGTCCTGCAGCTCGAAAATGTCCTCGACAGGCCGGTCGTAGCGCTCCCTCCACAGGCTGACGCCGTTACGAGCATCGGCAAGCTCTATCGTCAAGCGAACCCTCTGGTCGTCGGCGCGCAACCGGCCCGAAACTATATAGGTGACGCCGAGCGTCTTACCGTCCGCGGCAAAATCGGCCGGCTTGCTGCCCAGCGATTTCATCGTGTGAAAGGCTATGACAGGCAGGCCTGCGTAGCGCGCCAGGTCGATGGTGATGTCCGACGACAGGCCATCGGCAAAGCGACGCCATCGCTCTTCGGAATTGAGGCATTCAATCGGGAATATGGCAAGCGCTGGCGGGGCTTCGGACAAAGGCAAAAGCGCTTCCTGCGACGCGCGCGGGATACCGCTAAAGTAGGTCGCAAGCCCGATCTTGGTCCGTACGCCGAGCTTTTCGTAGATGCTCGCAAGGTGAGTGCGAACTGTGGTCGGGGCAATGAAAAGCGCCTTGCCGATTTCACGGTAAGTCATACCGGACGCGAATTTTTCCGCAACCGCGCGCTCGCGACCCGACAAGGCGTCGAGCGCCCGCGCTTTCGAAGCGTCGTTGAGCATCATGCTGGAACCCCGTCCCCAGCGGAAGAATACTACAAATGGAGGAGGTCGAATACTGCATCTGCCCGATGCCGCCGCTGACGCACAAACTGCAAGATCGCCCGCAGCAACAGCTGTAGTCAGGGGAGGGCTTCCATGCGTACCGTTTCGGTCGTTATTGCACGCACGATTTTGAGTTTTTCGGCGGGTCTGTCGCCGTCGTTCGCAAGAGGATGCAGGCAGGTGCTGGAATCGGATGTGAAAATCACGAGCATGCGACTCTACGCCGACATTCTGGCCAATGCCGCTCGTAACGGCTGGGACTACACGCCTGAATCGATCGTCAGCGGCTCAAAGCGGCATTTCGAGGAGATGAAGCTCCAGTTGAACAACGCCGGCTATGAGATCGTGCCCGTCGGCGTCCGCCTGTATTGCAAACGGTCGGACAAGCTCGCCGCCCGCTAGCAACCAGTGATCCGCCCTTTGCGGCGCAAGCTTTCGGCAATGTTGAGCAGAAGTCCGCGCCGGATCCATCTTGATCCGCTCAGCGCCGTGGGCTGTCAACGCGCCCAGAAATCTTCCCGATCCTGCCGCCCGACACCGGGCGACACCTCAGGTAAACGCGCCGGGTACACACCCGGGCAGCAGACCATCCCAGTGCCCACCGGACGTCCTAACTCATGAGGGATTTTATGGGGCTCGAAGACGACCATGCGTCACTCCGCCTGGACCACGCGCTGTACCACTTGGACGGCACGCCAGCCGGCCGTTAGCCCTCCGCGCCTGAGCATCTCGACGATTGTTAAATCCAAAGAATCACCACAGGACGGTGGCCGTCGAGCGCGTTGTTAGCAGCCCATTTCCGCAGCCTGTTAATGTGCAACTTGGGAAGCTGCCGACATCAATTCCTCGGGATTCGGCGCTCTGAAGGTGTTGAGGCCATCCTCCAGAACTTCAGTGAAGTTCCGGCGTACGATGCCCGCCCGGTCGATTAGGAACTGACCGACAAGCTGCGCCTGGCTGGAAGCCATCGCCTGCTGATCGACTTCCGTA